>NZ_JBKFBO010000096.1:74288-268515 GCF_053346215.1 Methylobacterium sp. A49B
CGTCCGGGTCCTCAGTTCGAGGACTTCTCCTTCAGGCGAACGACGCCGGCGTTCTTGGCGTCTTCGGCCTTGTCGTAGACGATCTTGCCGTCCTGCACCTTCCCGAACACGACCATGTTGCGCGAGATCGCGTTGTGGTCCTTGGCGGTGAAGGGCTTGTCGTAGGTGGTGACCACGCCCTCGACCTTCTCGTTCAAGTTCTCGAGGGCGGCGCGGATCTTCGGGCCGTCGGTGCCGCCCGCCTGCTTGATCGCCGCGGCCAGCAGGTAGATCGAGTCGTACGCCTGCGCACCCGCCACGGGGGTCGGGATCTTCGTGACGCCGTAGGTCTTGTAATAATTCTCCAGGAACGCCTTGCGCTTCGGCAGTGTCTGATCCTCGATGAAGGTCTGCGGCATGATCACGCCGTTGCCGTTCGCGCCGGCGATGTCGATGAAGCTCTGCATCGAGGACGGCCAGCTGGTGATCATCGGGACCTTCCAGCCGAGCTTGGCCATGCCGTTGGCGATCTGGGCCAGCTCCGGTCCGATCCCGTAGGCGAGGATCACGTCGGCGCCGGCCTGCTGCGCCTTGAGCAGCTGGGCCGTCATGTCGACGTCCTTGATGTTGAACTTCTCGACGGCGACGGGCTTCACGTTCTTGGTGGCGAGGTACTTCTCGATGTCCTCGCGCCCGAGCTGGCCGTAATTGGTGGAATCGGCGAGGACCGCGATCTTCTTGTGGTTCTGCGCCAGGGCCTCGTCGACCATAAGGCCCGCCTGGAGCACGTCGTAGGCGGAGTTCCGGAAGACGTAGTTGGAGTCGTAATCCGGCTCCTTGAACTGGTTCGTGATGATCGTCCCGGTGGCGACGTTGTTGAAGACCGGAATCTCGGCCTCCTGGTAGAAGCGCTGGGCGGCCAGCGCGACACCGGTGTTGATGAACCCGACGGTGGCGACCACCTTCTCCTTGTTGATCAGCTCCTGTGCGACCTGCGCGCCGACCTCGTTCTTGGCCTCGTCGTCGCGCTCGATGAGCTGGATGGGGCGGCCGAGCACGCCGCCGGCCTTGTTGATCTCGGCGGCTGCGAGCTTGGCGCCGTCGCGCATCGAGACGCCCATCGAAGACGAGCCGCCGGTATAGGGGCCACTCAGCCCGATCTTGATCGGGTCTGCAGCGTGTGCCGGCACCGCTGCGAGCGTGAACAAGAGCACGGCAGCAGCCGTGCGACCTGCGAAGACCATCATTTCCTCTCCAGACGAGCGTTTGCGTCGCGTGCCCTTCGTCGTGGCACTCTGGACGCAGGATCTCTTCGAATCAGGACGGGCCGTCAAGCTGCAAAGCCAACAAGCCCAAGATGATCAATACGGATTGTTCAAGGTCTTCGTTCGAGACCGCAACATGCGGCCGAAATTTCTGCGGCGCGGGGATCGCGTGGATTAAGAGCCGCGCCTGCACGTACAATCCGCCTTGCTGCGTTGTATCGGACTGACACCGCTGTCGCCCTGTCTCGCGCCGTGACCGATTGGCGCTCCGGGCATTTCCGGGGCGACCGAGAATGTCTCCGTCCTGAAGGTGAGGTCCGATCGTCTCGTCCCCGACCGGAGATGGGGCGGTCCGATGTAAGGACGGGTGGCCCGATCGCGCCGGATTCCGCAGGTCCGCTCCAAAACGTCGGCCAGAGCGGTCAGGCCGCTTCCGGCCAGACGCCATCGCAGCATGTTGCGGTCGCTTTCGAAACCAAGCCTTCGGCTTTGCGCGTTGCAGCGGCGCGGCTGCACTGACCTGTAACCCGAAGCGGAACCGTGCCGGAACGAGCGGCTCCGATGTCGAAGAGTACCGCGAGGCATATTTGACATGATTCAATCGGGCGACAGCCTCCAGATCCTCCGGGTGGCCATCGCCGCTGTCCTATCACGCCACAGCCGGCCCCACGGTCAGTGGGGCCGGCGCGGAAGTCAGAGCGATCCCAGGCGCGTGGTGATTGCCTTGGTCTCAAGGTAGTTTGACAGCACAGCCTGCCCCATCTCGCGCCCCCAGCCGGACTGCTTGTAGCCGCCGAACGGGAGCGCTGCGTCGAAGACGTGGTAGCAGTTGATCCACACCGTCCCGGCCCGGAGCCGGTGCGCGACCTGCTGGGCCCGGCCCGTGTCCTTACCCCAGACGCCGGCCGCGAGCCCGTAGACCGTATTGTTGGCCTCCGCGATCAGCGCGCCGTCCACCTCGTCGAAGGGCGTGGCGACCAGCACGGGCCCAAAGATCTCCTCGCGCACCACCTTCATGCCGGGGTTGGTGTCGGTGAGGATCGTCGGCGGCACGAAGTAGCCCTTCCCTGAGGGCACGGCATTGCCGCAGCCGATCGCCCTGGCGCCCTCGCTCTTTCCGGCCTCCAAGTAGCCGGTCACGCGCTCGTACTGGACCGCGGAGACGAGCGGACCCATCTCGGTGCCCGCGTCGAGCCCGTGGCCGAGCTTGATCTTGCCGGCCTCGGCCGCGATGCCCTCAACCACCTTGTCGAAGATCGAGCGGTGTACGAACAGGCGCGATCCGGCGTTGCAGCACTGGCCATGGTTGAAGAAGATCGCCGCGTTGGCGCCTGGGATGGCCAGCGACAGGTCGGCGTCGGGCAGGATGATGTTGGGGGATTTGCCGCCGAGTTCCAGCGACACGCGCTTCAGGTCGCCGGCCGCGGCCTTGACGATCAGCTTCCCGACTTCTGTGGACCCGGTGAAGGCGACCTTGTTCACGTCCGGATGCGCCGCGAGGGCCGCGCCCGCGGTCTCGCCGAAGCCGGCGATGATGTTGACCACGCCGCCGGGCAGGCCGGCCTCCAGCAGGAGTTCGCCGAGGCGCAGCGCGGACAGTGGCGTCTCCTCGGCGATCTTGAGCACCACGGTGCATCCGGTGGTTAGCGCCGGAGCGAGCTTCCAGGCTGCCATAAGCAGGGGGAAGTTCCACGGGATGATCTGCCCGACCACGCCGATCGGCTCGGGCCGCGTCACCGAGAAGAAGTCCGAGCCCGGGGCGGCGAGCGCCGAGATCGGGATCGACTTGCCTTCGATCTTGGTGGCCCAACCGGACATGTAGTGGAACATGTCGGCCGAGAGGGTGACGTCGGCGGCCTTGGCGACCGCGATGGGCTTGCCGTTGTCGATGGCCTCCAGGGCGGCCAGTTCGTCGGCATGCTCCAGGATCAAGTCTCCGATCCGATGCAGCAGGCGGCCGCGGGCCGAGGGCGTCATCCTGGGCCAGGGGCCGCTCTCGAAGGCCCGGCGGGCCGCCTTCACGGCGGCGTCGACGTCGGCCTTGTCGCCCTCGGCGACCTTGGCGATGACCTCGCCGGTGGCGGGATCGGTGACGTCGAAGGTCTTGCCGGATTGGGCGGGCACCCACTTTCCGTCGATGAGGAGCGTGCGGTCCTTGGACAGCCAGTCGCGGATCGCGGGCGGGATGGTCGGCGAGAGGGCCGGAATGTCGGCACGGACGTTCATGGCGCGTTGTCTCCCTGTTTTCATCGTCGACCGGAGCAATGTCCTGGCGGCGAGGGCCAGTCAGCTGCATCCGCGCGATGTACGCAGAAGGATATGGCGGTCCCGCGGGGGAGCAACCGCCTTGGCGCAAGGGTGTGGCGAACGGGAGTGATACACGCGTGGTGGGATCGAGGAAGGACGTGATGGCCCGGCTCAGTATTCGAATCGACTTGGAACCCGGCAACCGCGTCGGTCCGGGCAAGGTCCAGCTCCTGGAAATGATTGCGCAGCACGGCTCGATCAGCGCTGCCGGGCGGGCACTCGGCATGTCGTATCGCCGCGCTTGGCTGCTGATCGAAGACCTCAACAAGGGGTTCGGTCAACTCGTGGTCGAGGCGCAGATCGGCGGCAAGGCAGGAGGCGGCGCGCGGCTGTCGGCGTTCGGAGCTGATCTGGTCGCCCATTATCGCGCGATCGAGCGGGCGGCGGAGCTTGCGGCGGCGCCGTTCCTGGCGCGGATCTCGCCCTCCGCTCAGGGCAGCAGCTGAACGCCCGCCTTCTGGCGGACGGTGTCGCGACATCACGGTCTTCATTTGCATTGGGTCTGGCGGCAAGCGGCGCTGCGGAAGGCAGCGGTTCGGCCGTCTCACGGTTCACAGGGATCGACGTCCGTCGTGGCGGCTTTCTGCGCGGGTCTGGCAAGCATGTCCGAAGAGGGTAGCCGCGTTAGCAGGCTGACCGCACACGCGGATGGGCACAGCATCGGTCCCGGACCGGGGCCGGGCTTTCCATGGCGACGCGGCAGTCCAACGATCCAGCGGTGCGGATGGGTGTGATTGTCGGCCATCCAGCAGAGCTCAGCTGGGATAGGCCCGTCCGGAACGTGGATCGGCTGAGACCGCTCCTGATCGATGACCGTCCAAATTTTGCATCCTCCATATAGATGATGCCGGAGCCGCTTTTGGACTGATATTGGTCCTATCTGTGAGAGGACGCTCTTCCAGTGACGAGGCCGAACTGTGCTCGAAGCGCTCATCGATCGAATTTATGAGGCTGCGGGCTCACCCAAGCTCTGGGCCGAAGCCATACGGTGGTTCAACAATTATGCCGAGGCGGACCGAAGCTCGCTGATCGTCGTCCCACAGTCCGGGTCCGCGCGCTGGATCGCCTCCTCCTCCCCCGAATGCAGATCCACCTCCGTTGTTGCCTCGCCCGCCCTTCGCAATACGGGCCGCAACACGCAATGGCAGACGCTCGCGCATAGCCGGTTCGTTCAGGACGTCGAGGGCGCATTCGTCTGCTGCGGCAGCGAGCTGTGCCGCAGCAACGAACTCGCGTGGCGGGCCGGAACGGCGATCCAACTTCCCGCCGGCGATCTCGCGATCGTCACCGCTGAGCGGCGCGCCGAAAGCGGCCCCTTCGAGACAGGCGCTCTCTCCCGCCTCGACGCCCTGAGGCCGCACTTGGTCCGCGCGTGCCACCTGAGTGCGCAGTTCGGCTACGAGCGCGCGCGGGTCACCGCGGCGGCACTGGACCATATCGGACTTCCGGCCGCCATCCTGACCGCGTCCGGCCGAATCCTGGCCACCAACACATGCTTGCAGGGAAGCCACGAACGAATAGCGTCAGGCCAGCACAGCGAAGTGTTATTCAGGCATTTCTCAAGCAGCAAGTCACTGCACGACGCGATCAGCTTGGTCGCGGACGGCCGCCGCCTCTCGTCGACCCTACCGGTGCGCGCTGTCTCCGATCATCGTGCCTTCATCGCCCACATCCATCGCATCGCGAGGCCGGAGAACGACATCTTCGATGCGTCCGCGATGCAGTTGATCCTGAGGAAGATCGGCGTCCCGCCCGCGCCCGACAACGATCTGCTGCATCTCCTGTTCGACCTGACTCCCGCGGAGGCCCGGCTTCTGCGAGCGCTCGCCGGTGGACTGCGCTTACAGCTTTACGCTGAGAATACAGGTGTCCAAGCCAGTACCGTGCGAAGCCAACTCAGATCGATTTTCATCAAGACGGGAACGAATCGCCAATCGGAACTGCTCAGCATTGTCGCGTCGATCTCGACATTCAGCGGCGCTTCGGCGAGCCTCTGACAGCGGGCTGGCGCCGCGCCGCGTCAAGTCTCCGTAGCGTTCCGCTCCACGAAGGCCGCGAGCGTGCGCGCGGACGGAAAGCTCCCGAAGGCGCCGAAGTGCAGCGTGGTAAGCGCGCCGCACGCGGCAGCGCTCTGCAAGGCGTCTTCCAACGGTTTGTCAGCGAGCAGGCCGGCAATGAGCCCGGCCGAGAAGGCGTCGCCTGCGCCGACCGTGTCGACGGCAGCCACCTCGAAAGCCGATTGATGAAATGGCCGAGCCTGCTTTCTGAAGGCGACCGCACCGCGCGATCCCAGCGTGACGATCAACAGTTCCAAGCCGCCGCCGAGAAGCCTCTCGATCTCGGGTGTGGCCTGCAGCGCCCCGTCACTCTGGCTGGCTGCGCCGAGCCCGAGCGCGTTGGCTTCCACCGCGTTGACGACGAGAATCGATGTCTGGGCAAGAATCGATGGCGCGATCGGGCGAAAGGGCGATGGATTGAGCAGGGTCTTGATTTCTCGCGCCCGAGCTAGCGCAAAAGCTGCTTCGATGGGCGCGTCCGGGCTCTCGAATGTCGCAGCCACGAGATCCGAACGATGCAGGCGCGGAGCGAAGGCGCGGACATCCGCGGCCGTGAGCGCGTTGTTGGCGCCGAGGCACACGGCGAGACAGTTTTCCCCGGCGGGATCGACGAAGGCGACGCCTGCGCCCGTCGAGCCCTCGCGATGCACCAGCATCTCCGACGTGAAGCCGACCTGCGCGAAGGTCGATGAGATGAGGGAGGAAAACATGTCCTCTCCGACGGAGAAGATGCCGTCCACGCCGATGCCCAGGCGGCTCAGCGCGAGGGCAAGGTTGAAGCCTTTCCCGCCAGGCTCCGCCAGGAAGGCCGATCCGCTGAGAGACTCACCCGCAAGCGGCAGCCGTGTTACTTTGACAGAACAGGCGACAACGACGCTGCCAACGACGAAGACCTGCATGTCGCGCTCGGATCCCGATCAGCCTAGGATATAGTACCGGAGCGCGGCAGGAAGTGCGATTCGGAATCCAGATGACAGACGGCGACGCCGGAACTCTCGCTGCGACAGGCAATCGTCCTTCCGTTCTGTCGCTCGTGCGTCTGCGCGACGATACCGCCATGCCGCTCTATCGGCAGATCGAAGAGCAACTGCGCGACCTGATCCTGTCGGGCTCACTGCCGCCTGGCGTCATTTTGCCGGCCGAGCGACAACTCGCCGATCGTCTCGGTGTCAGCCGCATCACGGTTCAGCGCGCCTATGCGGAATTGCGCGACGACGAGCTACTCGTGCCGCGCGGACGCTCAGGCTTCGTCGTGCGGCATCGGCCTGAGCCAGTCCGGCCCGGGATGGACCGCCTCAAGGGGTTCACGGAAGAGATGCGCGAGTTGGGCAAAATCCCCTCCTCGCGCGTTCTGGAGCGGGTGATCACGGAAGATCGTTCCATCGCGTCCATCTTCGGTTTGCCGTCAACATCACCCTTCCTGAGACTCATCCGGGTTCGGTCCGGCGACGGCGTACCGATGTCGCGCGAGATCGCCTGGTACAACGTCAGGGCCGTGCCGGGTCTTGAGACCGGCGACTTGTCGGGTTCGGTCTACGCGTTCCTGGCACAACATGAGGGCGGCCGTCTTGTACGCTGCGACCAGACGGTCGAAGCCACAATGCCAACCCCTGCAGAGTGCGAGATCTTCGGTTTCGACACGCCGATGCCATGCCTGTTGATCAAGCGGCACAGCTACAATCAGCATTCCGTCATGATCGAATATGTTGAAGGTCTATTCCGGGGCGATGTTTATCGATACCGATTGAGTCTCAGTAATTAGAAATCTTGGTGCTTTTTAATTCATCGATCGATATGACCTCCTGCGGAAGCAGGTTGCGAATATGCCGACAATCGAGTCGTCCGCGTTCGCAGCCAAATATGCGCCTGCATCCCAATGAGCCGCATTGCCGTCGCGGGTCGAGGTATCGCGTGGGGACTTCGGCGCGAGGTTGGCCGGCTGCTCCTTCGGGATGCCGTGGAACGGCTTCGCGCCGAACCGGCGCATCGGCATCGTCCGGCTCTGATCGACGGACGCCAACCTCAGACCGAGGACAGGCCGGGGAGCAGCATCATTCGCCGAACCGCCCCCGTGGCGCCATCATCGGCTTCCAAGCCGTCGCCGGTCCAACAAACGGGCCGCTCTCCACATTCGGTCGCGCCACTTGCCCTCTCCCAAACCGCCGCCAAGCCTTGTCGAGCGCCCGCCATCGACGAGATCCCGGGCGACGAAGACGGCCCGCTGGATTCCGCCTGCAATCCTGGCCGCAGGCCTGATCGCGACCGGGTTGAGCACCGCCCTGATCTGGCGGGCGGCGAAGCTGCGGGACCGCCTGACCTTCGAGCACGCCACCGAGATCGAGTTGCGCACGATCGAAGACCAATTCCGCACCTACACGGCCCTTCTGCGCGGCGGCGCCGCCCTGTTCGCTGCGAAGAACGACAGCGTCACGCTGACCGAGTTCCGGGCGTACGTGCAACGGATTGAATTCCAGGGCCTGTATCCGGGTTTCCTGGGGATCGGCTTCACGCCGACCATACCGGCCTCCGAGCGGGAGCGCTTCGCCGCGCGGGCCGATGCGTTGGGCGTTGCCGACTTCCGCGTGCGCCCAATCACCGACAACACGATGATCAGCCCGGTCCTGTTCGCCGAGCCGCCCAACCCGCGCAACCAGGCCGCAATCGGCTTCGACGTGATGTCTGACCCCGTCCGGCGCGACATGGTCGAGCGTGCGCGCGACACCGGCCATCCGGCGGCCTCGGCTCGCATCCAGCTCGTGCAGGAGATCGACGCGAACAAGCAGGCCGGCTTCCTGGTAGCCATGCCGGTCTATGCAGGGGGGATAGTGCCCCCGAACCTCGACGAGCGGCGGCGAAAATTCCTCGGCTTCGTCTTCGGCGCGTTCCGTGCCGACGACCTGTTCGGAAGCATCGTGGCGGCCGAGGCCGGTGAGGACGCCGCCTTCGCGATCTACGATGGTGCGCCGGAAGAGGCGACGCTGCTGCACCGCTCGCGCGGATCGTCCGCCGGAACATCCGGCCGACTGAGGCGAGCGGCAAGCCTCGAACTCGGCGGCCGCACTTGGACGGTCCTCTTCCAGCAACGGGTTTCGCCTCGGCAATCCTCGGCGCTTCCGGAGATCTGGCTCGTGTGCGGCGGCGGCTTGTTCGCGACGACGCTGCTGGGGTTGGCAGCCTATCGGCAGCGTCGCACTCAGGACGAGATCCGTCGGTTCAACGCGTCTTTGGAAGCGCGGGTCGAGGAGCGGACGCGTGATCTCCGAGCCGCGGCCGACCGCCTCCGGGAGGCCGGCGAGGAGCGGGCGCGGATGGAGGACGTGCTGCGTCAGTCGCAGAAGATGGAGGCGGTCGGCCAACTCACCGGCGGCCTGGCCCACGATTTCAACAACCTGCTGGCGGGCATCTCAGGTTCGCTGGAGTTGATCGAGACCCGCATCGGCCAGGGCCGGTCCAAGGATGTGGGCAAATACATCGCCGCCGCCCAGGGCGCCTCAAAGCGGGCCGCGGCGCTGACACACCGGCTGCTCGCGTTCTCGCGGCGTCAGACGCTGGCGCCCAGGACGATCGACGCGAACGCGCTGGTGGATGGGATGCTCGACTTGATCCAGCGGACGGTCGGGCCGAGCGTGGAGGTCCGGCGCGTGAGTGTTGACAGCCTCTGGCCCGCGCTGGCGGACCCTTCCCAGCTCGAAAGCGCCCTTCTGAACCTGTGCATCAACGCGCGGGACGCCATGCCGGATGGCGGCAAGATCATCATCGAGACGGACAATCGCTTGATCGATCGCCACCAAGCGGCCGTGCTGGACATCCCGGACGGTGAGTACCTTTCCCTGTGCGTGACCGATACCGGCACCGGAATGCCGCCGGAAATCGTGGCTCGGGCGTTCGACCCATTCTTCACGACCAAGCCGATCGGCGAAGGCACGGGCTTGGGCCTCTCGATGATCTACGGGTTCGCCATGCAGTCCGGCGGTCAGGCTCGGATCAACTCGACCGTTGGCGCCGGCACCACGGTGTGCATCTACCTCCCCCGGCACCACGGCGTGGCACAGGTGGACGGGTCCGATCCCGTGAAGCGCCCGATCGCCCAGGCCGAGACCGGCGAGGCCGTGCTGGTGGTGGACGATGAACCGACCGTGCGTATGCTCATCACCGACGTGCTGAGCGACCTCGGCTACACGGCTGTCGAGGCTGCGGATGGATCGAGTGGCCTTCGGGTGCTGCAATCGGACGCGCGGGTCGACCTGCTGGTCACCGATGTCGGCCTGCCAGGCGGCATGAATGGGCGCCAGCTGGCCGACGCCGCGCGAGTTGGCCGCCCGCACCTGAAGGTGCTGTTCATCACCGGCTACGCGGAAGCTGCGGTGCTCGGCGACGGTGATCTGGAACCCGGCATGGAGGTGCTGACCAAGCCTTTCGCGGTCGACGTTCTGGCCGCCCGCATCCGCGAGATGCTCGCTCGTCGAACCGCGTGACCCGGCGACACGGCGACACGGCGATGACATCCGCGATGACCGGAGCGGGTCGCCTCATGAAGGTCCGGGAATGCGCCGGGTCGATGCCGTGCCGGGTTCGGAGACGCCGACAGGTCGCTCAGCGCTGGCCAGCCGACGCAGGCGTTCGTGCGGGGTTGAGTGCTTCACCTCGTTCGGCCGCCGGCCCCTTCAAGGCTGCCTCGACGGCCGTCCGGAAGCTGCTGACCGGTACCGCGATCGAGGTGCCGGTCGTCGCACTGGCCACGAGGATGCCGACGATCGCAGGCTCGTCGTCGCGCAGGATCAAGGCCGAGCCGGACTCACCGGGCGCGACACGACAGTAATGCTGGAGCAGCGGCAGGGCGGCGGGTTCGTAACGCGCTTGGCAGCCGCGCTCGACGCTGACGATCTGGTTTGCGTAGGATTTGTAGCCGGCGTGGACGATGCCGATCAGCATCGTGGCTCGGGCGTCCGGGCCGATGGCCCGGCTCAGGCCCAGCGGTTTCAGCGATATCGGTTCGGCGAGTTCCACAATGGCCCAGTCGCGGCCGAGATCCTCGCGGCTGGTACCGAAGCGATAGGCGTCGGGCTTGATGTAGGCCTTGGCGATGGAGTGCGCCGTGTAGCGGCCCTGCTCGTAGCCGGCCACGAAGTGCACACCGGCAGGGTCGGCCCAGCGCTCCCGCGCGCGGTCCCACAGGCAGTGCGCGGCCGTGAGTGCGTGACGCGGCCCGACCAGCGTCGCCGTGCAGTACTGCCGACTTCCCGGCCCGGTCACGACGTTCAGCTTGCCCACTGCACTCAACGGCCAAGTGCGGGGGTCGAGATCGGGCGTGGGTGCCTGCGGCAGCGGCTGCACCATCGACTGCGCTTGCGCGACCGGAGCCGCCGCAAGACAGAGCATCGCATAGAAGACGCCTTGCCAGATGGGTCCCGTGAACGAACGGCGTGGTCGACCTGAACCGGAGACGCAGCACAGGTTCGAACGCAGGGCGTGCCGCCAATATTGCAGCCAGATCATGTCAGCTCCAGCGTGATCAAAGGGCGATCGAAATCGCTCCGGTAGTTCCCCTAGGCTTCGCTTCGTGGGTGTCGGGTCATCGTCGCACATGCCTGTGGCCCGGGCGTCGCGGACGCTTCAGTAGCCGTCCTTGAATCCGAGACTGAGACCGAGTGTAGTGAAGATGCGGCCGCCTCCCAGGGCGGCGTCCAACGTGCCGCATCTGCATCGTGGCGCGGCCGGACTTCATCTCAGAGCCGAACGGCGAGGCCGACGCTTCGTTTGTCGCGCGTAGCCGCTCCGTCGGCGACGCGCATCTCCGCACGTGCCGGGACTGGCGTGGCGATTTCGGCCGAAAGCGGCATGGCTGTCTCTGCGCCGGCCCGCTCAAGATCGATCGCGCTCCCGCCGAGCCGGCAATGTGGCACGGCTTGGTAAAGCGTCCGGTTACAGCCATTCTGCTCGCCGTCGGGACCGCCGTCCCGGTTCGAGGGCTGCATGAAGCGACTGGACGTAGCCGTGATCGGCGGTTCGATTGCCGGACTGACCGCGGCATGCCTGCTCGCACGGGGCGGCCATACCGTGTCGGTGTTCGAGCGCTCGGCGGGACCGCTTACCGGCCGTGGGGCGGGGATCGTCACGCATCCAGGGCTTCGGACGGTGCTGGCGCGCTGCGGCACCCCGGCCGGCGTGGAGGATCTCGGCGTGACGGTGGAAGGCCGCAGGGTCCTTGATCAAAAGGGTCGTGTGATCGCTGAAGGCAGCCTGCCGCAGATCCTCGCGGGCTGGGGCCGACTCTACCGCCGTCTGCTGGATGCTTTGCCTCCGGACACAATCCGCTTCGGCGCGACGCTCACCACGGTCGCGCACGAGGGAAACCACGTCGTAGCGCGTTTCGAGGACGGACATCGGATCGCGACGGATCTCCTGATCGGAGCCGACGGGCAGTTCTCGACGGTGCGGGCCGGATTCCTGGGCGGCGTCGTGCCGACCTATGCGGGCTACGTGGCGTGGCGCGCGGTCGTGGACGCCGCGGTCCTCTCGCGTGCGACCCAAGAGGCGATCTGCGGCCACTTTGCATTCTGCCTGCCGCCGGGCGAGCAGATCCTCGGCTATCCTGTCTCCGGCCTTGAAGACGGTGACGGGGCCAAGCGGTGCTTCAACGCAGTCTGGTACAGGCCGACCCCGGAGACCGCGCTCAACGCGCTGCTGACAGATGCGGGCGGGATCCGCCACGCCCTTTCCATTCCGCCGGGCCGGATCAAGACCGAAGTGCTTGCGGCGATGCGCGCCGACGCGGAGAGGATCCTCGCGCCGCCGTTCACCGAGGTCATGCTGCGCGCCAATGGGCCGTTCCTGCAGGCGATCCTGGACATCGAGACGCCGACCATGGTCCCGGCCCCCGGCGTCGCGCTCATCGGGGATGCCGCTTTCGTGGCCCGGCCCCATGTCGGGATGGGCGTAACCAAAGCCATGGAGGACGCGGCCGCCCTGGCCGACGCCCTCGACGCAGCGGCCGGAGACGTCGAAGCAGGACTCGCCGCCTTCGATGGCCGGCGATGTGGATACGGCGCCGCGATCGTGGCGCGGGGCCGGGAGTTGGGCGCCTACCTGCAGGCGCAGCAGAGGGGCGCAGCCGAGCGGTCAGCGGCGGAACGGTTCCGCAGCCCTGAGGCGGTCATGGCCGGAACGGCGGTCCCACCGGACCTAGCCCCCGGTTAAGGCGCTGCGGATCGGGGCGCGACACGCGCCACGACAGGCGATCCGGAAGCTTTAGCCCATCAAGCTGCGCTTTATCCTGAGGCGCCGGAGCGCGGCGGAGGAGGAGGCGACGGAGCCGCCAGAGGTCGCGCGACTGGAGTAGCCTTCCTTCGAGGCCCGCTGACACCGGCACCTCGGGACGCGGGCTGGACGGTATCACTCCCATTTGGGCGCTGCGCGGATCAGTCCGCAGTGTCGTCGAGTCAGGCTGCGCGACGGGTCACCTCCGCGCGCACCGCGGCTGGAAGGGCGAGGGGCGCGTTGGCGCTGTCCAAGAACTCGACGGTGGTGAAGATCAAATCCGTGTCGCCGATGTTGGCGAGGTCGTGGGTCATCGACTCGCCCAGCCCGAACGACAGGTGCTGGATGTCGCCTGACCGGTAATCGACCTCCGCGACGCGCCCGTCGCCGTAGTGCGAGCGGGCCCGCCCCGCCGTGACAGCGGTCCAGAAGTAATCGAGCACGTGCGTGTGGAACCCGATTCGCTCCCCGGGCGCCAGGACGATGGTCCAGACCCGGCAGCGGGCGTCCTCCGAGAGAAGCCGGGTGCCGACACAGCCGTTGTCCCGCGCCGCAGCGAACTCCTGAGCCAGCTCCGGCGGCAGCGCCGCCGAGCTCGGTTCTATTCCTTGGGTCATGACGTTCCTCCGGCCCGCGAGGCTAATGCAGTTCCCGCGAAAGTCATCGGTGCGGCGGCCCGTTTCGGTAACGCCGCGGGTCGGACCGGGCATCCTGTGATCCGGGGATCCCGGGACGGACCTAGATCGAGTCGTCAGATCGCGCGGCGGTCACAACCCGGCGGTGTGTCGCGAGCAGCCCCGGCAGGGCGGCGTCAAGCATCGCGGCTCGGACCGCGTCGCGGTCCGCCGTTCCGTCCATGCCGTAGACCCGCGAGCGCAGGCCGACATAGACCAGGGCACCGTGGATACCGAACAGGAGCTCGAATTCGTCGGCGGCAAGCGGCTGCACCTCCGGGTCCGGCAGGTTCGACTCGGCGCGCATCCCGGCGAGCAGCGGCGCGAAGATGCGCGCGCGGACCATGCCGAGGTAGCGGCTCGGCAAATCGAACCCCTTGAGACCGGCCGACACGAAGATCCGGAGCCACGCGTAGTCGTCGATCCGGCGCTGGTAGTCGATCTCGAAGCGCCGGAAGCGCTCGAGGACGGGGAGCGCGGGGTCGCGCACCGTCGCCTCCCAGCCGGGATCCCAACGCCTGAGATAGACCTCCTCGTAGATGCGCTCGATCAGCGCCGCCTTGGTCGGGAAGTAGCGGAAGAGCAGCGGCTGCGTGATGCCCAGCCGGCGGGCGAGCTCCCGGGTGTGCCCGTCGAGGCCGACCTCGGCGAAGTAGGCGACCGCGCCCTCGACGATCTGGCGCTCGCGGGCCTCCGGATTCAGCCGCCGGCCGGTCGGCACGCGACCGTCGCTGTCCGCCGGCCTGCTTGACGCCATCTCGGTTTCGCCTTCTATTGAGCGAACGATCAATAAGGGCCACCAGCCTGTCCCATCGGGGCGGTCATGGGCAAGCCCATCGGGAGGAGGACCAGGGCTTGAAGGCGCCCGACTTCGCCTACGCGCGTCCGGCCTCGCTCGACGCGGCCCTCGCCCTGCTCGCCGAGCACGGGGAGGACGCCCTTCCGCTGGCGGGCGGCCAGAGCCTCGTCACGGCCCTCAACATGCGGCTCTCGGCGCCCGGCCTGCTGGTCGACCTCAACGCGATCCCCGAACTCACCGGCATCTCGGAGGCCGGCGGCACCGTGCGGATCGGTGCCATGACGCGCCACCGCGACGTCGGGACCGCGGCGCTCGTGCGCGACCGCCTGCCGCTGCTCGCCGCCGCCCTCCCGCACATCGCCCATCCGGCGATCCGCAACCGCGGCACAATCGGCGGCTCGGTGGCGCTGGCCGATCCCGCCACTGAATGGCCCGCCTGCTGCCTCGCCGCCGGCGCTTCGATCGTGGTGCGCGGCCACGGGGCCGAGCGGCGCGTCCCGGCGGACGATTTCTTCCAGGGCCTCTACACGACGGCCCTGAAGCCCGGCGAGATCGTCACGGCGATCGAGTTCCCGGTTCCGGGGACCGACGCGGTCTGGGGCTTCGAGGAATTGTCGCGCCGCCACGGCGACTACGCCCTCGTGGGCCTCGCGGCGACCGGGCGGCGGTCCGCGGGCGGCGTGTCGGACCTGCGCCTCGCCTTCTTCGGCGTGGCCGACCGGCCGGTGCTCGCCCGCGCCGCCGCGGCGGCCCTGGAGGCCGGCGATCTCGCGGGCGCTCAGGCGGCACTCGCCGGTGAGCTCGACCCGCCGGACGACCCGACGACCAAGGCCGCGACGCGGCTCCACCTCGCCCGCGTGATCCTCGGCCGCGTGGCGGCGAGGATGCGCGGCGGCAGCGCGCAGGAGGGCGGTCCCGATGGCGCCTGAGAGTCCAGACCGCGCGCACGCGGTCGCCTTCACACTGAACGGCGAGGCCGTGCGAGCGCACGTCCCGGCCCGGATGCATCTCGGAGACCTCCTGCGCCAGTCCTTCGGCCTCACCGGCGTGCATCTCGGCTGCGAGCATGGCGTGTGCGGCGCCTGCACGATCCTGGTCGACGGCCGGGCTGTCCGCGCCTGCCTGATGCTCGGCGTCCAGGCCGACGGCGCCACCGTCGAGACCGTGGAGGGGCTGACCGAGAGCGGCCGCATCCGCGACCTGCAGGACGCCTTCCACGCCCGCAACGCCCTGCAATGCGGCTACTGTACCCCCGGCATGCTGGTGACGGCCGCCGAGTTCCTGGACGACGCGGACGCGGCGGCGTCGCGGGAAGAAATCCGCGCGGCGATCGCGGGCAATTACTGCCGCTGCACCGGCTACCACGCCATCGTCGACGCAATCGCGGCGACCGCCGAGGCGCGCCAGCAAGGTCGCAGGAATGCCGGCCGGGAAGCTGCCGAATGAGCGCGGATCCCGCCGGCCTCACCTTCCTCGACCGGCCGAACAGCTATATCGGCCGCTCGGTCCCGCGGCCGAACGCGCGGCGGCTCCTCGAGGGCCGGGGCGTCTACGTGGACGACGTGGCCGTCGCCCGCCTCGGCCACGTCGCCTTCCTGCGCAGCCCCCACGCCCACGCCCGCATCGTCGCCCTGGACACCGCGGACGCCAAAACGATGCCCGGCGTGATCGCCGTGGTGACGGGGCCCGAACTGGCGGCCGTGTGCACGCCGTGGGTCGGCGTGCTCGGCCACTTCAAGGGCCTGCGCTCGGCGCCCCAGCACGCCCTGGCCCTCGACCGGGTGACCTGGGTCGGCGAGCCGTTCTGCGCGGTCGTCGCCCGCAGCCGGGCCGAGGCCGAGGACGCGCTGGCGGCGATCCTGGTCGAGTTCGACCCGCTCCCCGCCGTGGTCGACATGGAGACGGCGCTCGATCCCGCGACGCCGCCGATCCACGCCGAGCTCGGCGACAACCTCGCCTTCGAGCGCGTCCTCGACGTCGGCGACGTCGACGCGGCCTTCCGCGACGCGGCCCTGGTGGTCGAGGAGACGTTCCAGTTCGGCCGGCACACGGGCGTGTGCCTGGAGCCGCGGGCGATCCTGGCCGACTGGGCGGCGGCGGACGGGATGCTCACCGTCCACCACTCCTTCCAGGCGCCGCACATGATGCAGGACATCCTGTGCAAGCACCTCTCGCTGGCGGAAGGCGCCGTGCGGGTGATCTGCAAGGATGTCGGCGGCTCCTTCGGGATCAAAGTCCACATCTACCCCGACGAGATGGCGACCTGCGCGCTGGCGCTGATGCTGAAGCGCCCAGTCAAGTTCGTCGCCGACCGGCTGGAGAGCTTCCAGAGCGACATCCACGCCCGCGACCACCGGGTCACGGCGCGGATGGCCTTCTCGGCCGCGGGCGACATCCTCGCCCTCGACATGGACGACCTCACGGGCATCGGGCCCTACTCGGTCTACCCGCGCACCAGCGCGGTCGAGGCCAACCAGGTCGTCAACCTGACCGGCGGCCCCTACCGACATCAGCACTACCGGGCCCGGGCCCGCGTCGTGCTCCAGAACAAGGCGCCGACCTGCCAGTACCGGGCGGTGGGCCACCCGATCGCTACGATGGTCGCCGAGGGGCTCGTGGACATGGGCGCCGCCCGGCTCGGCCTCGACCCCCTGGCCGTGCGCGAGCGGAACGTCATCCCCGACGACGCCTACCCGTGCGCGGGCGTCTCGGGGATCAAGCTGGAGAAGCTGTCCCACCAAGCGGCGCTCGCCAAGCTCAAGGCGATGATGGATTACGACGGCATCAGGGCCGAGCAGGCCCGTCTGCGCGATAAGGGGATCCACCGGGGCATCGGGCTCGCGGCCTTCATCGAGATCACCAACCCGTCGGCGGCCTTCTACGGGGTCGGCGGCGCGCGCATCTCCTCCCAGGACGGCTGCACGATCCGGCTCGATCCGCAGGGCGGCGTCGTCGCGTCGGTCAGCGTCACCGAGCAGGGCCAGGGCACCGAGGGCATCATCGCGCAGATCGTGGCCACCGCCACGGGCGTGCCGATGGACAAGGTCCGGGTGATCTCGGGCGACACGCAGACGACCCCCTACGGCGGCGGCACCTGGGCCTCGCGCGGGGCCGGCATCGGCGGCGAGGCCGCGTGGCAGGCCGGCAAGGCCCTGCGCGGCAACGTCCTGGCAGTGGCGGGGGCGATCCTGCAGGCCGATCCCGGGAGCCTCGACGTCCGCGACGGCGCCGTGGTGGATGCCGCCACCGGGACCGAGCGCATGTCCCTCGCGGAACTCGGCCGCATCGTCTATTTCCGCCCCGACACGCTGCCGCCGGGGGTGCAGCCCGAATTCATGGCGACCCGGCACTACGTGCCGAAGGACTATCCCTTCGCGTTCACCAACGGCGTGCAGGCCTCCTACGTCGAGGTCGACACCGAGACGGGCTTCGTGCGGCTGCTCAAGCACTGGTGCGTGGAGGATTGCGGTACCGTGCTCAACCCGCTCCTCGTCGACGAGCAGATCCGCGGCGGCATCGTCCAGGGGATCGGCGGGGCCCTGTTCGAGCACTGCCTCTACGACGGCGAGGGCCAGCTGCTGAACGGGTCGATGGCCGACTACCTCGTGCCGATGGCCGGCGAGATGCCTGACATCGAAGTCGCCCACGTGGTCTCGGCCACCGCGTCGTCCGAGATCGGCGCCAAGGGCGCGGGCGAGGCCGGCACCGCCGGCGCGCCGGCGGCGATCGTCAACGCCATCAACGACGCGCTCGCGCCGCTGAACGCCCGTGTCGCGCGCCAGCCGGTGACACCCGAGGTGGTACTGGAGGCGCTGGGTTTGATCTGACATCGCGCACGGGACAAGCTCCCGTCCAATCCATCCCCCTGATCCTGAGGTGACCGCGGAGCGGGCCTCGACGGAGGGCTTCAGGGATCGCGGCGCTGTCTGGAGGACTCCTTCGAGGCCTCCGCTGCGCTCCGGCACCTCAGGATGAGGTCGAGGGTGGGATGGAGGCGAGCACAGGCATCGACGAGGGAGGGGGCACGGTCCAACGAAGAGACCGGTCCCGATGAGGAAACGCCGACGGAGGAACGCAGGAATGGGAACGGGCTTCGACAGGCGCCGGCTGCTTCAGGGCAGCGCTGCCGCATCCGCGCTGGCGCTCGCCGCACCGGCGCTCCTGCGCTCCGCGATCGCGCAGGGAGGCCCAATCCGCATCGGCTTCCCAGTCCCGCTCACTGGCGCCTTCGGCGCCGAGGCGAACGACCAGGTGCGCGCCGCCCAGCTCGCCATCAAGGAGTTCAACGAGGCCGGTGGCTTCCAGGGCCGGAACGCCGAACTCCTCGTGCGCGACGACAAGCTCAACCCCGGCGAGGCAGCGACCCGGACTCTCGAACTCATCGAGAAGGACAAGGTCAACTTCCTGGTCGGCGGCCTCTCGGCGGCCGTGACCCTGTCGACCAACAACGTCGCCCGCGAGCGCGGCGTGATCTACAACTCGATCAGCCAGTCCGACGCGATCAACGAGGCCAAGGATTTCGGCCGCACCACCTTCCACGAGGCCCTGAACCCGCACATGACCGCGGGCGCGGTCGGCCGCTACGTCTTCCCGAAGTCGGGCAAACGGGTCGCCTTCCTCAGCGCCGACTACGCCTACGGCCACGAGATGATGCGCGGCTTCAAGCGCGCCGGCGAGGCCTCAGGCATCGAGGTTGTGGCCGACATCCGCCACCCGATCGGCGCCTCCGACTACTCGGCCTTCCTGCCGCGGATCGCCGCCCTCAAGCCCGACGTGCTGTGCCTGTGCAATTTCGGCCGGGACCAGGTCGTCTCAATCCAGCAGGCCACCGAGTTCGGCCTGAAGCGCAATACCAAGCTGGTGGCGCCCGTCCTTCTCTTTACCGCCCGCAAGGCCGGCGGCGACGCCTTCGACGGCGTGATCGGCGGCACCTCCTACTACTGGCGCCTGGAGGACAGCGTGCCCTCCGCCAAGGCGTTCAATGATCGGTTCCGCGCTGCCTATAACGGTGCCGTGCCGTCCGATTACGGCGCGCTGGGCTATGCCGGCGTCCGCTCGGTGCTGGAGGGGGTCAAGGCCGCCGGGTCGGTCGAGACCGACAAGGTCGTGGCCGCCATGGAAAACCTGAAGGCCGATTTCTACAAGGGGCCGCAGAGCTTCCGGAAATGCGACCATCAGTCGGTGCAGTCGGTCCTGATCGTCGAGTCGAAGTCGAAGGACATGAAGACCCCGGACGACGTCTTCACGATCCTCGGCACCGAGGGACCCGACGAGCGCTTCCTGCGCGGATGCGACGAACTCGGCCACAAGGCGTGAGGCGCGTCCTGCGAACCTGCGGGAGGGCGCGGCCTTGAGCGACATCACGATCGGAGGCTTCCCCCTCGATCTCCTCGCCCTTCAGGTCGTGACCGGCATCGCGCTGGGGGCGATCTACGTCCTCGTGGGCATCGGCCTGTCGCTGATCTTCGGGCTGATGAACGTGGTCAACTTCGCCCACGGCGCCTTCTTCATGGCTGGCGCCTATGTCGGGGTCTTCCTTTACGGCTACACCGGCAACTTCTGGCTGAGCCTCGTCGCGGCGCCGCTGGCGATGGGGATCCTCGGGCTCGCCGTGGAGCGGGTGCTCGTGCGCCCCCTATACGGACGTGGCATCGACGACCCTCTGCTCCTCACCTTCGGCCTGTCCTACGTCATGATCGAGGGTGTGCGCATCGCCTTCGGGCTGACCGGGCTGCCTTTCGGGGCGCCGCCCGAGCTGCGCGGCGCGGTCGATATCGGCATCGGCTACTTCCCTCTCTACCGCCTGTTCCTGATCGGCTTCGCGCTGGCCGTGGTGAGCGCGCTCTGGCTGTTCATCGAGCGCACGCCGTTCGGCCTCGTGATCCGGGCCGGCGCCCGCGACCCGCAGATCGTGCAGGTGCTCGGCATCGAGATCGCGAAGGTCTGGCTTGCGGTCTTCGCCCTCGGCTGCGCGCTCGCCGGGCTCGCCGGCATCCTCGCGGCGCCCCTCCAGGGCGTCACGCCCGAGATGGGGATCCCGGTGCTGGCCGAGGCCTTCGTTGTCACGGTGGTCGGCGGCATGGGCTCTCTGGGGGGCGCCGTGCTCGCCGGGCTGCTCGTCGGCATCGTCGTGGCGTTGACGTCGCTCATCGCCCCCGACATGACCAAGATGGCGATCTTCGCCCTCATGGCCCTGGTGCTGCTGGTGCGCCCCCGAGGCCTCCTTGGACGGGCTGGAGCCCTCGGATGAGCGCCCGCGTCCCTGCTCCCGCCGTCACGGAGGAAAGCGCCTTGCCGGCGACCTTGCCGGCGGCCCGGCCGGGCTCCGGCCGGACCGGCCGCCGGCTGGCATGGTGTAGCCGGCACCGCGTCGCCCTGACGCTCGTCTTCCTTGTCTTGTTTCCCTGGATCGCGCCCTACCAGGCGCTCGCCGTGAACATCCTGGTGCTCGGGCTCTACGCCCTCGGGTTCAACCTGCTGTTCGGCTATACCGGGCTCCTGTCCTTCGGCCACGCTGCCTTCCTGGGCGGCGGCGCTTACGGCTGCGGCATCGCCATCGTCCATTACGGGCTGCACCCGGCCATGGCCCTCGTCGCCGGCACGCTGCTCGCCACCGGGATCGCTGCCGTCATGGGCGTGCTGGCGATCCGTACCCGCGGCATCTACTTCGCCATGACGACGCTGGCGCTGTCCATGTGTGTCTACTACGCCTTCTACCAAGCGGAGGCGTTCACCGGCGGCGAGAACGGCCTGCGCGGCATCAACGTGCCGGCGCTCATCCTGCCGGGCCTGCGCCTCGACCTCCACGACCCGGTCGTGAAGTACTACGCCGTTCTGGCGGTGGTCGGGGTTGCGGTCTGGCTGTTCTCGCGCCTCCTGTCCTCGCCGTTTGGGGCCGCCCTTGAGGCGATCCGCGAGAACGAGGGCCGGGCGCAGGCCTGCGGCTACGACGTGCGCCGCATGAAGCTCGCGGCGTTCGTGATCTCCGGAGCCCTATGCGGGCTGGCAGGCGGGATTCAGGCGATCCACCTCTCGATCGTACCGATCGAGACGATGCACTATTCGACCTCCGGCCAGGCCGTGATGATGGCGCTTCTCGGCGGCATGGGCACCTTCTTCGGGCCCTTCGTCGGAGCCGCAACCTTCGCGCTCCTGCAGGACGGGCTCGCCACCATAACGAGCCACTGGCAGCTCTTTGTAGGCGCCATCTTCATCGGTTTCGTACTCTTCCTGCCGCTCGGCATCTGGGGCGAGGTGCTGGCACGCCTCAGAAGGGCCGGATGGTGAGCGCCGCCCCAGTCATCACCGCAACCGCCATGGCGCCCCATGTGGCACCCCCGATTCTCGCCACGGAGGGGCTCGGCAAGCGGTTCGGGCATTTCCGCGCCCTGTCCGACGTGACGGTCGCGTTCCCTGAGGGCGGCATCACCGCCATCATCGGGCCGAACGGGGCGGGCAAATCGACCTTCTTCAACCTGATCTCGGGCGCCTTCCCGCCGAGCGAGGGCCGCGTGCTGTTCCGCGGGCGCGACATCACCGGCGCGGCCCCGCACGCCTTCGCCCGGATGGGCATCGCCAAGTCGTTCCAGATCACCAACGTGTTCCCGCACCTGACGGTGCGCGAGAACGTGCGGGTGGCCGCCCAAGCGCGACGGGTCCGCTTCGCCTTCTTCCGGAACCGCGGAGCCTATCCCGAGCTCACACAGCGCGCTGAAGAGCTGCTGGGCGAGGTCGGGCTCGGCGCCCGGATGGACCGCCTCGCCCGTGAACTCGCCCACGGCGAGCAGCGCGCCCTGGAGATCGCCGTGGCCCTCGCCGCCGAGCCGAGCCTCCTCCTCCTCGACGAGCCGACCGCCGGGATGAGCCCCGAGGAGACGCGCGAGATGATGGATCTCGTGCAGCGCCTCGCCGAGACGCGGACGCTGATCCTCGTCGAGCACAAGATGAAGCTCGTCATGGGCCTGTGCCGCCGCCTCGTGGTCCTGCACCAGGGCCAGCTCCTGGCCGAGGGCAGCCCCGACGATATCCGCGCCCATCCCGAGGTGCGCCGCGTCTACCTGGGCAACTCGACGGGCAGAACGACGGGCACGACCGCATGAGCGCCGCCCCGCAGTACGACGCCACGCAGCCGCTCCTGGCGGTCGAGAACCTGCGGGCGTGGTACGGCCATTCCCACATCCTCCAGGACCTCTCGCTGGAGGTGCGCCCCGGCGAGATCGTTACGCTGGTCGGCC
Source organism: Methylobacterium sp. A49B (assembly GCF_053346215.1). Classification (NCBI taxonomy): domain Bacteria; kingdom Pseudomonadati; phylum Pseudomonadota; class Alphaproteobacteria; order Hyphomicrobiales; family Methylobacteriaceae; genus Methylobacterium; species Methylobacterium sp. A49B. The sequence goes on from NZ_JBKFBO010000096.1 coordinate 96,861, forward strand.
GCAACGGCGCCGGCAAGACGACGACGCTGAAGGCGATCATGGGCCTGGTGGCCAAGCGGGACGGACGCGTGACCTTTGCGGGGGCCGACATCCTCCACCGGCCACCCCACGAGCGCTTCCACCGGGGCCTCGCCTACGTGCCGGAGGAGCGGCGCATCGTGCCGGGGCTGACCGTGGAGGAGAACCTGCGCCTCGGCATCCTGGCCGCCAGAGGAAAGCGGGCGACGCGCCGCGACGAGGCGCGGCGGATCGAGGTGATCGCCGAGACCTTCCCACGGCTGAAGCAGCGGCTGAAGCAGGAGGCGATCACCATGTCGGGCGGCGAGCAGCAGATGCTCGCCATTGCCCGCGCGCTCATGGCCGAGCCCGTGATGGTGCTCCTCGACGAGCCCTCCGAGGGGATCATGCCGATCCTCGTCGAGGAGATGTTCGCGCAGTTCGTCGCGATGAAACGGGCGGGCACCACGATCCTGCTCGTGGAGCAGAACGTGGAACTCGGTCTCGAAGTCTCCGACCGCGTCTACATCGTTGACGGCGGCGCCGTCGTCTATCACGCCCCCGCGGCCGCTCTGCGGGGCGATCCCGAGATCCAGGCACGCTACTGCGCGGTCTGAACGCCCGCCCCGGCCTTCCGGCGGCGCGGCTTCCCGAGAGGAGACGAACATGGACATCGCCGGCGAGTACCGGATCCCCGCCGCCCGGGAGGCCGTCTGGGCGGCGTTGAACGATCCGGACGTGCTTGCCCGCTGCATTCCCGGCTGCAGGGAGCTGGTGCAGGTCTCGCCGGAGGAGATGAAGGCCAAGGTCGCGCTGAAGATCGGGCCTGTCTCGGCGGCCTTCATGGGCACGGTTCGCCTGGAGGACGTGCGTCCCCCGGAAGGCTATAGCCTTATCGGGCAGGGCAACGGCGGCATGGCCGGCTTCGCCAAGGGCCGCGCCGCGGTGACCCTCGCGGCCGAGGGTGGCGAGACGGTCCTGGCCTACACCGCCAAGGCCGAGGTCGGCGGCAAGATCGCCACCCTCGGCGGCCGCCTCATGCAGGCGACGTCGCGCAAGCTCGCCGACGAGTTCTTCAGCAAGTTCGCCGCCGAATTTGGTGCGAGCGGAGACCCTGCCGGGTCCATGCCGGCCCCAGCCTGAGAACCGCCTGGTCGCACCACCGCGCCTTTCTGGGGGCGGCAGAGGCGCCCGTTTTCATCCGGAACGACGGATGACGGACCTGAGGGCCGAATCCAGGCCCCCTCGCCCTCGTACGACCTCGCTCGCCGTTCCAAGGAAGCGCGGTCGAGCAAGCGGCTGACGGTCAACGTCGCGTCAGCCCCCATCGCAGCCAGATGGCCCCGACTAGGTGGGCGGCTGGATCTCGGCCCTCTGACACCTTCATCGACGGCCGCCGCCCGCTACATTGGCGGCGTGACACCGTCCTTGCCCACAGAGGCCCGTAGCGCCGTGAGCTTGTCGCCGTCACGCGCGGCGATGACAAAGATCTTGGAACCGGCGCGAATGACCGAACGATCGGCCGGCTCATAGGCCACGATCGGAGTTTGGGGCATTACCGCCACCGTCTTCGACTCGCCGTTACCGTAGGTCAGCGTGAGCATCTGCGCGCCATCGGCTGCGCTGCTCCTCGAGACTGTGCCGTTGGTCATCGCACTTTTCACCCTCGGCACTGAACCCGGGGCGGCTTTCACGGTGCCGTTCGTCATCGCGCTCTTCACCCGTTCGCCACCGGTAAGGGTGTCGGGGATCGTGTCCCAGTCGCGGTGCCCCTCCCCGGTCCCTCGCATGGCCTCTGGGAAGATGTGAATTTCCAGAGCCGTCGGCGGGTTGTCGCCTTTCGTGGCGGTACCGACGAACGAGCCGTCCGTAATGGCATCGAGGCTGGATTTCACCAGGGATACGACTTTCGTGTCCGTGGTCAGAGCGATTTTCGCCGTGTCGCCGTCGATGGTGCGGACAGTCATCGCGGTTGCATCGACCGCATCCACCGTGCCTCGGATGCGCTCAGGCGCCGGTGCGGCCAGCGCCGGGACAGGGAGTGCGAGCAGGCTCACGACGGCCGGGACGATGAACAGTCTCACGCGATCCTCCTGAATTGGGTCAGGGGCATGTAGTGCAGCGTCGCATCCATGGTGAGAACGACCGCGCACGCCGTGACGCAGACCACCTCCGGACAGGAAAACGGCGGGGCTCGCACCCCGCCGCTCACCGGCTCGTGGATCGCGGCCGTCCAAGAAGCCGCGTTCCAGCCTCGGTCCTCAGAGCCCCATCAGCACACCGGCTGAACCGGCGATCGTCATGGCGATACCACTCAGGAAGGCACCGATCATCGCGTAGGAGAAGCCTTTCAGGACCATGTCGTGCACTCCTTTCATCGAGCGACAGGCTCTCAGCGGAGCCCAGCAAAACCAACTGCAATGAAGATGCCGAATGGGACCGGCGCGTGCGGTGCGGTACGTCACGCCGCACTGCGGAACCAATTTTGAGATCCCGAAAGGTGACTGGCGGCGAAGAAGCTATGCACGAGGAGTGGGGAATCTGCCCCAGAGGACGCACGCACGTCCCCGATTGGCTGTATTGACTCGGTAGTTCCCCAAAGGCGGCCTCCTGCGGCTTGCGTTCGGACGCATCGGCCGATGGTCCCGGCCGCCATCCGGTCGAATGCCGAGATCCCAAGTCCCGCACGGTTATTTGCACGCTGTCGACGTTGGCGACCTGTTCCGGCCTGCATAAACGTGGAGAGGAATGCGACGCCGCCTTTGCCGGCGTGGACGATGGCGAGGCGCGGCATCCCATCGTGTCCGCCTCACCCGCTCGCTTGAAGTAGGATCCGCGGGCTGCAACCAATCGGCTCGGAACAAGGTTTCTCGAAGCTCAAGCGTAAGCTGGACACGGGATAGTCCGGTCCATCGATGCGATAAGCTCAACTCGACCGCTCTGATTCGACGGTCGGCGCATCTTCTGAGGTGTCCGCTTGGTCCACCGTTTGTCACTGTCCGCAGCGGGTGCCTGTCTCGCGCTCCTCGTCGCCACACCGTCGCGCGCGGCATCGGATATCACTGCGGCGGCGATTGCCGTAGGGCGCCTGTATGTCGTCGGCACCACGGATCAGCCCCACACGAAGGTGAAGCTCGACGGCAAGTTCGAGACCGAATCGGACGATAAGTCTCAATTTCAGTTCGAACTCGTCTACCATCCGGCCGGCTGCATCGTCAGAGCGGCGATCGGCGACAAGATCGTCGAGGCTGTCGTCGGACAGTGCGGCGATGTCTGCCAGCCGAGCGGGTGGCCCGCGAAGGGATCTCCCACGTCCCAGCAGGGACGAAACGCGCTCGTCGACGCTCAAGCTCCGCCGACAACCAGCGCGCTGGTGGCGCCGCCAACATCGAACGGTGAGACCAGATCGATACCGAATCCGCCCCTCCCACCGGTGCGCCCCGACGAGGCGGCCCTGTTTGCGATGGGTTATGATCCGCGTCCGGCCGCGGTACCGAGTATCAGACCGATGCTCGAACGGGCGCCTCGGGAGAGGCCGAAAGCCCCACCCGGCCCGGCTGAGCGTAGTTCAGACTGGCCCGACGACTGACGCCATGGGCCGGGTCTCGGCGCGGATCGGCACGTTTCCTGAAGGCAATACTGGATCGTCATGGCGCTCGTCCCGAGCGAGCGGCCGGTGAACTCGAAACAGGCGGCGATCTCGACGGGCAAAGCGGGCGCGAAAAAGCCCGCCGCGGCGAACCGGGCGGGCTGAAGGAGTCCTTGGGAGGAAGCTGAAGTGTAGGGCGGTGAAGACTGGCATGCCAGCGCTTCCAGCGCATGCCAGGGATGCCGGAACGCCGTCGCATTGCCGGGATGAATGCACGATTGGCTTCCGCTCTGGCCTCTTCAGTGGAAATTATCGAGGATGCGGCCCTTTCCCTCGGCCCGAGCGAGTTCGACGCCGACAGCGTGCAGAATATCTTCCATCAGGGGTCGGAGGCGATCCGCATCCGTGTGCGCGATGAGCGTGTGAGCCGTGAGCAGGTGGTCGGCGATCGCCTCGAGCGCGGAGGCTTGCTTCGTCGTGGATTGGGGCCGCGGCGGTGCGAAGCTCCCGATCGAGCCTTGAGCGCGCAGATCCGTTGTCCGATCCTCTGCGATCGGAGTGATCGAGCCGAGAAAGCCGAGAAAGGTCTGATCCGGGGGCCCGAAGGATGGGACTGCCCCGGCCGCCACCCAGACGGCCTGACCATCGGGGGTCATTATCCGGTAGCGCAGGCTGAAGGCGCATTGTGCCTGGATGGCATCGGCAACGGTCTTGCGGGCGACCTCGCGATCCTCCGGGTGCACAACAGTGGTCCAGCCGAAGTTCACAGCCTCCTCGAGGGCTTGGCCGGTGAACTCCGTCCATTCGCGGCCGACGAAGGTCGCCTGACCCTGCGCATTCGTGACGAAGATCATGGCTGCGCCGAATGGAGGTAGCCCGAAACGGTCCCGTTCAAATACGGCGGCGTCTTCCAGGCCTTGGCGAGGCCAAATCGGGTCGCCCACATCCGTAGCCATCTGACTTGTTCGGGAAGGTCAGACGGGTAGACGGCCGTGTTGTCGAGCAAAGCTTCCGGCCAGCCAAGCGCGCGGGCAGCGCCTCGGATCGCACCGTGCTGCGCTGTTGGAGGTCTGACGAGTGGCTTCATGACACCGTCCGACAAGGCGCGCCTCCTCGCATCCCGCAGCTTCTTCATGATGCGACTTTGCTACACCTCAAGCTGCAGCCATGGACGCGCTCAACCTGTGGGCGACGTGCTGTATGTTGGATATGAGCCATAAGTGCAATTGGTGTCGCCGTGCGTGCATGACGCTCCAGCCATCCGGTCTGAAAAGTCTGGAGCGACGTGGCAGGAACACGGTCGCCATTCTGACAGCGGAGGCCAAGCGATTTTCACGGATCCGTGCGACGGCGCGTCAAGCGACTTGCACACAGCCCCGTCGTCGAGCACGCGTCGACCTGGGTATCTGTTCTCAAACGGCGACGCTGATCGGCACGATTTACACAATCATTCTACGGCACCGCGGGCGTGCCTGGACCCCGAGAGTCACGCCGCAGCCGTACGGTCCGGAACCGCTTACGGTGCAAGGCTTGGGCACGCCGCTTTGGTTCGCAGCGGCCGCAGCGGTCGGCCTGTCCTCCGATTGCCGGCGGACATCCTCCGGAGAGGTTGCGACACGCCCGGCAACCACGGCATCCGCCGGGCGGCCCCGTCTGCCGCACCGACCGGTCCCTAGACGCCACCGACAGTGATCGATGCGCCGCCACTCGCGCGCGAGGCGCCACCCTCCTGGGTCAGGCCGTCTCCGGCGTTCCGACGGGCGTGACGCTGCCGTTCGACGTACAGCCTCTGACCGACGGACATGGTCGCGTCGGTCAGCAGCAGCCGAAGCCCGTCGCGCCCGGACCGGCGCAGGGACCGGATGACGACAACGCGACCCTCAGTGAATGCGATGCAATTTTGGTGTTCTCGCGCACCAAACCATCCAATCTTAGTACCCGCTGGCGCAACCGGCAACGAATTCTCCGTACCGGCGTGCGGAGCCGCACGGTTCCACTTTCTGACAGTTCTAAAACTCTTTCGGGCGCCAAACTGCAGGCGCCGTGGGAGGGCAATACCATGCGATATGAAATCAAGATGCCCGCTTGGTTAAAGCGTCGAGGCTATTCTTCACCGGTAAAGGCTCGCATAGGACGCTCGAAGGCCGGGCGACCGGATCTCGTACAAATCGATCCGGATCGCAGGACTGAACTGGCCTGCGATGGGAAGGCCATCCAACTTCAGCAATACCTGATCTGGCGGATGACCCGGATAGATTGAACTGGAGCGAGTCGCTGCTCCGATAGGGTCCGGCAGATCGCCCGGCGCGCGGCTGCGCAGGACACGTCCGGTCTCGGCGCCGGTCGAACCGAGCAGCGTCTCATCCGTTTCCGAGCCACGGAAGCACGGATAAACGCATGTTCCGCATCACGATGACGATGGCCGGCGCGTTGACCATCGCCTTGGCTAACCCCGCCGAAGCTCAGGTGGTCACCGGAGGCGCAGGCAACACAGGTGTAGCGCCACCGGCTACGGTCGGGGGCGTCACTCGCGGAGCCCGGAACCTGAGCTCCAGCTCGACGGCGCCCGGCAACATGGCAAACCCCAGCAACGCGCCCGTGCCCGGCACGACGCCGGGCGTCAGCATCGGCGGCACCCCCACTAGTGGGCCGCCCGGGAGCGGTGGAACGTCGGGCGGTCCGTCGCTCGATCGCTGACGGCAGGTTCCAGGGCCCCTGCTTACCTGCAGACATGCGGGCTGGCGATGGATGAGGCGCTTTAGTCCGGCCCCGTCCGAGTTTGAGGTCGAAACACCCTCACCGCACCCTCAGGCGCGAACTTGAGGATCGACACGCTTCGCGCCGCAGGAGTGGCCCCCACTCCAACTGCCGCAATACTGCGTACGCACCTCGATCGGGCGACAAGCGCTCCTATTTCAGATGCATCGAGCTTGTGCGGTTAAGACCATGTCGCACGGTCAAGCGCATATTCAGCATGGATCGGCCCGGGGCGAAGCGCTCGTCCAGGCGTGGAACCGCTCGGACCGGGCCTACGTGGTCGCGCAGCTAGCCGACACCGTGCGGCTGGAGGCCGGGCGCCCCAAGATGCCAGGGTCGGCCTCGGTCTTCCGGCTGACGACCAAGGCGGCGTTCGAAGCGGAACTGGCGGCGTTTCCTGGCGCCTTGCCAATGTTCAGGATCGTCGGCCTGTTCGAGGGCCTCAACACCATCTGCCTGGTTCTCGAGGATACGGACGGCGACGCTCTGGCCGTGACGATCGAGATGGACGAGGACGGCAAGATCGCCTGCATCGTCAGCTACAGGGAGGGTGCCACGGAGGCGTGACGCGTGGTGGACTGGGAGCGGGATATGAGCTTCGCACGGAGACGCGATGCTCTACTTGGATCTCAGAGCTTGATGCCTTCAAGATAGCCGCGGTTCCAGGTGGGACTGATCAGAATCTCGTTGACACACACGGTCGTCGGCATGCGGGCGACGAATAGAATCGTGTCCGCGAGATCGTCCGCCTGCAGCATTCGGCTCTTGTCATCCGCCGTGACGGGCACCGGCCGTTTGTCAAGGAGAGGCGTCGCGACCTCACCGGGGCAAATGCAGCAGGAGCGGATGCCGTGCCCGCATTCCTCCTGGTTCAGGCTCTCCGAGAGCGCCACCAGCCCGTGCTTGGCCGCGGAATAGGCGGGCCCCGTCAGCTTGGAGACGTAGCGGCCGGCCCACGAAGAAATATGGATGATCAGGCCGCTCCGCTGGGCGCGCATCGTCGGCAGCACCGCCCGCGACGCGTAGAAGGGCCCATTGAGGTTAACCCCGACCACGGCGTCGATGCCTGCCGGCGTGATCTCGCTCCAGCCCCGCTGAGGCACGTTCAGACCCGCTGAGTTCACCAGCAGATCGCAGCCCCCCCAGGCCGCGTGAACCACGTTCCAGGCTCGCTCCACCTCGGCGGCCACGCCCATGTCGGCGGGCACGACCAGGGCTTGGCCGCCCGCCGCACCGACGAGGTCCGCGGTGCGCTCCAAAGACTCCCGCGCCCGGCCCGTGAGCGCGACACGCATCCCGGCCTTTGCCAGCGCCAGGGCGGCGGCCTGCCCGATGCCGGACCCGGCCCCCGTCACCCATGCGATCTGCCCGTCAAGCGTGCGCATCATCCCGGTTAACCCTGTCCTCAAGGCTTGCCGACGAAGGGGCAGCCACCCTCGGCCAGGGGGCGGAAGGCTTGGTCGGCCGGTATGGTGTCGAGAAGCTTGTAGAGGTCCCAAGGACCCTTCGACTCGGACGGCGCCTTGACCTCGAAGAGGTACATCGGGTGGATCTTGCGCCCATCCGGCCGGATCGTGCCCTGGCCGAACAGCGGGTCATCCGTCGGGTTGGCCTTCATCCAGGCCATCGTCGCCTGAGGGTCGGTCGACTTCGTGGCCGACACCGCCTTCAGGTAGTGCAGGAGCCCGGCATACACGCCCGCTTGGTTCATGGTCGGCATGCTGTCGCCATTGCGCTTGTAGAAGCGCTCGGAGAAGGCGCGGGTCCCGGGGTTGAGATCCCAGTAGAATGATTCCGTGAGCACCAGTCCCTGTGCGGTCTGCAGACCGATCGCGTGGACGTCGACGGCGTAGATCAGCAGAGCGGCGAGCTTCTGACCCCCATCCGTCAGACCGAACTCGTGCGCCTGCTTGACCGCGTTGATCGTGTCGCCGCCTGCATTGGCCAAGCCGACGACCTTCGCCCCCGAGGCCTGCGCCTGCAGCAAAAACGAGGAGAAATCGGTAGCCGGGAACGGCACGCGGGCGGCCCCCAGGACCCGGCCACCACCTTTGTCGATGACGGCTGTGGCCTCGTTCTGCAGCGAGAGTCCGAAGGCGTAGTCGGCGGTGAGGAAGTACCACGTGTCGCCGCCACGCTTCAGCATGGCGCCCGCCGTACCGTGGGCCAGGGCGTAGGTGTCGTAAGTCCACTGGATCGTGTTTGGCGAACATTGCTTGCCGGTCAGTTCCGTCGTCCCGGCGCCGGAGTCGATGAAGATCTTGTTCTTCTCGCGCGTGACTTGGCTTACCGCCAGCGCGACCGAAGAGGTCGGAACATCGAGGATGGCGTCGACGCCGTCGCGATCGTACCACTGACGGGCAACGGCCGCGCCGACATCGGGCTTGTTCTGGTGGTCGGCCGCGACGATCTCGACCTGCACATCCGGGTTTGACTTGGCGAAATCCTCAACCGCCATCCGCGCCGCGACGACGGAGCCTTTGCCGCCGGTATCCGCGTAGACGCCCGACATGTCGTTGAGGACGCCGACCTTGACGCGGATCGGCTCGGCAGACGCTGTGCCGACCATGGCAGCGAGGCTGATCGCAGCTGTGAGCATGCAGCGTCTGATCAACGCCATGACGGACCGTCCTCCCAAATAGATTATTGTTCCGAACAGGAGGGCACGCTTGGCATCCCAGCGTCAAGCGCCCTGCCGCAGTACGGTGCGGGCACTCCGCGACCGCGCGGCGCCGACGCACCCGGCCGCTGACGAAACGAATATCTTCGATCAATCGCCCAGATCTCCAAATTTCTACTGCTGCTTCTTTTACGCGCGGAGACCAGCTCGATGATCTATTTTCGGCCAATGCTGCGCAACCGTTGCCTGCTATAATAGGCTCACAAATCGAATCATGGGTACACCATGATTTCGCCGACTTAGTGATGATTGCCGATTCCCGTCCGGCAATTATCGAGAACTGTATTTATCTCGCTTGCTAGCGCGACAACAGCTATGCCAATCGAGGGTGTGTGCTTCCGCAGGCTGCGCGCGTGAGCTGCCTTGAGGCTGCACGGCGGTCGCGCAAGCCGCGAAAACGGTGTTGTGTCATCGAGCTGCGGAATTGGCGCAGGGACAGTTGTACATGGCGGCGACCTCCCCGAGGCTCGGTGGACTAACGGCAACGGTCCTGCGACGACGGTTCGTCGGGATGGCGCGTGCCGTCGGCTTCGGCCGCGCGCTGGGCGTCCTGGTGCTGGCGGTCCTCGTTCTCGTGCGCATCTGGGATCCCTTCCCTGTGGAGACTGCGCGCCTGCGCACATTCGACGCGCTCCAGACGCTGAAGCCGCGCTCCGTGGCCGAGGCTCCGGTTACCATCGTGGACATCGACGAGGCGAGCTTGCGGGCGCTCGGGCAGTGGCCGTGGCCGCGCACGGTGATCGCGCGCCTGGTGGACCGCCTGACAGCGATGGGTGCGGCAGCCATCGCCTTCGACATTGTCTTCTCCGAGCCGGACCGGACCTCGCCCGCCGCGGTGGCGGCGAGCCTGCCCGATCTCGACCCGCTTCTGCGAACCCGCCTTGCAGCTCTGCCGGGTAACGACGAGCGCTTGGCTGAGGCTATCGCCCGGTCACGGGTCATCCTCGGACAGACGGCGCTGGGCACGCCGACGCCGGAGGCCGCCACCGCTGTCCCGTCCAGCATCGCCGTGCTCGGCCCGGATGCCGCGCCATTCCTGACCGCGTTCCCAGGCCTTCAGCGCAACCTTTCGGTCCTGGAGCAGGCTGCGGCTGGGCGTGGGCTGTTCACGATCGTGCCCGAGCGGGACGGGATCGTCCGCCGTGTCCCGGTGGTGCTGCGCGTGCGCGACACGATCGTCCCGACGCTTACCCTGGAGGTCCTGCGCGTGCTGGCGGGTGGCAACGCCATTCTGATACGCACCGACGCTGTCGGGCTTCAGAGCGTCCGCGTTCCCGGCTTCACGCTGCCGACGGACGCGCACGGGCAGGTCTGGCTCCACTTCGCGGCGCACGACCCCGCACGCTTCGTCCCGGCGAAAGACGTTCTCGACGGGACCGTCGACCCCGAGCGGGTGCGGGACCGCATCATCCTCGTGGGCACCTCCGCGATCGGGCTCCTCGATAGCAAGACGACCCCCATCGACCGCGCGATACCCGGCGTCGAGATCCACGCGCAGCTCCTGGAAAGCGCGCTGTCGGGCGGCCTGCTCGCGGTGCCGAACTACGCGCTCACAGTCGAACTTCTCATCATGGTCCTCGTGAGCGCCGCGATGATCTGGCTTGCGCCAATCCTTGGTCCGGTCGCGCTCCTCAACGTCGGCGCGGTGATTGCGGCGATCCTCGCTGCCCTGTCATGGTACCGCTTCGCCTATACCGGGGTACTGTTCGATGCGACGTACCCGCTCGGCGGAAGCTTCCTAGTCTACGCTGTCCTGGTCTTCACCAACTTCGCGCGGGAACAGTTCGCCCGCGACCGTATCCGGGCGGCCTTCAGCCAGTATCTCTCACCGGCCCTCGTGGACGAACTGGCCCGCTCGCCCGATCGGCTGCGCCTGGGGGGCGAGCAGCGGATGATGACCGTGATGTTCAGCGACGTGCGCAGCTTCACGACCATCGCCGAATTCTACCGGGATGATCCAGCCGGGCTCACGGAGCTGATGAACCGCTTCCTCTCGCCCCTGACGGACGCGATCATCGAGACGCGGGGCACCATCGACAAGTACATGGGCGATGCCATCATGGCATTCTGGAATGCCCCGCTCGACGATGCCGAGCAGGAGCGCAATGCCTGCTTCGCGGCGCTCGAGATGGAACGCCGCATGGCCGAGCTGAACGAGCGGCGCGCTCTGGAGGCGAAATCCGGCCGCCATCCCGTCCTGCCCATCGACATCGGCATCGGCATCAACACCGGACCCTGCGTGGTCGGAAACATGGGGTCGAATCTGCGCTTCGACTATTCGGTGCTCGGCGACGCAGTGAATCTTGCCTCCCGGCTCGAGGGGCAATCGAAGATCTACGGCACCCGCATCCTGTTGGGGACCCGCACTGCGCTGGCGGTCGTCGACAGCTTGGCGATCCTCGAAATCGACCTCGTTCGCGTGAAGGGCAAGCAAGAGCCAGAACGCGTCTTCGCGCTCATCGGCGACTCCGACCTGCGCCGCACGGAACCGTTTCGCGCGCTGGTCGAAGCGCATACGACGCTGCTCGCCGGGTACCGCGCCCAGGATTGGAACGCGGCTGAGCAGGCGATGGAGGCAGCCCGCACCGCCGGGCGCGCCTTCGCCCTCGATACGCTCTACACTCTCTACGCCGACCGTATCGAAGAATTCCGCCTTCGACCGCCCGGCCCCTGCTGGGATGCGGTGTATGAAGCACTGACAAAATGAGAAGCACACGCGGGCAACCGACGCAATTGATAGATCGGGGCACGCAATACTATTTGTGTGTCAGGCGAATCAGACAGCACGCCGCGTATCCGTCCCAGGAAACCGGAGTACGCGGCCTCGATTACGGTCGATACATCGGATGATCCCGTCAAAGCTTATCATTCTGAACCGACTGGGATGCGGCCTTCGTAGTAGGCTTCTGCGGATAGCAGTGCCGTCCAGAAGGTCGCTTCGAGGGCGTCGCGAAGCTCCAGCACGTCAGGATACGGTGGAGGAGCGACGTTGCGCCCGGTCAGCCTGAGTTCGACCGTCGTAGCCCCAACTGTCCTTCGGGACCTCGTGGATCACCACATAGGACACTTCGGCAAGGGCAGTCCCGAGAACATCCTTCAGGAGCTGGCTCGTCTCGGCGATGAACCGCGCTTTCTCCTCGGCCGTGTTTGTCTCCGCACTGATGATCGCATCCACCTGCGCGGCACATGCGACCGGGTGGCGGCCGACGCTCCATCCCGCAAGCGGCACCTCCTCCACCAGCACGCCGGCCAGAGGACCCACCTTATGGAGGATTTGGGACATCTGGGAGGTGATGCCCGCCTGAGGCCGCTCGACTTGGCTCTTCGCAAGCGTCCGGCCTGCCACCTTGACGTTGATGAAGGGCATGTTCGCCTCTCCTACGGTTCGCTACCGCGAATGCGGCACCTCGAGAGAAGCTGCTACAGATGGCCCGAAGTTCGGTAAATTTGAAAAATCGGGATTAAAACTTCCGGATAATCGAACTATGCCCCTGCGGCGAGAATAGGGTCGCCGCCAATCATGTCACGCGACATGCTCCCGGATCGTCTCAAGAAGAATGTCCGTGAGCCGGGCGACGGCCGGCGACAGTTCGGCTTCGGCTTGATGAAGGGTCAACGGAGCATTCGGAAGGGATGGAAGCCCAGTCGCGACCGGATCGAGCACGCTCAGCGTCTTCGGCAGGCTGACCACCGTCCGCGCGGTGATACCGAGCCCGCCCTCGGCGGCGGCCCAGAGACCCGAGAGGCTGGGGCTCGTGAAGACCAGTCGCCAGGGCAGGCCGCCGTCGTTCAGGGCGGTCACCGCCGCGGATCGGAACGTGCATGGCGGCGCGAAGGCCGCGAACGGCAAGGGCTCGTTGCCGAGGCTCGCGAGGCCTGGCCAGTCGGGCTGGCCGATCCAGTGGATCGGCAATTCGGCGACCCGTTGCGCGTGGGGCGCATCGCCGCCGTCACCCCAGACCAGGGCGATGTCGAGATCGCCCTTCAGCGTCTTCTCGACCAGCTGCGCGCCGAGGCCGACCTGGACCTCGATACGCACCCGCGGATAGGCCCGGGAGAACCGCTTGAGCACCGCCGGGAGCCAGTTCTCGGCAAAATCCTGTGCAAGGCCGAGCCGCGCCCAGCCTTCCAGTTCCGTGCCGCGCAGACGGTCGACTGCCTCATCGTTGAGATCCAGCAGCCTCTTCGCGTAGCCCAGCATGCTCTCGCCAGCCGCCGTCAGGGCAAGGCCGCGCCCCGCCTTCTGCACCAGAGGCTGGCCGACCTGCTCCTCCAGCTTCCGGAGTTGCGTGCTGACGGCGGATTGCGAACGACCCAGTCGCTCGGCCGCTCGCGCGAAGCTGCCGAGCTCGAACCCCGTGACGAAGGTCCGGAGCACGTCCATGTCGAGGTTGGTGCGGGTCGCCATCGTTCGATCTGATAGATGAAAGACTTGAAGAGTTTCAAATTTTCAGAACGATGCTGGTGCCGTAAAAAGAGTCCGTCAAGCCCGCTGCAGTGGGGTTTGCACGTCAGAGGAGAAGTTTCATGCCCCTCGTCCGCATCTCGCTGATCAAGGGCAAGTCGCCCGAGCACATCCGCGCCATCTCCGATGGGGTCCATCGCGGCCTGATGGAGGCCTACAGCGCACCGGCCGACGATCGCTTCCAGCTCATCCACCAGCACGCTCGAGACGAGCTGATCTACGATGCCGAGTATCTCGGGCTGCACCGCACCGACGACATCGCGATCATCAACATCATCGCCGGGAACTGGCGGGACACGTCGCAGAAGAAGGCGCTCTACCGGGCAATCACCGATAACCTCGTGGCGAACCCTGGCCTACGCCCTGAGGATGTCCTGATCGTCCTCTCGCCGAACGCCCGCGACGAGTGGTCCTTCGGCAATGGCCTTGCGTCCTACGTCAAGGACGACGCAGCCTGACGGTCTACGGGCACACCGTGGGACATCCGGGGCGCACGCAGGAGACCGGCGGGAGCATTTTCGTTACCGGCGCGACGTCGGGTTTCGGCCTCCCGATCGCGCGCCGCTTCGCGCAGGCCAGCGACCCAGTTGCGACCGCCGAACGCCGCCGCGAGCGGCTCCAAACGCTGTTCGATGAGCTGGGGCCCCACACGATTCACGCCCTCGGACTCGACGTCCGGGACAGGCGGCCGGTCAAGGACGCGACGTCCGCCCTCCCCGCGGCTTTCGCCGCCATCGACGTGCTCGTCAACAATGCCGGCCTTGCAGTCGGGCTCGAACCCGCGCAGGCGGCCGACCTCGACGGCTGGGAGGCGATGGTCGACACCAACATCTTGGGCTCGATCTACGTGACCCACGCGGTGCTGCCGCGGATGGTCGCGCGCAACGCCTGCCACGTCGTCAACGTCGGATCGACGGCGGCGAGCTACCCCTATCCCGGCGGCAACGTCTACGGGGCCACGAAGGCGTTCGTCCGGCCGTTCTCCCTCAACTCGCGCGCCAATTTCATGGGCAGGCGGGCGCGCGTCACCGAGATCGACCCGGGCCTCGTCGGTGGCACCGCGTTCTCCAGCGTGCGTTTCCGCGACTACGACGCCCGGGCGGCGGGCGTCTGCCACGGCGCCGACGCGCTCACGCCCGAGGACGTCGCCGACACGGTATACTCGGCCGCCACCCGACCCGCCCGCGTGAACATCAACGTCATCGAGCTCATGCCAGTGACACAGGCCTTCGGCCCGCTGGTCGTGCACCGCGGCGGGCGGGATAGCCGCTGAGCCCGGTACCGGCGCTCGCGGAACGCGGAGGCGAGCGATCCGCGGCAGGACCGTCGCGATGGGACTGACCGACCGGCCGAGCGGGCGTAGGAAGGACCGAGCACGCGCCACCGACAACCGCCTACGAGGATGCCATGGACGTCACAGCCCTGCCACGCGAAACCCTTGGCAACGGCGTCATCCCCGGACCCGTGCGACAGGCCGAACCAGTCGTCTGGCGCAATCCGCACCGGCGGGACGCCGCGTCCGTGCTGGCCGCCTCGGCGTTCTCGGAGGCCGACATGCGCGGTGCGGAGGCACGCTGGCGACGCTTCGATCCGCTCCTGGCACGACTGTTCGACGGTACGGAGGATGGGCGGATCGACTCGCCCCTGTTGTCCATCGGGCCAGATCTCGCCCGGACCCTACTCGGGGGTGGGGCCGGTTCCGTCTGGGTCAAGGCCGACCACGATCTGCCGGTCACCGGCTGCATCAAGGCGCGGGGCGGCGTCTACGAGGTCCTGACCTATGCCGAGACGCTGGCCGCAGCGGCGGGGCTCCTGCGGCCGGGCCTGTCCTACGCGGCGTTCGCGTCGGGCGCGTTCCGCGATCTCTTCGCCCAGCATACAGTCGCGGTCGGCAGCACCGGCAATCTGGGCTTCAGCGTCGGCGTGATGGGCCGCGCCCTCGGCTTCCAAGTCGAGGTGCACATGTCTCACGACGCCAAGGCCTGGAAGAAGGAGCGCCTCCGCCAACTCGGGGCGCGCGTCGTCGAGCATCCGGGGGATTACGGGCTCGCCGTGGCCGCGGCGCGCGACGCCTTCCGGGATCGCGACGACGCCCATTTCGTCGACGACGAGGATTCCGTCGACCTGTTCCTCGGCTACGCCGCGGCGGCGCTCGACTTGCAGCGCCAACTCGCTTCGGCCGGGATCGCCGTCGACGCGGCACACCCGCTCTACGTCTATCTCCCCTGCGGCGTCGGCGGCGCGCCGGGGGGCGTGAGCTTCGGCCTGGCGCTGATCTTCGGCGACGCAGTGCGGCCGGTCTTCGTGGAACCTGTGGCGTCGCCCTGCATGCTCGTGCAGCTCGCGGCCGGCCTCGACCGTCCGGTCAGCGTCTATGAAGCCGGGCTCGATAATCGGACGGCGGCCGATGGCCTCGCCGTCGCGAGCGCCTCCATGCTGGTCGCCCGGACCGTCGGCGGTCTCATCGACGCGGTGGTGACCGTGCCCGACGCGGACCTCTTCGTCTGGCTGAAGGCGCTCTGGACCGGCGCGGGCATGCGGCTTGAGCCGTCCGCGGCCTCCGGCTTCGCCGCCCTCGCCAGGTTCCTCACGACGGTGACGCTGCCAGACGACGTGTCTGCCACCCACGTAGTCTGGACCACGGGGGGCGCGCATCTGCCGGACGCGGAATTCAACGCCGCCCTGGCCCGCGCCTGATACGGCTGGAGAACGCGTCCCGTCTCCTTCGCCATGGTGTCGGAACGAGCCGAGATCGAGCATTTCGAGAGGTTGGCTAATCGCCGGCATGCCGGGCAACCGAGCCGCAAGCTTTGCCTTTCGGTCATGGCCCGGTCCATGTAGCCGCCCATGATCCGCCTGATCCCCAGCGTGCCCGCCCTCTACGTCATCGCGCGGGTGGTGTGGCCCCTGCCGTGGCCGCCCGCGCTCAAGCTCGGCATGGCCGCCCTGCTGCTGGTCGCGTCGCAATACCATCTCTGGAGCCGCCTCTCTTCAGGATCGGTCTTCGCGCCCGAGTTCCCGCGACCGGTCGTGATCCTGTTCAATGGCGCGTTCGGTGCGATTGTCTTTGCGGCGGCCATGCAGCTCGCCCTCGATTTCGCAGTCCTGATCTTCCTGGCGATTCCCGGAGGCGGTTGGGCGATCCCGTCCGCTTGGCGCCTCGCGGTCGTTCTGGCGGCCGCGTGCCTCGCGACCGTCGCCGTGCGGCAGGCCATGCGCGTGCCGCCGTTGAAAGACGTGCCCGTCGCGATGGCGGACCTCCCTCCCGGCTTCGACGGCTACACGATCCTCCACCTCACGGACCTGCACATCAGCCGCCTGTTTCCCGCGGCCTGGGCGCGGGCCGTCGTGGCGCGCGCCAACGACCTGAAGGTCGACCTGATCGTCGTGACGGGCGACTTCATCGACGGCTCGCTGGAAGCCCGGCGCAACGACGTCGAGCCGTTGCGGACCCTCCGCGCGCGCGATGGTGTCTGGGCTGTGCCCGGCAACCACGAATATTTCTTCGATCACGACGCCTGGATGCGCCACCTCGAGGGTTTGGGAATCCGCGTTCTGGCCAATGCCCACACGGTCCTGAGGCGCGACGACTCCGCATTGGTGCTGGCCGGCGTCACCGACCGGTCGGCGCCCGCCACGGGACACCCGGGACCCGACATCGATGCCGCCCTGTCGCGTGCCCCTGCGGAGGCGCGGATCGTGCTGCTGGATCATCAGCCGGCCAATGCTGCGTGGGCTGCGGCCCGCGGCGTGGCGCTGCAGCTTTCCGGCCATACCCACGGCGGCATGATCCGCGGCTTGGACCGTTTGGTGGCGCGCGGCAACGCCGGCTTCGTCTCGGGTGCATACCAAGTCGGAAGCATGCTGCTCTACGTCAGCAACGGCACCGGGCTCTGGCCCGGCTTCGCCCTCCGGCTCGGGCGCCCGTACGAACTGACGCGGATCACCCTGCGGGCAGC
The DNA here is from genome assembly GCF_053346215.1 of Methylobacterium sp. A49B. Lineage (NCBI taxonomy): Bacteria > Pseudomonadati > Pseudomonadota > Alphaproteobacteria > Hyphomicrobiales > Methylobacteriaceae > Methylobacterium > Methylobacterium sp. A49B. Next base: position 114,308 of record NZ_JBKFBO010000096.1, read on the forward strand.
CTCCTGACGCCGACGCGATCTCGCCACCCCGCCCGATCGCCGGTTCGTCGGAAGGCCGAACTGCGAGCCGGCCAAGGGCTGACCGGCGCTTCCGACGTCCTGCCGATACGCCGAACCTGGAGCCGCGGCTCAGCTCTCGGCCTCCGCCAGTAGTGCGATCGCCTCCGTGAAAGTGCGCTCAAGGCGTTCGGTGAGGGTCGGCGCCGGATCGTCGAGCCAGCAGATGACCGCGTGCACGAAGGCCGCCATACCTATCCGGGCCGCCAGCGCCGCCCGCAGTTCCGCGACGCCGCGCTCCCGCAGCGCCTCGGCGAGCGCGGCCGTCAACGCGGCCGTCTTGGCCAGCTCGCGCTCGTAGAGGGCGGGCGTGCGAGCGATGATCTCATGCCGCGGCTTGGAATAGGGCCGGTTGCCCTCAAGCAGCGGTTCGATCGACCGGAATGACCAGAACAGCGCCGCCAGGGGCCCAAGCGAAACGGGGGCCTTGGCGATGGCGGCCGTCAGGGCAGTCCGCAACACGGCCTCGCCGTCGAACAGCACCTCCCGCTTGTCAGGAAAATACCGGAAGAAGGTCCGCTCCGTCACGCCGACGCGGGCGGCGATCTCGGCGGCCGTGGTCCGCTCGTACCCGCGCTCCGTGAAGAGATCCATGGCCGCCCGCCGGAGACGGGCCCGTACATCATCATCCGAGCGATCCACGACCCTGCACTCCTGTTGTCAGTCACTGACACATCGGCTATGTCAGTGACTGACGCGGGCACCCGGAGGGTGCGCCGTCGGCCACGACGAGGACCTAGCATGCGCGTGTTTCTGACAGGAGCGAATGGCTGGGTCGGCTCGGCCGTCACCCGAGACTTGCTGGCGGCGGGCCATTCCGTCATCGGTCTCGTGCGCTCGCAGGAGAAGGCCGAGGCTTACGCTGCTTCGGGCGGCAGACCGCTGATTGGCGCAATCGAGGATCTGGCCGTGCTCCGGGCGGGGGCCGAAACGGCCGACGGCGTCATCCACCTAGCCTTCGGCCTCGGCCTCGCGCAGATCGACACGATGGCCGAGGCCGATCGTCGGGCGATCGAGACCTTCGGGGAAACCTTCGCGGGTACGGACCGGCCCATCGTTTCGGTCAGCGGTTTCCTGCTTCTGCCCCGCGGGGAGATCTTCCTGGAGGACGCGCGGCCGCCGGTCGACGCCGCCTTTCCCCGCGCGACGGAGCAGACCACCTTCGCGCTTGCCGAACGCGACTTGCGCGCCTCCGTCGTCCGTCTGCCGCGCTCCGTACACGGGCTCGGGGAGCGGCACGGGTTCATCCCGATGCTTGCGGCCGTGGCGCGCGCGACGGGCTGTTCCGCCTATGTTGGCGACGGGCAGAACCTGTGGCCATCCGTGCATCGTCTGGACGCAGCACGCGTTTTCCGCCTCGCCCTCGAACGCGGCGCGCGGGGCGAGGCCTACCACGCGGTCGCGGACGACGGCGTGCCCTATCGGTTGATTGCCGAGGCGATCGGCCGGCAGGTCGGCGTTCGGGCGGTGTCTCTCACGCCAGAGGCGGCGGAGGCGCAGTTCGGCGGCTTGTCGATGTGGGTGGCCGGCAACGGGCCGGTCTCAGCCGCGCGGACGCGCGCCGCGCTCGACTGGCAACCGCGGGAAAGAGACCTCCTCTCGGATATCGATCGGCCGGATTACTACACCTGACCGCCGCGCTCGCGGGGCGGTCAGGTGGCTCGAACGCGACCGGACCTGTCCGCCGGTCATCGCTCGGCGAAAACCTCCAGATAGACCACGTTGCCGGGCTGATCGCGGAAGATGCGGATCGGCGCCTTCGGGCACGCGGCATCTGCGAGCGCTCGAAGATCGTTCTCGTCGCGGTAGATCAGGCACCAATCGAGGAAGCCGGCCATGAAGCCGCGGCCGTGGCTGTCGCGCGAGAAATTGCCGATCGACACGATGCCGCCGGGCTTCAGCCGCTTCACCATCGCGGCGATGATCTTGATGGCGGTCGCGTCCTGCAGGTAATCAAATAATCCTGCGGAGTATATGAGGTCGTACTGGCTTCGAATACGCTTCAGGCGCGGCAGAGAAAGGCAATTCCCCACGCAAGTCGCGATGTTGTATTCGGGATAGGCGGATTTCACCTCGGAGAGGGAGGCCGCGTCGGTGTCGAGCGCAGTGAACGATGCGTTCGTCTGGTTGGTCAAGGCGCGCAGCCGATCAAGTTCGCGCATATGGCCCGATGCCACCGACAGGATCTCCGGATTGTCGCACCGGCGCATGCTGTTCTCGATGAGCGTCGCCAGGTAATCCTGACGCCACAGGATGCTCTTCGCGTTGGGCAGGGTCGTCGTCGCCGCGTGAAGGATCCCGGCGAGGCCGTCGAGGGACGATTGGTCGGGCCGGTAGATGTAATCCAGCATGACCGCGTCGCCGGCATAGCCGCGCGGCTTCTCGAAGGCGCGCCGGGCGTAGGGATCGAGCAGGAACGTCTCGGCCAAGGGGTGCGAGCGGCAGAGCTTCTGGAAATCCGGCAACTGCCCCTCGACGACGGCCTCGTCGAAGGTCGCGCCCAGTTCCAGCGCGAGCCAGTCCACGGTCCGCGTGCTGGGATCGACGGCAAGTCGCGTCTGCGCTTCAGCCAAGATGGCCTTCAACCGATCCATGTGGTCCTCGGCCGCGTCCACGACGCGTTAACCCTACCAATTTATTAACAAGCACATCGGCAGTTAAGAAGCCATTTTGTAGAAAAATCCCCAGAATTCTCGAAGCTCAATGCCAACACTCAAGCTACACTGACCCGCGTATCTGGCGCGGTCGAACGTGATATTCCTTAGAAATTTCTGGCACCACGACGCGCAGAGGAATGTTATATTCCATCGAGACGACGATATGTTTCGCCTAACAACGACACCGATCGTCAGGAAATTAAAGACTTCAAATTTCTAGTACGGCCAATACGGATCGTCTGATCGGAGGCAGCCTAGGTAGAATTTCGGAAAACTGCTTAGACCCGGCGAGTCCGACATTTGCCGGGATGCAATCAGTAATTTTCGACCGGCGGATCCGCGACATGCTTCCGATCTGCCTCCGGAGGCAGGACCTGGGCCCGGACACATCTCGTGAGAATACGGTCCGGGTCGTCCCTGATCGGTCTTGTCGGACGACCGGCCCGTGTCCGACGCCCCGACTTAATCGAAGCTTGCGACCGGGCTACGCGGGCAATGATCCGGAAGCCATAGCCCGCAAAGAATGTGTGAAGCGCAACGTCCGATTATTCCGCTGACGTTACTCTACATTCAGTCGGGTTCGGCCGGGGGGTTCTGCGGTCCAGGACAGGATGATTGCAGCCGAGGGACGGATAGAAACGACGATGGTGCCGGGTCTTAGCGAATTGCTCGACAAGGAGCTGAGCCGGCCGTGGTACGCGCGCACGGGCTCGACGGTGCGGCAGCTCTACGAGGCCGATCGGGAGAGCTGGCGCCGCCGCAGCGCGCGCATCGCCGCGCATGTCGCCGGGCTGGTCTACGTCATCTTCGCGGTGACCGACTTCGTGCTCGTCCGCGACGTCTTCGTGCCCAACCTCATCGCGCGGCTGGCCATCGCCTTGCTGTTCGTGCTGGGGACGGAGGGCCTGTTCAGGCGCGGCGCCCGGTCCCTCCTCATCGAGGCGCATTGCGCGTCCGCGACGGTGCTGGCCTACGTCGCATGGCTTCAGATCTCCGATCTGAGCGTGCATCAGGTCAACATGTCGTATTACGCCGCCTACGGCGTGATCTTCATGACCGGCCAGAACGTGTTCTTCAAGTTCCGCTTCACGGTCGCGGCCGTATCATCCGGCGCGATCCTGCTCGTCTCACAGGTCGATCTGCTGCAGCACCGTTACGTCAGCCTGGAATATGTGGTTGCCTACTCTTCCTTGTTCCTGTCGATGTACACGCTGACCCTTTACGTCAACTGGAGGCTCAACCAGGAGCGCTACCTGGTCTTCATCAACTCGGCGCGGGCGGAGATCCGGCAGAACGAGGCGGTCGAGCGCGGCGCGGCCCTGCTCCGCCTGTCCACGACCGACGCGCTGACCGGGCTCGCGAACCGCCGCGCCGTGGACGAGGAGCTGCGGGCCTATTGGCGGGACTGGCAGATGCAACAGACCAGCTTCGCCGTGATCCTCGTCGATGTCGATTATTTCAAGATCTACAACGACTTCTACGGGCACCAGGAGGGCGATCTGTGCCTTGTGGCGGTGGCGGAAGCCATGGCGCAGGTCAGTGCCCCGGACGGCCACATGGTCGGTCGGTTCGGCGGCGAGGAGTTCATCGTCGTCGCGCCGGCGCGCGACCGCGAGCAGGTGCGCCAGATTTCCGAGCACCTCCGGCGCGCGGTGGAGGACCTGAAGATCGCGCACGAGCAGCGGCCGGATCAGTTCTGCGTCGTCACCGTCAGCGTGGGGGCCGCCTTCTCGCAGGATATACCGGGAACCCGGGTCGAGAGCCTGATCACCGGCGCCGACCGCGCCCTCTACGAAGCGAAGAGGAGCGACCGCAACTGCGTCCGGGTGTTCGACCAGGACGAAGCGGACCGGCTGGACAGCGACGAGAGCCTCGCGGACCTGCTCCGGACCGCGCAGAGCCGCGACCTGGTGTCCTTGGTCTATCAGCCGGTGATCGAGGCCGTGTCCGGCACCATTGTCGGCGCCGAGGCGCTGATGCGACTGGCGACCCCGGGGGGCAAGGTGGTCTCGCCCGCGGTCTTCATCCCGCTGGCCGAGCGGATGGGCATCATCGGGAAGCTCGGCTTCTGGGCGATCCGGACAGCGTGCCGGGACCTCCTCGCCGAAAACGTGGTCCCGCTCGTCAGCGTCAACGTCTCGCCGATTCAGCTGAAGGCGCCGGGCTTCGCCCTGATGGTCGCGCAGATCCTGGGCGAGGTCGGCGTGGCCCCGTCGCGGCTCGCCATCGAGATCACGGAGAGCAGCCAGATCGAGAACGAGCCCGAGGTCCTCCGGACGATCCGGGAACTCCGAGCCCTCGGCGTCGAGCTGTGGCTCGACGACTTCGGCACCGGCTTCGCCGGATTGTCCTGCCTCAGAGAGATCGAATTCGACTTCGTGAAGATCGATCGGTCCTTCCTTCACGCTGCCATCACCCCGCGAGGCGCCGAGATCTTCAGGAGCATCATCGAGCTGGTGCGCAGCACCGGATGCTCGATCATCGTGGAGGGCATCGAGAACGATAAGCAGCGGGACATCTGCATCGAGCAGGATGTCGACCTGCTGCAGGGCTATCACCTCGGTCGGCCGGCGCCCGTGCAGGTCCTGAAGCGCGCGATGTCCTCGCCCACGAACGTCCTCCGCCTCCAGCGCTGACGCGGACAAGTCGCGCGCCGAGCCACGCACGATTGCGGCTTGGCCGACGCGCGGCCGATCCATCAGGTTTCCGTCGCGCCGGCCTTCCACCAATGTCCGGGCGCGCGGATGCATCGAACTCGATTGAGGACAAGGCGCTTGCGCACTACCTTGTTGATCCGGCCGCCGTGCGGGCGGCCGGCCCTGCACGCCATGCACGGGTCAGCACAGGAGGAATGCGCATGACAGCCCATGCGACCGGTGATCCAGGAGGCGGGCCGCCCTGGGGATCCCACAACACGGTGACGGTGGTCGATCCGTCGCCGGTGAACTGGCTCTCCATCACGTGGAATACCATGGAGGAGGCCAATCGCGTCGACCATGACGGCCTCGGTCAGCCGAGCCTCGCGGAATCCTGGCGCTGGCTCGACGGCGAGACGCTCGAGCTGAAGATGCGCGCCGCCGTCTATCAGGACGGCGAGCCGTTCAACGCCGCCATGTTCAAGCTCGGCTTCGACAAGGTCCAGGAATGGACCAACCCGCATCCGCCGGGCGCCTTCCTGAACTTCGCCCGGGACGTCACCTGCGAGGCGGTGGACGACCGAACCGTCCGCATGCGCTTCCCCGGAGGCGATTCAGCGGCGCTCATGAAGCTGCGGGGCATGCATCTGCCTTCGACCCGCTTCTGGAACGAGTGGGGCTTCATCGACCCCAAGACGGGATCGGCCGAAGGCCATTGGTGAGTGATCGACGCGCCTGGTCCGTGGGGGACTGGCCCGTTCGTGCTTACCGAAGGCGTATCGCTGATCGACTCGCGCTCCGACCGCGTGGTCATGGAGCCCAACGCGACCTACTGGAATCCCGATCGAAAGCCGACGGTCCGGATCGTCTACGACAACGTGATCGGCAAGGACGAGGGCATCAGGTCGGTGGCCGCCGGCGACGGCCGCGTCGACGTGGTGTTCGACCTGACACCGGACGAGGCCAGGGCCTTTCCGGCGAGCGCACATGGCAGGATCCAGACGAAGAAGGCGAAGACGATCCTCACGGGCGTCTTCAACGAGAACCGTCCGGACTCGCCCTGGCGCAACCCGGAGGCGCGCAGAGCCCTCAACCTCGCCATCGACCGGCAGTTCGTGCTCGAACAGGGTGCGCACGGCTACGGCACGATCATCCCGGCCTTCATCCAGCCCGGCCGCTACGGCGCGGACCCGACGCTGGCGCCCTTCCCGCATGATCCCGAGGCCGCCAAGCGGGCGCTCGCGGCGGCGGGGATCGGCGGGCGGGAACTCGTGTTCGTCGCCTCGCCGGCCTGGAAGGGCGTGATCCAGGCGATCGGCCAGTGCCTCGCGAAGGTCGGCCTCGGCTGCCGGTTCGTCAGCGCCAAGGAGGAGCCGCCGGAGGATTTCGACGTCAAGCTCGAATGGTACTTCGACTGGACGCCGCAATACCCGGTGGCCTGTGTGCACCGCGAGTTCTTCGGAAAGGACGCGACCCTGCGCCAGGGTCCGGAGGATCCGGAGTTCGATGCCCTCTACGAGAAGCTCCTGCACACGCCGGAGGCCGAGACGGAGGGCGTGGTGCTCGAGGTCGAGCGCTACCTGCAGGAAAAGGCCAAGGCCCTGTTCCTGTATTCGCCCTACACGCTGTTCGCCGTGTCGGACCGGGTCGCGTTCACACCTTACGACACCTGCATGTCGGAACTCGCCGAGACCCGGATCAGGGGTTGAGGCGGCAAGCGGCGCGGGGCATCCCCCGCGCCGCCAACCCCGTGAGAGCGAAAACGACCGGAATGCGCTTCGCGTGATCGTCGCCACAGCCGGCCATATCGATCACGGCAAGACCGCTCTGGTGAAGGCGCTCACCGGGATCGACGCCGACCGCCTGCCGGAGGAGAAGGCGCGCGGCATCACCGTCGATCTGGGCTTCGCCTACACGCGTCTCGGCACCAGCACGGTCGGCTTCGTGGACGTGCCGGGCCACGAGCGCCTGGTGCGCACCATGGTGGCCGGCGCCACGGGCGTGGACTTCGCCCTGATCGTCGTCGCGGCCGACGACGGCGTGATGCCCCAGACCCGCGAGCACATCGCGATCCTCGACCTGCTCGGCCTGCGCCGGAGCCTCGTGGCCATCACCAAGAGCGACCGGGTCGATGCGCGCCGCCTGTCCGAGGTTGAAGCGCAGGTCCGCGCGGCGCTCGCCGACACCGGTCTCGCCGCGACGCCCGTCCCAACCCCCGTTCTGGCCTGCTCGGCTTTGAGCGGCGCCGGTCTCGCCGAGGTGACCCGGGAACTGGGGGCGGCGGCGGCCATGCCGTCCGATGCGGTCGCTGCCGGAGACTTCCGGCTCGCAGTCGACCGCTGCTTCACCATCGTCGGCGCCGGCCTCGTCGTCACCGGAGCGATCCACTCCGGCGCTGTCCGGCCGGGCGATCACCTTGTCGTCTGTCCGAGCGGGTTCGAGGCGCGGGTGCGGGGCGTGCGTGCCGGTGACGAACCCTGTGACGTCGCGCGGGCCGGTCAGCGCTGTGCCCTCAATCTCACCGGTCCGCGGTTGTCGCGGTCGGGCATCCATCGGGGCGACTGGATCCTGGCGCCGCACCTCCACGGGCCCACCAGCCGGCTCGACGTGTCGCTGCGCGTCCTCCCCGGCGAGGCGCGGCCGCTCCGGCACCGCACGCCCGTCCACATCCATCTCGGCGCGGCCTCCCTGACCGGACGTGTGCTGCTGCCACCCGAGACCACGGTCGAGCCCGGCGCGGCGGCACACGCGCAGATCGCCCTCGACGGCAGTCTCGGCGCGCTGCACGGGGACCGCTTCGTGCTGCGGGACGCATCCGCCGCCCGCACGCTCGGCGGCGGCCGGGTCATCGACGTCGACGGGCCGCGCCGGGGCGCCTGGGCGCCGGTCCGGCGCGCTGCGGTCGCGGCCTTGGACACGACGGACCACGGCGCCGCGCTCGCCGCTCTTCTCGACCTCAGCGAGGTGGGAGCCGACCTCGACCGCTTCGCCCGCACCCGCAACATCCCGAGAGCGGAGATGAGCGCCCTCTCGGGCACGCTCGACCTCGTCACGGAGGCGGGGGGCCGCCGGGGCTTCGCCGGCGCGCGGATCGTCGCGCTCGGCGCGTCGGTCGCGGCGATCCTCGACGCCACGCACCGCTCGGAACCGGACAACCCGGGCCTGACGGTCGAGGAGATCGGCGAGCGCCTGGCCCCGGCGGAACGCCCGGCCCTGCGCGTGGCCCTCGACCGGTCGCTCGGGGGGCAGCACATCGCCCGGACCGGCCCCCACTTCCACCGTCCCGACCACGTCGTCCGCCTCGCGCCGCGCGAGGCCGCCCTCTACGACGTCGTCCGGACCGTGCTGGAGGAGGCCGGTCTCGATCAGCCCCGGCTGGCCGATCTCGCGGCGCGCGTCGACCGCGCGCCGGAGGCGCTGCGCCCCTCCCTCGACAAGTTCGGTCGACTCGGCTGGCTGCGGCGCGTGTCCGGACATTACTACGTCCTGCCGGCAGTCCTTGCGGAATTGGCCGACAGGGCGCGCACGGTCGCGGCCGCGCATCCGCAGGCACTGCTCACGGTCGGCCGCTTCCGCGAGGCAACCGGGATCAGCCGGAACATGACGCTGCCGCTGCTGACGTATTTCGACGCGCGCGGGTTCACGACGCGCGTCACGGACGGACGGCTGGTGCGGCCGGGCGGCTGCGACCTGTGACGATCGTCCCGGCCGCGCGCTTCCACCTCCGCCGCAGCATCCGGTCCGCGGCCCCTCCCCGCGTCACGCGGGCCGGACGCCGTCGTGAGCGAAGGCGGACCGGGCGGAGCACGCTGTCTGGACATCCGGCAGGCCGTCCGGACCCTGCGGTTCAGGAGCCGAGGCGCGGGGAACGGAATGCGCCGCCCACGCCCGATCGGCACGCGCATGGGAACCCGACGGCCCCCGACGAAGCCTGTCGGCTGGGCGCCCCGCACGCGATCAGATGCTCCAGCAACTGCTTCATTTGCACGTGCTGATAGGGCTTCTGCAGCACGGGAACGCCGCGATAGGTCGGCTCGAGACCCTCCAGGCCGTAGCCGGTCGCGAACACGAACGGCACGGCCAGCGCGAACAGCGCGTCGGCCACGGGGTAGCTGCGCGCAGCGCCGAGATTCACGTCGAGAATGGCCAGATCGAAGGCGCTGGAATCCAGGTAGGCCAGCGCCTGATCGAGGCGCATGGCGACGACGACATCGCAGCCGAGATCGATCAGCATGTCCTCGGCCATCATGGCCACCAAGCTTTCGTCCTCGACGAGGAGCACCCGCCGACCGTCAAGCACGCTCATCGCACCGACCCGGTTTCGACCGTCTCCTGGCCGTGCCAGCCAAGAGCTGTCAGCGGAATGTGCAGACGGCACACGACGCCCTCGGGTTCGTAGGTGATGGTGGCCTGCCCATCGAACTCCATCGGCAATTGCCGCTCGATCAGGCGTGAGCCGAACCCCTTGCGCGTCGGCGGCGCGACCCTGGGTCCGCCGCGTTCCTCCCAGACCATCTCCAGCCGCTGCAGTCCGGTCTTGTCCGGTTGCAGCGCCCAGGCCACGCCGACCTGCCCGTCGGGGCTGGAGAGCGCGCCGTACTTCGTCGCGTTGGTCATCAGCTCGTGAAGGGCCATCGCCAGCGTCACGGCGACCTTTGGATGCAAACGCCCGTCCGGCCCGTCCAACCGGAACCGATGGCCGTCGGCCGTCGTCTGCAGGTGCGGCGCGAGGGCCCGCTCCACGACGCCCCGCAGGCTGGCGCTCTGCCAGTTGTCCTCGGTGAGCAGGTTGTGGGCGTTCGACAGGGCCCCCATGCGGGCGTTGAAGATGCCCAGGCGCGCGGCGTCGGCCCCCTTGAAGCTCTGGCCTGCGAGCGCCTGGACCGTGGCGAGGGTGTTCTTCACCCGGTGGTTCAACTCATTGATCAGCAGGCGCTGCCGCTCGGCCGCCGCCTTCTCGGCGCTGATATCGCGAACCTCGATGATCGTCCCGATGATGTTGGCGGCATCGTCGCGGATCGGGCTGGCGGTGAACGCCACGGGGAAGAAGTGCCCGTCCTTGTGGACGAACACCTCTTCGCCGCGCTCCTGGTTGTTCTCCGGGAACGCGCGATCGATGGCGCATTCCTCCAGCGGGAACGGCCGCCCGTCCGGATAGGTGTGGTGGACGATGTCGTGCAGCGGGCAGGCGCGCGCCAGCACCTCCTGCAAAGTCCAGCCCGTCAGCTGCTCGGCGGCGCGGTTCATGTAGATGCAATGCTGGCGGTCATCCATCAGGAAGATGGACACCGACGCGTTGTTCAGAACCGCGTTGAGCCGCCGCTCGGTCTCGAACAGCTGATCGCCGCGGCGCAGGCTCTGGAGCGGCTGCCGCGCCTCGGGAGTCGATTGCAGGGGTTGCCGGGGGTGCGGCACAGGTCACGTGTCCTTCGGCGGTGGCGGGCCCCGGGGATGGCTCGCGCCGTCGACGGCGCCGGACGGATCCGGGCCAACGGCGAAGCCTGCGGAACGGAACAGCAGCGGCGGGCCATTGTTCCGGGACGGCTGCGCCGCGCGCCTGAGCCGGACGCCACGGGCGTGGTCCGCGCTGCCGGGGCAGGCGCGCTACTCCTGTATCCAGGCCAGAGGCGCTTCGAGCCGGCAGACCAGTCCCGTCGGCGCATAGGTCATCGCGACCTCGCCCTGCACCTCGGCGGCGAAGCTGCGCTCGATGAGGCGCGAGCCGAAACCGCGCCGGGTCGGCGGAGTCAGGATCGGCGGCCCTCCGTGCTCGGACCAGGTCAGGCAGAACCGGGGCACCGTGTCCTCGTCCGTCACGCGCCAGCGGAGATCGATGAAGCCGCCCTCCGTCGACAGGGCTCCGTACTTGGCCGCGTTGGTCGCCAGCTCATGCAGCGCGAGGGCCAGCGACAGGGCGGGCTTGGCCGCCAACAGCACATTCGGGCCGCCGGTGCGGATACGCGCGCCGCTCGCGTCCCAGTGCGCCATCAGCGCGCCGGCCACGAGGTCGGCGATGGGCGCCTCGGTCCAGCTCGCCTGAGTCAGGATGTCGTGCGCACGCCCCAGCGAGATCAGCCGGGCGGCGAAGGCTTCCCGGGCCTCGTCGAGGTCGGCGGCGCCGCGCAGCGTCTGGCTGGCGATCGCCTGGACCATCGCCAGGGTGTTCTTGACCCGGTGCTGCAATTCGGCCGTCAGCAGCCGCTGGTGCTCCTCGGCGCGCTTGCGCGCGGTGATGTCGTGCACGGTCCCGATGAAGCGCACGGCGCGCCCCTCCGCGAAGAACACCTGTCCCTTGGCCGCCACCCAGCGCTCGACGCCGTCCTCCAGCCCGACGGTGCGGTAGGCGATGTCGTAGGTGCCGTTACCGCGCGGATCGAGCACGGCCTTCACCGCCTCGTCGACCCAGGCGCGGTCGTCCGGGTGCAGGCCGGCCAGGAAGGTCTCGTAATCGACCGTCGCATCCGGCGGCAGACCGAACAGGGCGCACATCCGCGAGTCCCAGCCGAGATGGCCGGTGACGAGGTCATAGTCGAAGATCCCGACATCGGTGGCCGCCACGGCCAGGCGCAGCTGGTCCTGAACCTTGTGCAAGGCCGCCTCGTCGGCACGCTGCTGGCTGCGGTCACGCAAGATCTTGAGGAAGCCCAGTACGGCGCCGGCCTCATCCGTCAGCGGCGTCGTCTCGCTGCTGGCGAAGAAGCGCTCGCCCGTCTTGCGCAGATACCACCGCTCGTCGGTCGCGCGGCCGGTCTTCAGCGCCAGCGCCATCTCGATCTCCGGCCGGCCGCCGGCTCGATCCTCGGGCGTGAAGAGCACGTGCGCGGACTGGCCCAGCATCGCCTTCTCGCGCCAGCCCAGAATCCGCTCGGCGCCGATGTTCCAGCGGGTCACCCGGCCCTGCCGGTCTACCGCGATGATGGCGGAGTCGGTCACGCTGTCGAGAATCCGCTGATGCAGGATCTGCTGGCTCCGCTGTTCCTGCGCGGCATGCCGGCTCTCGAGAGTGCGCACCCCCTGCCGCGCAAGGCCGCGGAGGCAGGCCTGCTCCGCCTCGGTAAGGCCGCCAGGGCGCGGAGCATCGTCCAGCAGGATGATCACGCCCAGAGCGTGACCCGGACCCGCATGCAGCGGCACCGCCACGCAGAACCGCTCGGGTCCGTCGAGCACGACCGGCAGCCGGTCCCGTTCCGGCGCTGTCCGCAGGTCGGCCACGACCGTCAGATCCAACGGAACGCCCGCCCCGTCGCGGATGGACGGCACCGGCGCGGCACTGCCCGCGGCCGCACTGTAGCTGGCGCGGAGGAGCAGGCGCTCGCCGGCCTGCAGGCAGATGAGGGCGCGCGCGACCTTGCACAGTCCGGCCGCCAGACGGAGGAGATCGTCAAAGTCCTGTCCGGTCCCGTCGGACCACATGTCAGAGTCTTCGACCATTCCGGCAAGCAAGCATGAGGAGGTGTTCGTCGCGCCGCGCGTGTTCAGACTGCCTGATACATCGGACCGTCATCGTTTGGCACCTTGCGGAGGGACACGAGCGCCCCGCTCGGGCTGTAGACCGCGCCCAGAACGACTTCGAAATGCCGCTTGACCGCACCGTGGCACTCGCAGGCGGCCTCTTCCACAGCGCGCCGGCCGACGATGATGATCCGCCCACGCCGCACTTGGATCAGTCCCTGCTGCTGAAGGGTCCGCAGCGCGCGCGACAGGTAGGAGCGCTGCACACCCAGCAACTCTGCCAGCACCTCGTGGGTGATCGGGAGCACATCGGTGTCCAGGCGGTCCTGCAGGCTCAGCAGCCAACGCGCGCAGCGGGCCTCGATGGTGTGGCTGGCATTGCAGGCAACCGACTGAAGAACCTGGGCGAGCAGGCAGTCGGAGTAGCGGGTCATCAGGTTGCGCAGCCCCGGCGAGGTCTGCTTGATCTGCTGCAGCACGGCGGCCTCGATGCGCAGCACGGAGCCGGGCACCTGCACGACAGCCCGGCTGAAAGCCGGCAGCGATCCCTGACTCACCACGCCGCCGATCGCGCCCTCGCGCCCCACCGTGGCAGTCTCCACCGCGCGGCCATCCTGCAGTCCGATCACCAGGGCGGCGACACACTGTCCGAGCGGGAAGGAGATGAAGCCGACGTCCTCACCGGCCTCGAACAGCGCTTCACCGCGGGCGTAGTCCCGCAGTTCGAGGTGAGGCTTGAGCAGGGCGAGATCGGGTATGCGCAGGGCGCTGAGGAGCAGATTGCCGCTGAGGAGCGAATCGACGTCGGGGATCATGGGGCGTTGGCGGGTCGGTCCTGTTCGGCCTGAGAACGACCATACCGCAACGCTTGCGCCGCTGTCTGGTCAATACTGCCCCGAAGCCGGAAAGGTCCGTGACTTTCATCAGCTTGGCCGCGCACGCATTCTGCGCGCCTTAATCCATGCAACTTTTTGCGTTCGCACGGTTTCTCCGTGCGGAACCGTCAGCGTCAACCAGCCCGCGCACCGTGATGCCTCGCTATTTTATCGACTACGAGGATGGTCAGGTGTGCCTGCGGGACGACGAGGGAGCCCACTATCAGGATCTCCTGGCCGCACGGAACGCGGCGATCGCGGCCCTTCCGGACATCGGCCGCGAACCGCCGCCCGAAGATGGCCAGCGCGCCTTCACGGCATACGTCCGCGACGAGCGCGGGACGCTCCTCTGCACCGTGACCCTCAATCTCGCCACCGACTGCGATCCTCAGCGTCGCGGATGATGTGCCGGCTCGCGGCCGCTCGCGGGCGGCACGGCCACGTGCACGGTCGCGCGGGGCGTCGGCGCCAGGATCACCGCTTGAATACACATAGCGATGATTGCATTTGCAATGTAAATCCATTGTTTAAGCTATAAATTGCCAATCATGGCCGCGAATTGACGCCATGATTGTTAGCGGTACAGAGTATCAAATCGACTCGCAGAGCAGTGAAGTGTGCGATCCGGACGCTCGGGTCCAGGCGGTGAGGCGGCCAGCCTATCCGAGTTCCTCGATGAAGGGGCCGCGCTCGTCCCGCTCCGCGCGGCGTCGTGGACGCCGGTGCTGAGGGACACCCTCGCAGATCGTGATCGAGAGGCTTTCCACCTGCGTCCCGGATGGGAGGACTTGGCAGATGGCACGGACGGTCACGGTCTACTTTGCGACGAACCGCGTGCCGTTGACCGATCCGAGCGGCACGCAGATCACGGATTTCGGCTCGGAGCTCGGCCCGATCGACGGCACCGCGGTGCGGTTCGGCAGCGCACAGGCGCGCATCGTCGGCACCGGCGCCACTTTCGTCCCCGGTTCGCTTCAGGTCGCGCCCGAGCAGCTCATCGGACCGAATATCCAACGCGGCAGCCGTACGATTTTCGACCAGCTGCGCGACGATATGAAGACCGGTGGCCGCGCGACCCTCATCCACATCCACGGCTTCTCGAACACGTTCAGGGATGCCATCGAGCGAGCCGCCTGGATCGTGGACTTCTACGGCATCGACGCGAACGTGTTCTCGTTCACGTGGCCGTCGATCGGGTCGGCCCTGCCGACCCCGTTGCCCTACCGGGACTATTTCCACGACCGCGCCACGGCCCGCGCCTCCGGCGTGGCGATCGCGCGGACGCTGCGGATCCTCTACGATTTCCTGGATGGGCTCGGACCCGACGACCTGTGCCGACAGCCGCTCCATCTCCTCTGCCACAGCATGGGCGTCTTCGCCTTGCGGCATGCCGTGCAGGCTCTCCTCGAAGCCCCGCAGGGCGAACCGCGCGAATTCGCGCGAAGCCTGGAGGGCCCTGGTCCGGCAGCGTCGGAGCCGGCCTTTCCGGCGCTCATCGCGCTCCCCACGGAAGGACCGGACCCGAATCGTCTGCGACGCACCTTCGATCAGATCATTCTCGCCGCCGGAGACGAGGACGAGGACGCCTTCGAGGATCCGCGCGAGCTGCGCTACCTTCCCAGGCTGGGTAACCGCGTCACCGTCTATCACACGCCGCGCGACTGGATCCTGTCGACGTTGAGTGACAAGACCAAGTTCAACGGACCGCGGCTCGGCGTGAATGGCCCGGAAAACATGGGGCCGATCAGCGACAAGGTGACCGCCGTCGACGTCAGCGACGTCATCGACACGCAGCAGGATTTCCAGGGCCACCAATACTACCGTCTCTTCCCGCCGGTCCGCGACGACATCGTGGCCGTTCTGCGGGGCGAGCGGCAGGACACGATCGCGAACCGCCTGCCCTCGGGCTCGCAGCGCTACCGGATCCGACCGGCTCCGAGGCGTCGGAACAGGACCGCTTGAGGAACGCGGAAGCAGGAACAGCCTCGGCGCTCCCTGTCGGGGAGCCGCGATCCCGCAGGGCGGCACAGCACATGGGTGTCCTGAGCGTGGCGATCCGCCGGTAGGCCGCGAAGGCTCCGGTCGGCGGCACGGCGTCGATGGCGGCGACGTGGGTCGTCCCGTCGCTCTCGGTCATCTCGCTCTTCGCCGTCGTGACGGTGCAGGACTGGACAGGGGGTAACTCGCGCTGCCGTGTCGGCATGGGGAGCGGGCAGATTTACCGGCTGGCCACGGCAGTGCATCTTCGGTCGGGACAGGCCGGTCGGCGCGTCGGCCGAGGCCTTGTGGTTCGCGCCGACGACGCCGAGCCGGCCAGCGGGAGATCGCGCGTGTTGAAGGTCCTGCGGTTCCTGAGGAACTGGACGCTGCTCTCGCTTCCGCTCGGCATCGCTGTCGGCAAGTTCCTCAAGGGACGCGCGCGCGAGCCGCACCGCGGGGAGCGCGGCTGACCCAGGTCGGCGCCGAACCGCCCGCCGCAGGCGCACGAACGGGCAGATTTTGCGATCCGTGGCGCTTGGTATACCTAAAGCTTGGCCGCTGATTCGGCCTATGCTCGAGGAGTTTGGATGACGTTAGACACGCAGCCCGAACGCTTAGTCGCGTCGCTCGCCTCTGTCTCAGACCAGACACAATCAGATCAACGAGAGCCGTCACCCGGAAAGACGTCGGAGGGTGACACCAAGACTTCAGAACAATCGACACCGGTCGCGAAGCCAACCAATACCTTCGAGGGTTTTGGGTCGTTCTCTGGCTGACCGTCGAACAGGCCTGCTGCAGCGGCGTCTCGCGCTGCGGTAGGCCACCGACCACAACCGCCACCCCAAGCGCCACCCCACGGCGCCGCCCCATGCGGCGGTCAGGGCTGCGGTTTCGCGGGCGTTTGGAGGCCGAGGCGGCCGGCGCGGATCCTCACATCCCCGTTCAAGGAGACGCGACCGCCCCGTAGGCGATCCGGAAGGATGTCGGGAACGGCGTGCCGCCATCCTCCACCGGTCCGAGGGCGCGAAGGCCGTCACGGAGCAGGATCCGGCGCACGATCTCGGGGATCATGGCACCGGCCACGTAGCGGCCCAGGCACTCGTGGTGGCCGAGCCCGAAATGCAGGTAGGCGTGGTCCGGCCGCGCCGCGTCGAACCGCTCGGGTTCCGGCACCCAATCGGCGTCGAACATCGCCGAGAGGCTGAGCGGCAGCACGACCTGGCCCCTCCGGATCTGGGCTTCCTGCGGGCCGCCGCGACAGAGAACGTGGTCTGACTCGGCCTGCCGGAACATGAAGGCCACGATCGGCGCGAAGCGCAGCGCCTCCCAGACGTAGCCGTCGAAGGCAGCGGGGCCCTCCGCGGCCGCGGCGCGCGCCGACGCGTACACGTCCGCCCGCCCGAGGATCTCCGCGAGGGCATTCACCGCCGCCTCCGAGGTCGTCTCGATGGCGCCGATGAGCAGCCCGCCGACGTTGATGACGACGCGGTCCATGCCGAAGCCCGCGGCGGACGGCAGGCGCAGCCGCAGGAGCCGCGTGAGGCTGTCGTCCGGCACCTCGGCCCCGGCCTCAAGGGCCGCCAAGCGCGCCGGTATGAGCGACGCGAAGGCGGCCCGCATCTCCTCGCGGGCCTGGGCCGCCGCGGCCTGGACCGCGTCGGCGTCGGGGCGCCCGTCGAAAGGGAGGTTGTTGAACTGGTCGAGCTGGTTCGCGTACGACCAGCGCAGCATGTCGCCGTCCGGCGCGGCGATGCCGAAGGCGCGCTGAACGATCCGCAGCGGCACCATGCGCGAGATCGCCGCGACGACATCGACCGCTCCCGCGCCGGCGTCGAGGGCCGCGTCGGTGAGGGATCCGGCGAGGTCGCGGATCGCCGGAAGGTCGCCCCAGGACAGCACGGCCCGCATCACAGCCTTGTCGCGGTAATTCACCTCGGTGTTGTCGAGGGCCAGCATGAAGGTGCCCATCTTGGGCTTGTAGAGCGCGACCGAGAAGACGCTCGGTAATGACAGGATCTCGGCGACCGCGGCGCGCTTGGCGACGAGGACGACCGCACCGCAATCCAGCACCGGCCGCCGCTCGCGCAGCTGCGCGAAGAACGGCCGCGGTGCACGCTCGATCCAGTCTCGGGCGACCGGCCAGCGCGCGTCCGCCGGCAGGTCGAGCAGGGTCTCGAGACAGGGGGCGTCTGGCGTGTCACTCCGCATGCGCATCGCTCGCTCCTCGCCAAATTTTTGGACGCGCCCGCGGCCTCAGTGAAGGGAAATGTCCAGGCCCTCCCGCAGGCGCGCGACGAGCTCGCCCTGCCGGTGCGTCTCCGTCTTGGCGAAGAGCGCCCGGAGCTGTGTCCGGACGGTCGAGATCGCGATCCCGCGATCCTGGGCGTGGGCATTGAGGGAGCGCCCGGAGGCGACCGCGTTGGCGAGGATCGCCTCGGCGGTGGTCAGGCCGAAGAGGCGCTGCAGGCGAACCGCGGAACTCTCCTGCGTCTTCGGCGATCCACTGCGGATCACCACCGCGAGCTCCGCCTTGACCCGTGACCCGGTTCCCGCAGGCCGCTTCGAGAGCGGGTGCAGCGAGACCCGGTACGGCGTGCCGCTCTCGCTGCAGGTGATCGCGATATGGTCGGCCTGCGTGATCGTGGCATCGCCGCTGGCCGCGGCGAGCGCCTCGCTGGCGGCGCGCGCGATCCGGCGGGAGCAGTGGCCGTCCTTCAGGGCGAGGCTGCCCTTGTCGAGGGACAGGCCTGTGCGGGACTTCGCCAGCTCCTCGGCGGCGCGGTTGGCGTGCGCGACCCGCAAGCGGGAATCCGTCAGGATCACCGCGGCGTCCAGCAGGTCGAGGGCGGAGGCGAGGTCCGAGGACCGTTCCGAGGCCTGTCGCATCAGCGCGTAGAACTCGAAGGCGCGCCGGAGATGTGGCACGAGCATCGCGAGGCGGCGCACCTCGGCGGACTGGAACGGCCCGGCCTCCTCGTCGCGCATGGCGGCGAGCGTCGCCATGACGTCGGCCTCCTTGGCGAAGTAGGTCACGAGGCTGTGCTCGATCCCGAACGGCCGCACGACTTCCTTGAACAGGGCGGTCTCGCGGAACTGGGCCGGGTCCACGCCCTCCTCGGCGCGGATCACCTTGCCCTGGTTCGACAGGATGTAGGGAAGGCGCGGGTCCTCCGTGGCGTGACGGTAGAGGAAGGTGCGGTACTGCGTCCGGTCGAAGCCCGAGACCGCCCACATGGGCTTGCGGGTCCCGTCGAGGCTGAAGACCGCCAGCTGGCCGACCCGGCCGCCGACGAAGCCGGTCAGATCTTCGAGGAGCTCCGGCCACTCGTCCGGTTGCCCGACCCGGTCGTAGATCGACCCGATCAGGCGGGAATAGACCTCAAGTTCCTCCATCGCCACACTCCACGGTGAGTAACAGGTTGCCAGAACCGAACGATACCTTCCCCCGATCAGAATCAGCGATCCGCGACGAGCCAATACTGTTGTACAGGAAAACCGCACGCAATATCGAGGGCTCAGAGCGTGCGTAAATATTCCAGAAGCTGGCGTCTTTGCCCATCGTCGAGTTGCTCGGTGCCGTAGGCGGCACCCTCGTGGCCCCGGTTGGCGTTCCCGGGCCTCGTCGTGTCGAACAGAAACGGGCCGATGTCCGATCGGAAGCCGATGCGGTCCTCGTCCAGCTCGCGGCTCCCGACGCGGAACGTCTTGGATCGGCGCTCGGCGGGGAGCAGGAGTTCGTACAGGTTGGGCACGGAGCCGTTGTGCAGGAACGGGCCTGTCGCCCAGATCCCGTCGAGGGGCCGGGCCTTGTAGACCCGGAGATCGCGATCCGCCCGGCGCTCGACGTATCCGGCGACCAGATCCTTGCCGCCGGAGGGCGACACATCGTTGAGCAGCGTGTTCTCGTTTGCGGCCGCGGCGGCGCCCCGCGGGAGGAGGCGATCGATGATCGCGGTCTGGTCGGCGCGGACCTGGGAGAGGTCCGGCGCCCGGTCGATGGGCGCCAGGATAGCACCGGCGACGATCGTCGACACGAGATCGAGGCTGAGGGTTTCCGCCGGCAGCGGCGGGGTCGTCGCCAGGAAGGGCATCCGGACACCTTCGAGGATGCCGGTGCGCGCGCGGCGGGTCGCGGCGTTCTCGGCCATCTTCGGGTCGGTCCCGATCGCGGCGAGCGGCGTCAGGACGACCGTCTGGCTGCGATCGGATCCCGTCCTGGCGATCGCGTGGCAGGAGAGGCAATACTGATCGTAGAGAACTTTGCCGGCCACGGCATCCTGCTTCTGCGCCGCGGTGCGCGGCGCGAGCGCGTCGGGCCAGGCCGGCGCCGTGAGCGTGCCCAGGCGCGCCTCGATCCGCAGGAGGTTGAGGCGGTCCGCCGAGGTCGCGAACCACAGGGGCGGCAAGGTCGGCTCACGGATGTCGGCGTTGGCGAAGACGCCGAGCACCTCGCCCACGTTGCGGCCGAGGCGCTCGACGGGGAGGCCGTTCGGCGCCGAGCCGTTCCACTGCACCCGGTCGTGCCAGGAAGTGTCCCAGAGGAACGGGTAGCTGACGGGGGCGTCGGGCTCGGCGATGTTGCGGGGGTCGTGCAGGTCGAGCCCCGTCGCCCGGTTGAAGATCATGCCGAACGCGTCGAGGCGCGCGGGGCCCCAGGGCACCACCGCGCGGCTCGTCTCGACGAAACTGGAAAAGTCCCGCGCGAAGGTTTCGAGGCTCGTTTGGAGCCGGCGGCGGTCGATCTCCGACGTCCCGGGGAGCGGCGCGGACAGTTCGGGCGGGATCACCCGGTCGGCAAACCGCGCGAACCGCTCCGGGTCACCCGTGGTCTGCGAGAGCGCGCGGCCGAGTTCCTCGATGAAGGCGAACATGTCCGCATCCGCGGGACCGCCATCGATCTGGATCGTCCGCCCGCGGAGCGCGAGCCGATTCACGTGGCAGGCCGCGCAGGTCATGCCGATCCACTCGCCGCGGTCGTCGACATCCTTCGCGAAGCCGATGGGGAGGCCGGTGCGGGGCCCTCCCCCCGCCCCGTCATAGGGGTTCGGGAGGTAGCCGAAGCGCGCCAGCCCGTCCGACACGAAGAGGTCGCGGCTGTCCGGCCGCTCCAGCGACATGAACCACGCGTAGGGCATGATCTGCGAGCCCTGGCTCGCGCCGTAGAACCAAGCCCTGTCCGCCGGGCTCCAGGATTGTTGCAGGAAGAGCGGAGTCGGGTCCGGCTCCTCCGCTTCGGCTCCCAGGCCCGCAGCCGTCGCGAGGACGATCGATGCCGCGGCGACGGCAACGCTTGCAACCTGCGCCGGGGTCACGATCGCACCTCAGGCATGGACCAACCTTGCGCCGACGGGATTGGAGCGGCCGATCAATAAGCATCGGCCGTAATGACCGCCTCACCCAAATGGATGACGCTCACTCGCCGACTATTCGGCAGTCCATGTCTTTGCGAAAACTGGTTACTCGTTTCGGTCAGAGACGCGCGCAGGCCTTCCGCTCGCGCGCGGGCGGTCCGTGCGTCAGCGGATACCGCCGCCGACGTTGATCTCCTCGCCGGTCACCCAGCGGGCGCCGTCCGAGGCGAGGAAGGTGACGACCCCGGCGATGTCGTCGGGCTGGCCGGCGCGGCCGAGGGGCGTCTGGGCGACCAACCCCGCTTCCATCTCGGAGCCGGTGACGCCGGCGGTGCGCGTCCCTTCGGTCACCACGTAGCCCGGGCTCACCGCGTTGACGCGGATCTTGCGCGGCGCCAGCTCGTTGGCCAGGACACCGGTGATCGCGTTCAGGGCGCCTTTCGTGCCGCTGTAGACGGCCGTGGTCGCAGGCTGGAGGCTGGCGGCCACCGAGGAGATGTTGATGATACTGCCCCCCGCGCCGAGATGCGTCGCGGCGGCCTGGGTGGCGAGGAGCACACCGAGCACGTTGACGTCGAATTGCCTGCGGTAGTGCTCCTCGGTGACCTCCGCGATCGCGGCGAATTCATAGACACCGGAATTGTTGACGAGGATGTCGAGCCGGCCGAAGGCGGTCACGGCGGCGTCGATCAGACCCTGCGCCTCGGCGCGCTTGGAGACATCACCTTGGACCGCGATCGCCTTCCCTCCGGCTCCGGTGATCGCCGCCACCACCGTGTCGGCGCCCGACTTGCTGGACACGTAATTGACCACCGACCGCGGCCCCTTCCTGCGCGAGGGCCTTGGCGATGGCGGCACCGATGCCCTTCGAGGCGCCTGTGACCACGGCGACCTTGCCAACCAGCTTTGACATGTGCGCGTACCTTCGACATGGGCCGGCTCCGGGATGGTCGCCTCGGTCCCATAGTTCGGGATTTCGGAACTAACGGTCACGCGCGCAAGACCCCATATGGTTGAAAGATGAGGCCGCTTCTTCACCCCGCGATCGACGACGTACAGCCGGAGGCGATCCTGCACGCGCTCTCCGACCCCGACCGGGCGACGATCTTCGCCCGGATCGCGCAGGCCGGCTGCGTCGAGACCTGCGCGACGGTCTCCGCCATGGGCGACCGGGTGATCCCGAAATCGTCCCTGTCCAGCCACTTCAAGGTGCTGCGCGAGGCCGGTCTGATCCGGTGCGAACGCCACGGCGTCGAGATGCGCAACCACGCGCGCTGCGCCGAGATCGACGCCCGCTTCCCGGGGCTCCTGGCGGCGATCCTGACGGCCTACGCGGCAAAGCGTTCAGAGCGCTGAGGCAAGCGCCGGACGGCATCCGCCGGGAGAGGTCTCCGCCGCGCTCAGTGCGCCTCCGCCGGCGGCTTGGCAGGCAGCTTGGCAGGCGCCGCGGGCGGCCGGGACCCGATATTCCCCCGCAGCGTCCGGCTCTCGTACTCCGTGCGGAACAGGCCGCGGCGGCGCAGTTCCGGCAGCACCAGTTCGATGAAGTCGTCGAGGCCACCGGGCAGGGTCGGCGGCATGATGTTGAAGCCGTCCGCGCCGCCGGCCCGGAACCGCTCTTCCATCTCGTCGACGATCTGGGCGGCCGTGCCGACGATCTGCGAGTGGCCGCGGGCACCGGCGATGCGCAGGTAGAGCTGGCGGAGAGTCAGCCCCTCACGGCGGGCGAGGTCGAACATCAGTTGCTGGCGGGACTTGATGCCCTCGGTCTCGGGCAGATCGGGAACAGGGCCGTCGGGATCGTAGCCCGAAAGATCGTGGCCGCCGATCATGCGCCCGAGTAACGCGAGCCCGACGACAGGGTCGATGAGATCCTGCAGCGCCTCGAACTTGGATCGCGCCTCCGACTCGCTGCGACCGACGACGGGGAAGAGGCCCGGCATGATCTTCAGATCGTCCGGCGACCGGCCGAAATGCGCCATGCGCGCCTTCAGGTCGCCGTAGAACGCCACAGCCTCCTCAAGGGTCTGGTTTGCCGTGAAGACGATCTCCGCGGTCCGCGCCGCGAGGTCCTTGCCGGGGCCCGAGGCGCCGGCCTGCACCAGAACCGGCTGCCCCTGCGGCGTACGCGAGATGTTGAGCGGTCCGCGGACTTCGAAATGTTTGCCGCTGTGGTTGAGCGGCCGGAAGCCGTCCGGCTTCGAGAACTGCCCGCGTTCCCGGTCGATGAGGACCGCGCCGTCGTCCCAGGTGTTCCACAGGCCGAGGACGACGTCGACGAACTCCTCGGCCCGCTCGTACCGGTCGGCGTGACGGGCGATCCGGTCGCCGCCAAAATTGGCGGCTTCGGCATCCGTGGCGGAGGTGACGAGGTTCCAGCCGGCGCGGCCGCCGCTGAGGTGATCGAGCGACGCGAAGCGGCGCGCGACGTTGTAGGGTTCGTGGAAGGTCGTGGAGGTCGTGGCCACCAACCCGATGCGGCTCGTGACCGCCGCCAGGGCCGAGAGCAGCGTCACCGGCTCGAAATGGGTCGAGCGTGCCGTGCGCTCGCTCGACCGCAGGTCGAGGTCGCGGATCCCCGAACCGTCCTCCAGGAAGATCAGGTCGAATTTCGCGGCCTCGGCGCGGCGTGCCCAGCCCACGTATCGCTCTAGGATGAGGCCGCCGTCAGCCTCGCTGGAGGGATCGCGCCAGCCCGCCACGTGGTGGCCGGTCGCGTAGAAGAATGCGCCGAGGCGCAGGGAGTCCTGTCTCATCGATCCGACCGATTCCGGGGGCGGCCAGCTCCGAGCCGCGCGAGGAGGCAGGATTTTAGCGAACCAGACCGCGGCGGCGAAACGTTCGTTGCGCGCGGCTGCCCTGTCCGAAACGGCGCCGTGTCCGCCGCCCGATCGTCGACCGCTCAGAGATACGAGAGCCGCAGTCGCCACTCGCCGTCATCGACCGGCTTCTCGGCGATCGCCTCCGATGCGGCCGGCTCCGCCCGGGTGATCTGATTGGCGAAGCTCCGGTCGACGGGATGGTCCATCGTCGAGACGCAGCCGCCGAGCAGCGGCGCGACCAGTCCCGCCAGGACAAGCATCCGCTTGGACGCGTGAGGGGCACCGATCGCGCTCACGGCCTCATCCGATCATGGTCGCCGCGACGGCATTCAGGCAGCGACCCGTTCGGCGGCCGGCATCAGGTCGCGGCTCGCCTGCTCGATCCGTTGCAGCCAGTCCTCGGCGGCCTCCGCGCGGAGTTCGGCGGCCTGTGCCCGGGCCTCCATGGCCTGCAGCTGCGCCGAAGCTTCCCCCTGGAGTTTCTGCAGCCGCGCCTCGGCCTGCGCCTCGCAATCCCTGAGCTTCGCCTCGCCCTGGGTCTTGCACTCGCGCAGCAGCACTTCGAAGGCGCGCAGCTCCTGCTGGGACCGTTTCAGGTCCCGCAGCAACGCCTCCTGCTCGGCCGCCTGCTCACGCAGGCGCAGCTCCTGCTGCTGGGCGGCGCTCTTGGCGGCGGTCAGCGTATCGAGCACGCCGGTCCAATCCGAGGCCAACCGGCGCGGTGCGACGGGGACGGCGGCAGCAGGGTTCTCGGTGGCGCCTCCCTGGACAGTCGGGCTCTGCGGCGCCGGCGCAGCCGGCACGCGCGCCGGGCCTTCCGGTCGCTGCGCGATGATCTGCGCATCGAGGTTGGCCCAGAAAGCCTCGTCCATCGCGGGCATCGCACGTCCCTTTTCCTGTCACTGATCGAAGGACTGATCGGAAGCTTGTCCGGCCGCGACGCCGGCGGCGTCAGACGTCCAGCGTCCCGGTCTTGCGCGGCGCGGGCTCGACGACGAACTCGGATTCGATCGCTTCGGAGATCCGGCGCAGCCAGTCCTCGGCCGAAGCGGCGCGCTCTTCGGCGGCGCGGGCTCGCTCCTCGGCTGCGCCGATCAGGGAATCCGCGCGGTTCTGGATCTCGCGGGTGCGCTGCTCGGCGGCACGGACCTTTGAGTCGGCTTCGCGCATGTCGGCGCGGACCTGCTCCAGGAGTTCCTGAACGCGCACCTCGTAATCCTGCGCGCGATCCTCGACCTGCCGGATATACTGGGCCGCGCCGCGGACCCGCTCCAGCACGCTCGGCCACTTGCCGACGACGGCCTCGGACGACGGAGCGCGGGCCGGCGGCGGGCTGGTGGGCATCGCGGCCAGCACGACGACGTTGGCGGGCGCGGCGGAGGTGTCACTTCCGGAAGCCGGCGCGCTTGAATCCTGGCGCTCGGTCGGCTCCTCAGCCGTGTTCCATCTCGAGTGTTCCATCGTCAATCCCGGAGCCCGTGTCTGGAAAATCGGGGCGACGCCCTCTCGTCTCAGGCGTCGGCTTGGCTCATGTGGCCACCCAGAAGAAGGTTCTTCGCCGCAGCATCGATGCGGGACAGCCACTTCTCCGCGGTGTCCGCCCGCATCTCGGCGACACGAACCTGCTCCTCGGCCGCGCGCACCCAGGCTGCCGCCTCGGCCTGGATCGTCCGCACCCGGGCCTCGGCCTCGGCGCGGATCTCCTCGACCTGGGCATCCGCATCGGCCTGGATGCGCTGGAGCCGGATGTCGGCATGGGCCTCGATCTCGTGGGCCCGCATCTCGGAGAGCTGAAGTCGCTGCTGCGTCTCCTTCAGCTCACGCTTGAGCATCTCGATCGCGCTGTCGTGCGTCTCGCTCTGGTTACGCAGACGCCGCTTCTGCTCGTCGGCGAGGCCGACCATGCCGTTGATGATGTCGAGGGTACTCATCCAGTCCGACACCGACTCGTCCTCGGCATCGCCCTCCTGCGAGGCCGCGACGGGCTTGGCATCGTTGACGGCCGGCTCCGGCAGGACCGGCGCAGCCGGCTCCTCGCCCTCGTGCCGCAGGCGCAGCGCCGGCGCGTCCGCACCGGAGAACGTGGGTTTGAGCCGCAGGATTTCGGCGGACGGTTTCTCGACGATGCGGTCGAGACTTTCCGCGACCTGCGTCAGGATATGAGACCAGGAGGCTGTCGGTGCCGCGACCATGTCGTTATCTGCCCTTCCTCGAGCCGGACGTGGCATGATCCAGACACAGCTATGGTTAATGACGTGTTAATCGGGACGGCGGCCGATAGCTTTTCGTAAGCTCTGCCTAACCAGAATTAATTTTCGGCCGTCGCAACGGGCGCCATCGACTGTCGAAGCGAACCTGAATTCATCGAGCAGGCCGGGCTTCCGACAAACGCCGCGGTGGTCTCGCAAGCCCGCAGCCCGCTCGGCGGCAAGATCTGCGCGCTGGATCCGGAAGATCAAGACGTTCAAACGGCACTGGAATTTCGGCCTGACCGCCGCAGGCGACGCCGCATATCCTGCCGCGACGCGCGCAATACGAAACGCGGGGGCGTGATCAGCGACAAAGCACGCTGGACACGACATGACGGCCCCGTCGGGCGAAGCTTGCGTCGTGCGCGGGCGACGCCGTCAGCCGCGGCGTCCGGCCGTCGGAAATCCGTGATCGGCCTCACCCGCGACTGGCCGCGCCCTGCGTCGCCGGCGGCGGCTGGAGGATCGGTGCGGCGGCCGCCCGGATGCGCGCCGGGTCGCGGTCCAGGGGCGGGTAGATGCGGCTGCCGTTGATCAGCCGCTTGGTCGCCTTGGCGGCCGCACCGGAGGCGACCAGCGCGCCCCGATCCCACCCGGCGGTGTAGACGGCGCCCCAATCGCCGAGGTCGAGCACCGTGACGTAGTCCGGGGCCGAGAAGCGCAGGCGACGCTCCGGAAGGCCGGCGAGATCGCAGACCGCGTTGTGGCCTGCGAACCGCCCCATCGGTCGCGCGTGCTGGCAGGACATCACCGTCCGATGGCCCGCCGCATCGGCGACGGCAGCGGCGATGTCGCCGGCCGCGTACAGATCCGGGCAGCCGGTGACCTGCAGGTACGGGTCCACCGGCACGCGCCCGAGCGGATCGAGGGGCAGGCCGAGCCGGGCGGCGAGCGGGCTGGCCTCCATGCCGGTCGCGCAGACGATCGTCCGCGCCGGGATGCGCGTCCCATCGGCCAGTGTCAGTCCGTCGGGATCGAGCGCGGCGATGCGCGCCTCGGGGAGGCCGACGACCCCGGCGGCCGTCAGCGCTGCCTGGATCGCGGGCTGTGCGGCCTCTCCC
Source organism: Methylobacterium sp. A49B (assembly GCF_053346215.1). Taxonomy (NCBI): domain Bacteria; kingdom Pseudomonadati; phylum Pseudomonadota; class Alphaproteobacteria; order Hyphomicrobiales; family Methylobacteriaceae; genus Methylobacterium; species Methylobacterium sp. A49B. Next base: position 141,448 of record NZ_JBKFBO010000096.1, read on the forward strand.
ATGGCACTGCCGATCTGCGCCGCGTGGTCGATCAGGATCGTCCGCACCGGACCGGCGCCCCCCGCCCGGTCCCGGGCCGCCGTGAGCCGGGCGGGGAGCTCGCAGGCGAGTTCGAGCCCGACGAGCCCGGCACCGATGACGACCGCCGTCCAGAGGCCCGGCTCGTCCGGTCCCGGACCGGTGCTGCCGAGCCGATCGATATGGGCCGTCAGGGCCTGCGCGCCCTCGTAGGTGTCGACATCGAAGGCGCTCGCGATGCCCGGCACCGCCGGCCGGCGCAGGGTGCTTCCGGCCGCCAGGATCAGGCGGGCGTAGGGCAGCGCGGAGGGCCCGGCAGACTGCTCGTCCACGACCGTCACGCTGTGCGCCGCCGGATCGATCTCCGTGACGCGGGCCTGGAGGCGGCGCACGCCGATCGGCGTGAGGACGTCGTCGAGGGGCACGCGCAGCGGGGTCAGATCGGCCTCGTAACAGCGCACGCGGATGACGTGGAAGGGACTGGGCGCGATCAGGGTGACGCCGCAGGCATCGCCCAGGCCGAACGCGTCCCGCGCCCGGGCTGCGGATGCCGCGGCCCAGAGACCGGCAAAGCCGCCACCCACCACGACGATCTGCTGCGCCATCGCCCGTCTCGCTCATCGACCACGCGGTGAACTCTGGCCGCCCTCGCGAGATGTACAGCGCGTGCAGGACCTCGCCAATCTTCAGCGCCCGCGAAGAGCGGCCCGTCCAGTTGAAGGCCTTCGGACGACGTTCCGCACCATCATCCCGCGCGCCGCAGGGAGATCCGGAATACAAGAACACCGGAGGTTTTGAGAGTTGGCGCGTCGGCGGATGTGGATCCCGGGTGCCGCGACGTGGCCCCGGGATGACACGGGGTGACAAGGACGGAGCGGTCACCGGCGCGTCGCTCCTGAGAACGTAACGACGGCTGATCGTCCGGTGGCGATGAGAATGTCCACCCATACCGCGCCGGGGCCGGAGACTAAACGCAGATCGGTCGATGACCATGGTCTGGAACCCGGGAGGACGATCCACGTCCCGCCTCGCCGCCACGGCGCAGAAGCGTCTCCCAGATCGGCGCGAGGCCGAAGAATCTTGTCCGCAGAGGCGGAAGTAGAGAAAGCGCTTTCGTTGACTCTCTGGCTTGAGACCAGGATGTTGTATTCAGTGTCTGCGACGGGGATCCCAAGGCCGAGAATGACGACGCGAGAGCCGTTTGGCGGTGACCCCAATGGGTCCCTCTGCGCCGCCGTTTGCCGGCCGCATCGCTGATTGCACCCTCCGGCCAATCCCGACTCGATCCGGCCCGACACGGTGCCGCGCATCCGCCCCTGGGAACGGTCGCCCATCCCATCCCGCACCTTGAGGTCCCCTCCATGCTCTCGACCCGCCGATCCCTGCTGGCCGCCGGTCTCGCCCTGGCCTGTCTCGGCAGTGCGTTGGTGCGAGAGGCGCGCGCCGACGATCCCAAGGAAGTCCGCCTCGATTGGGCAACCTACAATCCGGTGGGCCTGCTCCTGAAGGAAAAGGGTTTCCTGGAGGAGGCCCTGGCGCCGCGCGGCATCAAGGTGCGCTGGGTCCAGTCGCTCGGCTCCAACAAGGCGCTCGAATTCCTGAACGCCGGCGCCATCGATTTCGGTTCGGCGGCAGGCGCCGCGGCCCTCGTGGCGCGGATCAACGGCAACCCGATCAAGGCCATCTACGCCTACTCGCGCCCCGAATGGACCGCGCTGGTCACCCGCAAAGACACCGGCATCACCAAGCCGGCCGATCTCAAGGGCAAGCGCGTCGCGGTCACCCGGGGCACCGACCCGCACATCTTCCTGATCCGCGCGCTCCAGGCCGCCGGGCTCACCGAGCGCGACGCCAAGCTCGTCCTGCTCCAGCACCCGGACGGGCGCACCGCCCTCGATCGCGGCGACGTCGATGCCTGGGCCGGCCTCGACCCGATGATGGCGGCCGCCGAGATCGAGAACGGCGACGTCCTGTTCTACCGGGATGCCGCCGCGAACACCTGGGGCCTGCTCGACGTCCGGGAGGAGTTTGCCAAGGCGAATCCCGACCTCGTCCGGACCGTGATCGCCGCCTACGAGAAGGCGCGGGCCTACGCGCTCGCCAATCCGCAGGCGCTGACTGCGGCCCTCGTGGCGGCCACCAAGCTGCCGGAGCCGGTGATCGCCCGCCAGATCGAGCGCACGGACCTGTCGCAGCCGGCGATCGGGCCGGCCCAGGCCGAGTCGATCAAGGCGGCCGGCCTCGCCTTGCAGCAGGCCGGCGTGATCCCGGCCGGGACCGACGTGCCGGCGGCGGTCGACGGCCTGCTCGACCCGGGCTTCAACCCCGCCCCCGGGCGGTGATGCCTGGAGTGCCGCTCCTGCGGCGGAGCGGTCGTGCCGGGCTCGGCCTGCTCCTGCCGCTCCTGCTGGCGCTCAGCTGGGAGGTCGCGGTCGATACGGGCCTCGCATCCGGGCGCCTGCTCCCGCCGCCGAGCCGGATCGGTGCCACCCTGTGGGCGCTCGCCGCCTCGGGCGACCTGCAGATGCATGTCGAGGCCACCCTCCTCCGGGTCGGGCTCGGCTTCCTCTGCGGGGCGGCGGCCGGGATCCTGGCCGGCGCCCTGGTGGCCACGGTGCCGGTGCTGCGCTGGCTGATCGACCCGACCCTGCAGGCACTGCGCGCGGTTCCATCCCTCGCCTGGGTGCCCCTGTTCATCCTGTGGTTCGGCATCCTCGAGACGCCGAAGGTGCTGCTGATCGCTGTGGGCGTGTTCTTCCCGGTTTATGTCGGGGTCTCGGGAGCGATCGCCTCGGTGGACCGGAAGCTCGTCGAGGTCGGGCGGATCTTCCGGCTGTCACGCCTCGCGCTGGCCCGGCGCATCCTGCTGCCGGCGGTCCTGCCGGCGACCCTCGTGGGCCTGCGCACCGGTCTCGGCCTCGGCTTCCTGTTCGTCGTGGCGGCGGAGCTGATGGGCGCATCCGAAGGCCTCGGCTACCTGCTGGTCGATGGTCAGCAGTTCAGCAAGCCCGATCAGATCGTGGCGGCGATCATCGCCTTCGCGCTGGTGGGCAAGCTGGCCGACATGGCCCTCGTCTCGCTGACATCGCCCTTGACGCGGTGGCAGGATACGGCGCGAGAGAGCCTGTGACCGCCGGCGCCGATCTCGCCGCGACCACCGGCTCAGTCGTCACACCAGCAGCCACGCCCGGACCAGAGACGCCCGTGCTCATCGTCGACGACCTCTCGAAGACCTACGCCGACGGCACGCGCGCGCTGGAGGGGATCGGCCTGTCGGTGCAGCAGGGGGAGGTCGTCGCGTTGATCGGCGGCTCTGGCTGCGGGAAGACGACGCTGCTCCGGCTGATCGCGGGACTCGACCAAGCCAGCCGCGGCCGCGTTCAAGTCGACGGCGAGACCATCCGCGAGCCGCACCCGAGCGTCGGCGTCGTCTTCCAGGAGCCGCGGCTCCTGCCCTGGCTCGACGTGGCGGGCAATGTCGGCTTCGGGCTCACCGGCCTGTCCCGCTCCGAGCGGCGCGCGCGCGTGACTCGCGCTCTCGAGCGGATCGGCTTGGCCGAGCACGGCGGCCGGTGGCCGCGCGAGCTGTCGGGCGGGCAGCAGCAGCGCGTCGCGATCGCCCGAGCCTTCGTGGCCGAGCCCCGGGTCCTGCTCCTGGACGAGCCGTTCTCGGCGCTCGACGCCTTCACCCGGAAGGGCCTCCACGAGCAGCTCTTGGACCTCTGGTCCGAGTCGAAGCCGACGATCCTGATCGTCACCCACGATGTCGGCGAGGCGGTGACGCTGGCCGACCGCGTGGTTGTGATGCGCCCACGGCCGGGACGCCTCGACGAGACGGTGCCGGTCAGGCTCGCGCGTCCCCGCGACCCGGTGGCGGCGACCTACGAGGAGGCGGTGCGCAGGGTACTGGCGGCCCTGGATCGCTCGCTGAGGCCGGCCGCGGCCAGCCGCCAACCCGTGCCCGAGACCCGCGCCAGCTGGTGGTAACCGGCATACGGCATCTCAAACCGTTGCCGATCGATGCCTTCCACCCCCGTCTTGGCGAGCGGAGCGAAGCGATCCAGACGGCGCCACCTCCATCCAGATCGCGCCGCCCTGGGCCCCTTCACACTGCTCGTGATGACGGTGAGGATGCGTCAACCGAAGTGTCCCGTCGGAAATCGTATCAGGGCCGGGCTGGCGTGAACGCCCGATCTTCGGGCTCCTCCGAGCGGAACCGGGCGAAGCGCAGGGCGAGCACAGGCAGGATCAAGAGGTTCAGCACGGTCGAGGTGACGAGGCCGCCCAGGATGATCAAAGCCATCGGGCCCTCGATCTCGCGGCCGGGCTCGCCCGCGCCGAGCGCCAGCGGCAGCAGCCCAAGTCCGGTGACCAGCGACGTCATCAGGATCGGCACCATCCGGTCGGCCGCGCCCTCCGCGGCGGTGGCGGCGTTCCATGGGAGACCGTCGCGGATCACCATCTGCTCGTAATGGGCGATCATCATCACGCTGTTGCGCAGCGAGATGCCCGCCAGGGTGACGAAGCCGACGATCGAGCCCAGCGACAGCACGCCCCCGGTGAGCGCCGCCGCCGCGACCCCGCCCACGAAGGCGAAGGGCAGGTTGACGAGGACGAGCATCAGGTTCGCCGCCGAGCCGGTGACGATGGCGAGCAGCACCACGATGCCGAAGCCGGCGAGCCCCGCGTGGATCAGCAGGTCGCGTCGGGCCGCTTCCTGCGCCTCCGCCGCCCCCGAGAAGGTGACATAGACCCCCTCGGGCAGCCGCACCTCCTTGGCGATCTTGCGCTTGGCCGCCGCCACGAAGCCCGCCATGTCGCGCCCGGCGACGTTGGCGGTAACGGCCTGGACCCGCTGCGCGCCCAGATGCTGCACCTGATAGCGGCCCGCGCTCTCGTAGACGTCAGCGATCTGCGACAGGCGGACATAGCGGCCGCCAGGTGCCCGCAGGGGCAGGTCGCCCACCGCGCTGAGACGGCTTCGCACACCCGCGTCGAGGATCACCAGCACGTTGAAGACGGCGTTGCCGCGGTAGGCCTGACCGACCACGTCGCCTTGGTAGGCGGTACGGACCGCCTCCAGAACCTCCACCGGATCGAGGCCCCAGTGCCGCAGATCGACCGGGCGCAGCGCCACGGTGACCTGCGGCAGGCCCGCCGGGGAGGCTTGCTGTACGTCGCGGGCGCCCTTCACCTCGGCAAGTTCCCGCGCGACCGAGCGGGCGGCCGCCTCGATCCGGTCGAGGTCGCTGCCCACGACGTTGACCACGACGGGGGCGGTGAAACCCGACACCGTCTCCTCGATCCGCTCGGTCAGGAAGGTCTTGAGCGAGAAGGCCGCGCCGGGGAATCCGGCGATCAGGTCGCGGATCGCGGACTCCACGGAGCGCTGGGCCGCCCCGTCGAGGCCCGGCTGAAGATCGATGTGGATCTCGCTGTAGTGGGGTCCCGCCGTATCCTCGCCGGCCTCGGCGCGTCCGATCTGCGCGGCCACGGCGCGCACGCCCGTGATCCCCTTCAGATCCCCGGTGAGAAGCGCGCTGAGCCGCTGCGATTCCTGCAGGGAAGTGCCGGGCACGGCGACCATGTGCAGGATCATGTGGCCCTCCCGCAGATCGGGGAGGAACACCGCCCCGAGGGTTGGCAGGATGGCAGCGCCCGCGAGCGTCACCAGCAGGCTCCCCAGCATCGCGAGGCGCGGGACCCGGCTGATCCCGGCGAGCAGCCGGAGATAGGCCGCCCGGCTCCAGCGCACCACCGGGGGCTCACGCGGCGGCGCGGCCTCGCCCCGCGCCATCCGGCCGCCCAGGAGCAGGAGCGCCAGCGCCGGCGTGACGGTGAGCGCGACGAGCAGCGAGGCGACGACCGCGGCGATGTAGGCCAACGCCAAGGGTCCGAACAGGCGACCGGCCACCCCGGTCAGCGAGAGGACCGGCAGGAACATCAGCAGCACGGCGAGCGTCGCGTAGGCGACCGACGTGCGCACCTCCAGCATGGCGGCCAGCACGACCCGGGCCGGCCGCTCGCCTCTGGCCGCCCTCAGACGGCGCGCCACGTTCTCGACGCCGATCACCGCGTCGTCGACCACCTCGCCGATGGCCAGCGCCAGGCCACCGAGCGTCATGGTGTTGAGGCTCTCGCCCCAGGCCTGGAGCGCCAGCGCGGCGGCGATCAGCGACAGCGGGATCGCCGCCGCGCTGATCAGCGCGGCCCGCCAATCCGCCAGGAAAACGAGGAGGACGATCACCACCAGCACCCCGCCGAAGGCGAGGGCCTGGATGACGTTGCCGGTCGCGACATCCACGAAGCTCGCCGGGCGGAACAGGTCGGCGCGGAGGGTTATTCCCTCCCGGTCGAGGACCGGACGCAATTCGGCCAGGGCGGTTTCCAGCCGCGCGGTGACCGCACGGGTGTCGACCCCGACCTGGGCACCGACCATCAGCAGGACGCCGGGCTTTCCATCCACCAGGGCCGCGCTGATCGCCGGCTCGGGGGCGGCCGTGACGGTCGCCACGTCGGAGAGAACCACGCTCGCCCCGCCATCGTTGTGGAGAACCGTCCGGCCCAAAGCCTCCGGCGTGAGCGACTGGCCCTCGCTCCGCAGCAGGACACGCTGGTTCGGCGTGTCGACGAAACCCGCACCGCGCACGCCGGTGGCCTTCCGGGCCGCCGTCAGCACGTCGTTGAGGCCGATCTGGAAGCGGATCAGGTCGTCCGGCCGGACCTGCACCTGCAGCGCGCGCACGGCCCCGCCGTAGATCGACACCTGGGCGATGCCCGGCACCGCCTGGAGGCGGCGGCGCACGGTCCATTCGGCCACGTGGCGCAAGTCCATGGCGTCCCGGGCCTCGGCGGTGAGCCCGACGAGGAGCACCGTGAGGGTCGAGGAGGTGAGCGGCGTCATCGCCGGCGTGGCGACGCCGTCGGGCATGCGCCCCGCCAGGGCCGCCAGCCGCTCATTGACGCGCTGGCGGATGCGATCGACGTCGCTGCCGGGCTTGAACGCGGCATTGATCACCGAGAGGCCCTGGATAGAGGTGGAGCGCAGGGTCTCCAGCCCCGGCAGGCCGCCGATCGCGACCTCCACCGGCTGGGTGACCAGCACCTCGACCTGCTCCGAATCGAGGCCCGGCGCCTCGGTCTGGATGGTCACGATCGGCGGTGCGAATTCCGGGAACACGTCGTAGCGCGCGCCCGCCAGCACGTAGAGGCCGAAGGCGAGCACCGCGCAGGCGAGCGCGAGCACCACCCGCGGCAGCCGCACGGCGAATCCGACGAGAAACGCCTGGGGGCCGCCGCGACCGGCCGCGCCCGGCGGCTCAGTCATCGTCATCCCCCACCACCCGGATCCGGCTCTTCATCTCTTCCGAGAGGAGCGCCTGACCGCCGCGCAGAACGATCTCGCCGCCGTCCGGCAGATCGGTGACCACGTAGGCATCGGCCGACATCGGCGCGTCGGGCCGCACCGGATGCCGGACGAAGGCGCCGTCGCCGGTGCCGCGATAGACCCAGGTGCTCCCCTCGCCGTGCACGACGGCATCCTCGGGCACCAGGACCCCGCGGACCGCGCGCGCGGCCGGCAGGAATGCCATGGTGCTGGTGCCGGGCAGGAGGCCGCTGTCGCCGGAGACCAGGTAGAAGAAGCTCTGGCCCTGGATGCGCGGATCCGTCCGGGTCGCCGCCGAGACCAGCCGCAGCGCGACCCGCTCGCTCTGTGGCGGAACCTCGGCGAAGGCGGCCTGCGGCGGCTGCGGAAGCGTCTCGCCCGGCGGCAGCGTCACCTGAACCAGGAATTCGGCCCGCTCGATGAGGCGCGTGACCAGGGGCGAGCGCTCGACGATCGCCTTGCCGAGCACCGATCCCCATTCCTGCCGAGCGGTAGCGGCGAGCGTCCGCACCTGGGACTCGGCCGCCGTCACGGCAGCCCGATCGGTGAGCAGGGTGCCCTCGGCGGTCTCGATCTGCGCCACCGCCACGACGCCCGCGCCGAGGCTTCGCGCGCGCCGGGCGGCGCTGCCGGAGACCTCGACCCGCGCCTGGGCGGTTTGAAGCGCCGCGACGGCGCCCGCGTAGCTGTTGGCGAGTTCCGTCACGCGGGCGATGTCGAGCACGCTTCCGTACGCGGTCAATTCCTGCCGGTGCAGCACGGCCGGGCGGACCTCGGCGACGAGGCCGATCCGCTCGCGCTCGGCCGCCGACAGCCGCACGAAGGTGCGCCCGTCCTCGACGGCGGTGCGAGGGGCCGGAAGGTGCGCCTCGGCGACGCGCTCGGTGCGGAGGTTCGGGATCAGCGGTTCGAGTCGCTCGCGCAGATCGGACAGCAGCGGGCCGGCCCTGGCGCGCAGGTCGGCGCCGGCTTGCGTGAAAGCGCCGCCGACGACGAGCAGCAATCCCCCGATGAGCAGGAAAGCTCGCCCCCGACCCACGACATGTCCTCCCCAGCGCAATTGCCGAATCTACCCGACTTTGACGCCAGATACACCGGCTGAGCCGATCTCAAACCGGGCCCAGCGCGAGAATTCGGTGCAGGGGAACGTGCCTGTTGCGGATATGTCGAACCGGCCTCGCCGTGCGGCGCGCGGGTTTTCGCGGGGGTCCAGATACAGGCAAGCCCGCCGCGGCTAGGCCGGGCGGGCTTGCACAGGTGCTTCGACGATCAGATGCGGATCAGCAATCGTCTTTCGAGGCCGGTGCGGTCTGGCTGTCTGCGGCGGCCTTGTTCATCGCGCCCACGGTGCCGGGAGAGGCCGGCTGGTTGCCGCCCGCGAGGTTGGCGGCCGCCGGATCCTTCGCGTTGGACTTGGCGTTGGCGTCGGTCGGCGCCTGACGCTCGGCGGTCTGCGTGGCGCCGGCGTTGTTCATGGCGCCCACGGTGCCGGGCGAAGCGGGCTGGTTGCCGCCGGCGAGGTTCTTGCTCGACTTGTCGACGTCGGAGCTGTTGGGGTTGGACGCCTGCTGGTCCGGGGACTTGGCCTTCGTCGTGCCGGTGCTGCACGGCGCGGCAAGGGCGGGGCTGGCAGCCAAGGCAAACAGCGCGAACGCACCGGCCAGGTGTGAAACCTTCATGTAACGCTCCTCCAGAGTTTTCAGAGGGCTCAAGTGCCGGATCGACCCGGTAGTTCCGTGGAAAAACAGGAACTTCGGATCGTTCGACCGGCGCCACGGGTTCTGGACTGTCCATTGGCACCATCTGGACACAGCGACGCCCCTTATCGTCGGTGTCCAAGCTGCGCTGCCGCTTCCCGATGCCGCAGATCAGCCGGGCGGCCTGCCGCGGCGGTGACGCGTCGGAGGCCGGCCGGGCCGGGCCGGCGGATTCAAAACGGCGAGGCGGCATCGGGCATCGGCCTTGCACCCGTGGAGGCGCCCGCGCGACTTCTGATAAGGAACCGCGTTGGATGAACGCGGGCGCGGCGGGGGCGCCTCGGCAAGGGAGCGGGACCGTTGATCAGCGTGGACCTCAACTCCGATCTCGGCGAGGGCTACGGCGCCTACGCCTGCGGCGGCGACGCGGCCATCCTCGGGATCGTGACCTCCGCCAATGTCGCCTGCGGTCTCCACGCGGGGGATCCCGAGATCATGGCCAGCACCTTCGCGCTGGCGAAGGAACGCGGCGTCGCGGTCGGCGCCCATCCGGGCTTCCCGGACCTCTGGGGTTTCGGCCGACGCCGGATGCCGTTCAGCGCCCCCGAGATCGAGCGCCTCGTCGCCTACCAAGTCGGCGCCGCGCAGGCGCTCGCCGCCTATGCCGGCCACCGCATCACCTACGTGAAGGCTCACGGGGCGCTGGCCAACGTCGCCGCCGAGGAGCGGCCGGTGGCCGACGCCATCGCCCGCGCGGTCCGCGCGGTGGACCGCGATCTGGCGCTGCTGGCCATCGCGCTCACCGCCCAGGTGCAGGCGGCCGAGGCCTGCGGCCTCGAGGTTCACCAAGAGATCTTCGCAGACCGTGGCTACACCGAAGCCGGGCTCCTGATCCCGCGCAGCCAGCCGGGTGCCCTGATCACCGATGCCGGCGAGGCTGCGGATCGGGTCCTGCGCATGGTCGAGACAGGGGCGATCCTGACGGCGGGGGGCACGGCGCTGCCAACGCCGATCCGCTCCATCTGCGTGCATGGGGACTCGTCCCACGCGGTCGCCACGGCCCGCGCGGTCCGGACCCGGCTCGAAGGCGCGGGCGTCGCGCTGGCGCCGTTCCGGCCGTGAGCGGCGGGGCCGACGAACCCCGGCTCCTCGACGCCGGCGAAGCCGCACTCGTGGTCGAGTTCGGCACCACCGTCGATCCCGCGATTAGCGATCGGGTTCTCGCGCTGGACGATGCCCTCGGCGGAGATCCGCCGCGGGGCCTGCGGGAGCGTGTTCCGACCTACCGCTCGCTGATGCTGCACTACGATCCCCTGGTGCTCGACCGCGAGGCGCTCGTCGCCCGGGTGCGGTCCCTGACGGCGGGCGCCGCCCGCGCGGCCACGCCCACCGTATGGACGCTGCCCTGTTGCTACGACGCCCCGCACGGGGAGGACATCGCCCAGGTGGCCGAGCGCTCCGGCCTGACACCGGACGCGGTGGTCTCGACCCATGCCGGGGTGACCTACCGGGTCTACATGTACGGCTTCGCCCCGGGTTTCGCGTATCTCGGCGGCCTGCCGGAGGTCCTGGCGGTCCCGCGCCGGGCCAGCCCACGGCCGCCCCACCCGAGGAACGCCGTCATGATCGGCGGCGGTCTCGCGGCGGTCGCCACCGTGCCGATGCCGACCGGCTGGTACGTGATCGGCGCCACGCCGGCGCGTCTCTACGCGCCGGAGCGCGACCCGAGCTTCTTCGTCGGCGCGGGCGACCTGCTCCGCTTCGAGCCCGTGGACGCCGCAGCCTTCGACGCGCTGTCGGCCCGCGAGGCGGCGGGCGAGCCGGTCGCCCGCCGCGGGGAGGCCCGCTGATGGGTGCGCTCGTGATCGAGGCCGCGGGCCCCGGCGTGACCCTCCAGGATAGCGGCCGTCACGGCTACCTGCGCTACGGCATCACGGCCGCCGGGCCGATGGATCCGCTGATGCACGCCACCGCCAACCGCGCGGCCGGCAATCCCCTCGATGCCACCGCCATCGAGATCTCCACCGGCGGCGTGACGGTCGCCGCCGAGGACGGCCCGCTCGGGATCGCGCTGGTCGCCCCCGGCTTCCGGATCGCCCTCGACGGCGCGACGCTGCCCGGCGCCGTCGCGCTGACGCTGGCCCCCGGACAAACGCTCGCCGTGCGGGCGGGCGATGCGGGATCGTGGGGCTATCTCGCGGTCTGCGGCCGGCTCGACGTGACCCCGGTCCTCGGCTCCACCGCCACCCATACCCGCTCGGCGCTCGGCGGCCTCGACGGTCGCGGCCTCGCCGCCGGGGGTCGCCTGCCGGTGGCCGATGATCGGCCGGCCGACGGGGCGCCGCACAGGCTCGTCATCCCCTGGCTTCAGCGGGACGCGCGACCGATCCGTGTCGTGCTCGGCCCGCAGGACGATTATTTCGCGCCCGACCAGATCGCGGCCTTCCTCGATGGGCCTTGGACCGTCTCGCCGCGGGGCGACCGCATGGCGTGCTTCCTGGACGGGACCCCGCTGGCGCACGCCCGCGGCCACGACATCGTTTCCGACGGCGTCGCCATGGGGGCGATCCAGGTGCCGGGGAACGGCCTGCCGATCGTGCTGATGGCGGACCGGCAATCCACCGGCGGCTACCCGAAGATCGCCACCGTGATCGGCGCCGATCTGGGACGCCTTGCTCAGGTTCGGGGCGGGACGCACCTGCGCTTCCGAAGCGTCACCGTCGCCGAGGCGGTCGACGCCCGCCGTGCCGAGCGCGACGCGCTTCGCGAGCCCGTAGCCCGCGAGCCGGTGGTGCGCACCGATTTCGCGTCGGACTTCCTGCTCGGGCTCAACCTCGTCGGCGGCGTGACGGACGCTCATGCCTGGCCGTCCGAATCCGCGCCCGGGGCGCCTCCGCAAGACCGCGCCGGCGGGTAAGATGCGCGTCAGGCCGGGGATCCCGGCCGCCCCTTCGCACGAGAACAGGAAGGCCTTCACGCATGGCTCACGCCGTCACCGCCCCGGGCACGCCGCCCGTGCGCAGCAACGAGCCCCTGAACGCCGACAGCGTGCGCCGGGCGCGCGTCGATCTCGCCGCCTGCCTGCGCTGGGCCGCCCGCCACGGCCTGGAGGAAGGCATCTGCAATCACTTCTCGGCGGTGCTGCCCGAGCGGCCGGACCTGTTCCTGGTCAATCCCTACGGCCTCGCCTTCGCCGAGGTGACGGCGTCGAGCCTGCTGCTCTGCGACTTCCACGGCAACGTCGTGGAGGGCGACGGCCAGCCCGAGGCCACCGCCTTCCACATTCACGCCGAGCTGCACCGGTTGAAGCCCCGGGCCCGGGCCGCCTTCCACACGCATATGCCCTACGCGACGGCGCTCGCCATGCTGGAGGGGCAACCTCTGATGTGGGCGGGCCAGACCGCGCTCCGCTTCTACGGGCGCATTGCGGTGGACGAGGACTACAACGGTCTGGCCCTGGACGCGCAGGAAGGCCAACGGATCGCCAGCGCCGCCGGCGAGGCCGACGTGGTGTTCCTGAAGAACCACGGCGTGATGGTGCTGGGCGAGACCATCGCGGAGGCCTGGGACGACCTCTACTACCTGGAGCGGGCCGCGCAGGCGCAGGTGCTCGCCTTCAGCACCGGCCGGACCCTCAAGGTCGTGCCCGAGGCGATCGTGAAGCGCGTGGCGGCCCAGGAGGCCGCCGGGCGCGCCGAGAGCGCGCGGCTGCACCTGGAGAGCGTCAAGCGCGTCCTCGCCTGGGACGAGCCGGCCTTCCTGGCCTGATCGCCGAGTTCAAGGCGTCGCCCGAATCCGCTCCAGCACGGGGGCGTCGGCGTAGCCGTCCGCCGGCAGGCCGACCGAGACCTGGAAGGCCCGGAGTGCCGCCCGGGTCTTCGGCCCGATCTTGCCGTCCACGATCCCGGGGGCGAAGCCGCGCTCGGCGAGACGGTTCTGCAGGTCGCGCCGCTCGTCCGAGGTCAGCGGCCGGTCGCCCCGCGGCCAGTCGCGCGCGAAGCCCGGGTCGCCGCGCAGGCGGTCCGACAGATGCGCCACCGTGAGTGCGTAGGCCAAGGCCGTGTTGTAGCGCAGGATCACCGCGAAGTTCGGCCTGAGCAGGAAGGCCGGGCCCCGGATGCCGGCGGGCAGGATCAGGGTCGCCTCCGCGGCTCCGTCCGTCCACGCGCGATCGGCGACCGGACGGACCCCCAGCGCCCGCCACGCGTCGAGGCTGCGGGAGGTGGTCTCGTCGGCCAGGGCGGCGTCGAAGCCCGGGGGCAGGTTCACCTCCGAACCCCAACCCTCATCCGGGCGCCAGCCGTGGGCGCGCAGGTAATTCGCCGTCGAGGCGAGTGCGTCGGGGACCGAAGTCCAGATATCGCGCCGGCCGTCACCGTCGAAATCGACGGCGAAGCGCTGGTAGACCGTCGGCATGAACTGGGTGTGGCCCATGGCGCCGGCCCAGGATCCGGTGAGACCACCGGGCATCCGGTCCAGCGGCGCCGCATTCCATGCCAGGATCTGGAGGGCGGAGGTCAGCTCGTCGCGCCAGTAGCCGGATCGGGCGGGATCGCCGCAGGCGAGCGTCGCGAGCGAGCGCACGACCGGCTTCACCACCGCCGGATTGTCGAGCACGGCGCCGTAGCTCGACTCGACGCCCCAGAAGGCCACGAGGATGTGCCGGTCGACGCCGTACTGGGCCTCGATGGCCGCCAGGTTGTCGGCGTGCTCGGCCAGCTTACGCTGGCCAGCCTCGATGCGGGCCGGGGTGACGCTGGCCTCGATATAGTCCCAGATCGGCCGGACGAACTCGCCCTGGCTCCCTGTCGCGGCGATCACCTCCGGATCCGGCGTGAGGCCGGCGAGCTGCGCCTCCGCGACGCCCGTCGGCACCGCCCGCGCCTGCGCGGTGGCGACGAGGTCGGCGCGGCAGGTCTCGAAGGGCGGAGCGGCCTCCGGAGCCGCTTGCGCCACCGCGGGCGCGAGGCCGCAGACGATTGCGGCCGCGCGGACCGCCTGGGACATGCGCGCCGTGATGCTCATCGCGGGCTCCGGTGGTCGAGATCGAGCGGGGCGCGGGATTCGGGCCGGCCGTGCCGAGCGCCTTCTAGGGGCAGATCGATCGCGTGTCGCCTCCGGGGCGGGGCGGCCTGATCACGAGCCTCTCGGCGGCGCTCCCAATCTTCGCGTCGCCCCGCTCCGGCGACGGATCATACGTCGCGCCCTACATCCCCCGCGATACCGCGAGGGAGCCCGATCGCGTGAACCGCATTGCCCTCGCCGGAAGCCTGGTGGCGATGGTCGCGGCCGGACCGGCCTGCGCCCTCGAAGTCACCCGCAGCCGCGATCTTCCCGCGCCGCCCGCCGCCGTGTGGGCGCTCATCGGCGACTTCTGCGCGATCCAGTTCTGGCATCCGCAGGTCGCGCGCTGCATCCTGTCGGCCGACGATGACGACGACGGCATCCGCGCGCAGATCCGCGGCCTCGTCGTGAAGGGCGGCCTCGGCACCGTCGTCGAGGTGGAGACCGCCCGGGACGAGGCCGGCATGAGCTACAGCTACAGCTTCATCCAGGGTCCGCTGCCCGTGCGCGCCTACAATGCGACCCTCGCGGTCCGGCCGAACGGGCCCGGATCCACGGTGGTCTGGAGCGCGACCTTCGACGCCGAGGGCATGAGCGACGCCGATGCCGTCGCCGACATCGCGGGCGTCTTCGACGCGGGACTGGCCGGGATCGCCCGCGAGGCAGCCAGATAACGGGTGGCCGAGTCTCCGGCGCCCGCTGAAAATGCACTCGTCCGGCACTGCCCCCCTCGCCGCGGACGGTCCCGGGCCCGATGTGAGCGGCGTCGGCGTGCAATCGCCCGCCGATCCCGGAGTCAGCCTCAGGAGCCCGAGACCCTCATGCGCCGACACCGCCATGCCAAGATCGTCGCCACCGTAGGACCCGCCAGCTCGACGCCGGAGCAGCTGCATGCCCTGTTCCTTGCCGGGGTCGACACCTTCCGGCTGAATTTCAGCCACGGCGTCCAGGCCGACCACGCCAAGGTCCACGCCGCGATCCGCAACCTCGAGAAGGAGGTCGGCCGGCCGATCGGCATCCTTCAGGACCTGCAGGGACCGAAGATCCGGATCGGCACGCTGCAGGGCGGACGCCTGGACCTCCAGGCCGGCGAGATGGTGCGCTTCGTCCTGGAAGGCGACGAGGGCGACAAGCAGGCGATCCCGCTGCATCATCCGGAGATCTTCGACGCCGTGGTTCCCGGCCAGGAGCTCCTGATCGACGACGGCCGGGTGCGGGTGCGGGTCACCGGCCCGGAGCGGACCGCCATCACCGCCGAGGTGGTCACCGGCGGCCCGATCTCGAACCGCAAGGGCGTGAACCTGCCGGGCACGTTGCTGGATCTCTCGCCGCTGACCGAGAAGGACCGTGCCGACCTCGCCTTCGGCCTCGACCTGGGGGTCGACTGGGTGGCCCTGTCCTTCGTTCAGAAGCCCTCCGACGTCATCGAGGCGCGCGGCCTCATCGGCGAGCGCGCCGGCATCATGTCGAAGATCGAGAAGCCGCAGGCGCTGGAGCGGATCGACGACATCATCCAGCTCTCCGACGCCGTGATGGTGGCCCGCGGGGATCTCGGCGTCGAGATCCCGCACGAGGACGTCCCGGGGCGGCAGAAGGAGCTGATCCGCGCCTGTCGGCGCGCCGTGAAGCCGGTGGTGGTGGCCACCCAGATGCTCGACTCCATGGTGAACGCCCCGGCGCCGACCCGGGCCGAGGCCTCGGACGTCGCCACCGCCATCTATGACGGCGCCGATGCCGTGATGCTCTCGGCGGAATCGGCCACGGGCCGCTACCCGGTGGAGGCCGTGGCCATGATGGACCGGATCATCCGGAGCGTGGAGGGGCACAAGCTCTACCACTCCATCGTGGCCGCCCTTGAGCCCGGCGAGGAGGAGACCCCACCCCACGCGGTGGCGACCGCCACGGCCGATCTCGCCGAGGCTGTGCATGCCGCCGCGATCGTCGCCTACACGGCCAGCGGGACGACGGCGGCCCGGGTCGCGCGCAAGCGCCCGGCTTCCCCGATCCTGGCGCTCACCCCGAACATCGGGACCTCACGCCGGCTCAGCCTGCTCTGGGGGGCGCACAGCGTCCTGACGGAGGATGTCGACAGCTACGAGGAGATGACCTCGAAGGCCTGCCACCACGCACAGGACGAGGGCTTCGCGAAGCCCCACGACATCATCGTGGTCGCCGCCGGGATCCCGTTCCACACCGCCGGCAACACCAACAACATCCGGCTCATGCAGGTCTGAGGCGGTCGCGGGTCGCGGGTCGGTTGGAACGCGGCCCGCGCCTCACCCGTTGAACCGAAAGCTGCGCCGTTGTGGCGTTCTACCGGAGGGCCGACCCATGAACCTGATCGGACGCATCGTCACCAAGCTCCTCGGCAACGAGAACCGCCCCGTCGACCGCGACGACCGGAACGCCAGCTCGGCGACGCCGATCGGCCGCCTCGTCACGAAGATCCTGGGCAAGTAACCGTCACGGTCGCCGCGCCCACCCCAGGGCGCGGCGCCAGTCCGAGGAGCCCGGCGCCCGAGCGCGCCGATCAGCGACCGGTTTCCCAGACGCGCCCTCATCCTGAGGCGCCGAAGCGGAGCGGAGGCCTCGAAGGAGCCCTCCCGCTAGCACCGCGATCCCTGGAGCTCTCCTTCGAGGCCCGCTGACGCGGGCACCTCAGGATGAGGACGTGGGATGGGATATCGCGCCGTACAGGCGCTCAGTTCGCCACCGCGCTCGCGGTCTCCTTCAGCGTCGGCGCCGCCGGGACCGTGTGCTGCCAGAACGTGCCGGTCCGGCCCTTCTCCAGACCCTCCTCGTACAAGGCCCGCATGTAGGCGGTGTCGAATCCCTTGGAGGCCGGTACCTTCGGGCCGCCCTCATCGATGTAGGTGAGATTGAATCCAATCCCGTTGTTGCGCGCCAGGGCGTAGGTCGCCGTGAGCGTCGCCCGCGAGCGGGCCCGGCTGGCCGTGGTGAAGGAGCGCTCCACGATGGAGAGGGTGTTGTCCTTCGTGACCTCGAAATCGGGCTCCAGGCGCCCGTTGATCACCACGTAGATCTCGGCCTTGCCACCCGTGCGGATGCGGCGGTCGCGCAGGAGCAGGGTCTGTGGGAGGGTGAAGACCGGCGTCACCACCGAGCCGTCGACGTGCATCTCCTGGAAGCGCGCGTCGCCGGCCGAGACGTCGATGAATTGCGGCGGGAAGACCGCCGGGATGCTGGCGGAGGCGGCCAGCACGTCGCGGAACAGCTCCCGGGTGTTGGGCGCGCCGCTCGCCGCGATGGCACCCATGTTCCAGATCACCGCGCGCTGGGAATCCAGGTTGGTGGTCACCACGAGCAGGCGCCGGCCCTTGGCGTGCTCCTCGGCCACCGCCCGGATCAGGTCCGGGGTGACGTAGCGGTCGATCAGGTTGCGCAGGCGCCCGTCGCCGAACAGGCCGGACCCGAACAGCACGTTCGCGATGTTCGGCGAGGCCACCAGTTCGCCGGCGACGCCGCTGGTGTAGAACTCGGTGAGGTACGCGTCGTAGGCGGAGCCCAGGAACGCGAAGGGCGCGATCAGCGCGCCTGTCGAGACACCCGACACCAGGGTGAATTCGGGGCGCTTGCCCGAGGCCGTCCAGCCGTTGAGCACGCCCGCCCCGTACGCGCCGTCGCCGCCGCCGCCGGAGAGCGCCAGATAGGAAAAGCCCGAAGATCGGCGTTGCGGGTTGGCCGCCAGCTCCGCGATCGTCTCCACAGACGCGTCCGCGAAGACCCGGGCGCCGGGAATGCCCGGCACGGTGGCGAAGGTCGCCTGCTCGGCCGTGTAGGGTGCGCGCGGAACGCTTCCGCAGGCCGCGACCTGACCCGCCAGCCCGAGCACGGCCAGCGCGCGCAGGCCCATCTGACGGAAACCCATCGTCCTCACCCCGATCCGTGGTCCGCGACCACTGTGCCATACGGAACGAGCTTGGCCGTATCGCCCGTTCCCGCTTTGCCGGCAACGGGGGTGCGATATGGCCGCGCTGTTGCGCTGCGGTCACGATCCCATCGGATCACGGCGCGAGCGAGGCCGTTGCGGAATGCGGGTCGGCGCCGGGCCGCAGCCTTTGCCGGTGGACAGGGGAGGCTGTGCCCCCCCGGCCGCCCTTGCAACGCTCGGGAACGCCGCGCTAGGGTTCCCCGTGGCTCGACGGACAGGGTGTCGCACGCGGTGCGGCAGCCTTGGCGCGGGTACGCAGTCTGCATGGCAGCTTGGCCAGCCGGATGATGGGTCGTTCGGCCCACGGGGCGGACGGCAGACCCGGGCGGCACCGGAGCCGCAGGGGGCGGAGGGGGAATATGGAACCGGGCCTGGGCTGGACGGATGATCGCGTCGCACTCTTGCGGCGGCTGTGGGAGGATGGGCAGAGCGCCAGCAAGATCGCTGCGCAGCTCGGCGGCGTGACCCGTAATGCCGTGATCGGCAAGGTGCACCGGCTCGGCCTCGCCGGCCGCGCCCGGGGTGGCGAGGAGATCCAGGCCGCTGCGCCGCCGTCGAAGACCGTGGAGATCGAGACCGCCATCGCGGTGGTCGAGACGCAGGCGCCCGAGCCTGTGGCGATCCTCTCGCATCGGCCCGCGCCCGAATTCCCGGCGCCCGCCCCGGCTCCGGAGCCGGTCGCCCTGGCGGTGTCTCAGCGGGTCACCATCATGGACCTGCGCGAATCGATGTGCCGGTGGCCGCTCGGCGACCCGACCACGCCGGAGTTCCGGTTCTGCGGCGCCCGCTCGATCACCGGGCTGCCCTACTGCACCCACCACGCCGAGATCGCCTACCAGCCGGCCACGGAACGGAAGCGGGACCGCCGCGTCGCGTCGTTCCGCTGACGGAAATGCTCAGCGCGGGACGGTCCGGCCGTCCCGCATGAAGCGCAACGTCGCCGGATTGATGGCGGTCTCGGGCACGATCCCGGCCAGATTTCTGGGGGCGGTCGCGCCGAGATCGGCCTGAGCGATCGCCCGGACGAGCCGGTGGGCCGTCCCGTCATCGAGGGCCGGCCGCGCCAGCACGAAACTCCAAGAGCCCACGGTCTCGATCGGCGTGTCCTGTCCCGGGAAGCTGCCGGCCGGAACGGTGAGCCGCCGCATTGCGCTTCCCGGCTGTGCCAGTTGCGCGATGCCCGCCGCCGACGGGCCGAAGAAGCGCGCGCCGCCGGGCTCGCGGGCCAGGGCCAGGAAGCCCGGCCAGTCGAGACCGCCCCCCCAGAGCGCGTCCGCCCGCCCCTCGCGAACCAGGGACGGCCCATCACCGGCACGATCGACCAGGACCGGCTGGATGTCCCGCTCCGGATCGAGCCCGGAGGCCCGCAGCGCGTCGCGGCCCATCACGGTGAGCCCCGAATTATGGGTGCCCAGCACCACCGTGCGCCCTCGCAGGTCGTCCACCGACCGGATCGGGCTGCCGGCCGGGACTGCGAACAGGCCCGGGGTCGCGTACATAGGCGCCAGGACGGTGAGCCCGCCGCCCTCGGCCAAGGCCGGATAGGCGTACGCACCCTGGACCAGGGCCAGGTCGACGCGGCCGGACCGCAGCAGACCGATATTCTCGGCCGAGCCGCCCGTGGCGCGGGTCTCCAGCGCCAACGTCGGATCGGCCGCGTGAACCGCCGTCACGAAGCTCTCCCCGAAGGCCGGGAAGCCGCCTCCGGGCGTCGCGGTCGCCAGGATCAGGCGCACCGGCTCTGCCGCACGCGCCTGGTCCACAATGATGAGCCCGAAGGCCGCCAGCACAGCCGCCCGCCGGGTCCAGGTCGCGGCACTGCCGGCCAGTTCGATGGTCGCCATTATCGCTCGCTCCGCCGCGGAACGGATGCATGCCGACATCCGGAAGAGAAAGTTCTTCTATCAGGCTGGCGTTTGCCGACAACGCCATTCCACCCCTAGGTCGTGCCGTCGCGAAAACCGGAAAGAACTTTCGGTAAGGGCACTTAGCCCGATTGCTCCGGAGACGCCAACGCGATATCGCAGCCTCCCGTCGGGCCGCGACACGCGCGACCCGGCGGATCCGACAGCAGTCCAACGCTTACACGAGCAGGAGCTCCGCGATGGCCGACACCCTCAACGCGCCGGCGAAGGTCGGCCACGGCCGTGTCTACGGCTCGATCACCGAGACGATCGGCAACACCCCGCTGGTGCGCCTGAACCGCCTTCCCAAGGAGCACGGCGTCGATGCCGAGATCCTGCTGAAGCTCGAGTTCTTCAACCCGATCGCCAGCGTGAAGGACCGCATCGGCGTCAACATGATCGACGCGCTTGAGGCGTCCGGCAAGCTGCAGCCCGGCGGCACGCTGGTCGAGCCGACCTCGGGCAACACCGGCATCGCGCTGGCGTTCACGGCCGCGGCCCGGGGCTACCGGCTGATCCTGGTGATGCCGGAGACCATGTCGCTGGAGCGGCGCAAGATGCTGGCCTTCCTGGGTGCCGAGCTGGCGCTCACACCCGGAGCACAGGGCATGAAGGGTGCGATTGCCAAGGCCGAGGAACTCCTGAAGGAGATCCCCGGCTCGGTCATGCCGCAGCAATTCTCGAATCCGGCCAACCCCGAGATCCACCGGAAGACCACCGCCGAGGAGATCTGGAGCGACACAGGCGGCCAGCTCGACGCCTTCGTGGCTGGCGTCGGCACCGGCGGCACCGTGACCGGCGTCGGGGAGGTGCTGAAGCCGCGCCTGCCGAACCTGAAGGTGTTCGCGGTGGAGCCGGAGGATTCGCCGGTGATCTCCGGCGGTCAGCCCGGCCCGCACAAGATCCAGGGCATCGGCGCAGGCTTCATCCCGGACAACCTCCACACCACCATCCTGGACGGCGTGCTGAAGGTGTCCAACCAGACCGCCTTCGATACCGCCCGGGCGCTGGCCCGGCTGGAGGGCATCCCGGGTGGCATCTCGACGGGCGGCAACGTCGCCGCGGCGCTTGAGCTGGCCAAGCGGCCGGAGTTCCAGGGCAAGCGGATCGTCACCGTCGCCTGCTCCTTCGCCGAGCGCTACATCTCGTCGGCCCTGTTCGAGGGGATCGGCTGAGCGGGATCCGCATAGGACCAGCCGTCCCCTCTCCGGATCGAACGGAGCAGGGGTACGGTTTCGCTCCCAGAGAGGCCGCGCCATCCGGTGCGGCCTTACTTATATCCGCGATGCTTTCCGATTATCGACCAGGTCTCAGAAATAAAAAAATGCCAATTTGAGAGATAAAAATCGATTTCACGGCGCGATAGACGCAGCGTTGCGGCACCGGTTTACCCGCTTCTGGGTCGAAGATCTTGACGGATCCGCTGGATCTTCGACACTTGTTTCGCTACCGCCGATCGAGCCATCGGTCCGAGAGTCTCACATGCGCCGCTTCCTCGTGATTCTGTGCTGTCTCTGGCCGGAGATCGTGCTGGCGCAGGGATTCGCAGTCCACGATCTGACCGCCCTGGCCGAGGAGGGCCGGACCGCGCTCGGCGACGGCACCACCGCGCAGGCGCAGCCGCTCCAGCTCGTCCTCAGCTGCGCGGCCTGCGACAGCGCCCCCGCAGCCGAGATGCAGCTCGGGCGCCTGACGGACGGGACCGAAGGCCGGGTCCGATCCGGCAAGACTACCCTGGCGGCCCTGGAGGCGCTCTGCGTCAAGCAGAACCCGGATTGCCGCCTCACCAGCCTGCCGGCCGGCCCGGCGATCGGGTGGATCAGCGTCTACGCCCTCGAACGCGGCGCGGGCGCCACCGCCGTCATCCTGCGCGACGGCGATCTCCTGACGATCGCCGCCAAAGCGGCCACCCGCGGGGCGGCGGCGGATGCGGTGCAGCGGCTCGCCCGGAAGCTCCTGCCCCAAATCGTCGGGCGCTGAGCCCTGGGTCGACCGCGATCGTTCGACCCAGTCCGCGCAACCCTCCCGCGCTGCCTCCGTTGTCCCGCGAAGACGCAGTGAGGCAAGCCATGACTGGGCAGACAGGACGACCGTCTCTGAAGGCGTTCGACGCGAACGCCGACCGCAACGGCCAGGATCTCGGACAGGATTCACCGCTGGACGTCGGGTTGGCGGCTCGAACGCAGGCCGACCTGCAGCGGGATCCGGCGGGCGACGCCCAGGCGGCGCGGATCGCCTCCGGTACCCCCGGCTCCGATGCCACGGACGCCACCGAGGCCGAGACGCCGCGCGAGAATCTCGACAAACTGAAAGGCGCGACCGGCCTGAGCCCGGCCGCGAAGGAATCGATCGATCGCGCCACCGCGTCGGTCGGCGAGGACGACGGGAAGCGGTGATGCCCAGGCCAACGAGCGAATCCGGGACCGTCACCCGCAAGCCCGACGACGTGGTCGGCTCGCGCGGGGATGCACCCGCCGGTGGCGGCCGGCAGACCGCCGATCAGGCGGCCATCACTGAAATGGGGTCCGGCGGAAGCCCCCGCCCTGAACCCAAGGACGGTTGGGGAAAGGCGGGCGAACCGGGTCGCTCACCACCCGCCGTCGGGGGTTCGTCCGGCGGCCATTCCGACCAGAAGGCGTCGCGCGGCCCGGCCGAGGACGAGAAGGTCGCGGGCGGCCTCTACCGGGCCGAGCGGGAGGATCAGGGATGAGCGAGCGGGATGACACCGGCGCGAAGCCGGACAAGCCGAAGAACGTCGCGCCCGACGCGGTGAAGGACCCGAACGAGAAGACGGAGGGCAAACCCGGCATGGGTCCGCCGGCCGGCGGGACACAGCGCGACGAGACCGATCCCGGCAGCAGCTGAGCGGGCCGCGCCCGTGAGAGGCGCGCCGCCCGCGCGTTGCGCTCAGACGAGCCGGAACGGGATGGGATCGACGGCGAGCCGCACATCGTCCGGCCGGCAGCCGCTCTCGACGCAGGCGTACCGGATCGCGTCCTGACGGGAGCGGAAGATGCCTCCGGCCCGTCCGCCGGTCTCTACGGCCACCCAATGGCCGTCGCCGTCCTGGCCGACGAGATAGGAAGCCGGGGCCGCGGTAGCGGGCGAGCGGACGGGTTGGAGTGGGTTCAACGCGACGGGCATGGAAGTCACAGGGTTGACGCGGGCCTCTCGGGTCCGCCCGACCGAGCTAAGCCGCCCGGCATAAGGGTTCGATGGGCCCGAGAGCCGACAGGAATAAGGGCCGCATCAGCAACCGGGCCTGAGCGCCCGGTTGCCGGCCGTTCACGTCCGGTGCCGGCCGTTCACGTCCGGTGCCGGCCGTTGATAGCTGGAGACAGCGGCCTCAGGCCGCGTTCTCCTTCGAGCGCTCGGCGCGTTTGCGGTCGTTCGGGTCGAGGATCGCCTTGCGCAGTCGGATCGACTTCGGCGTCACCTCGACGAGCTCGTCGTCCTGGATCCAGGCCAGCGAGCGCTCCAGGGTCATCCGGATCGGCGGGGTGAGGCGGACGGCCTCGTCCTTCGACGTGGTGCGGATGTTGGTGAGCTTCTTGCCCTTGAGCACGTTCACCTCGAGATCGTTCTCACGGTTGTGCTCGCCGACGATCATGCCCTGGTACACCTTCCAGCCGGGCTCGATCATCATCGGGCCGCGATCCTCCAGGTTCCACATGGCGTAGGCCACGGCCTCGCCCTGGTCGTTGGAGATCAGCACGCCGTTGCGCCGGCCCGGCATCTCGCCCTTGTAGGGCTCGTAGGCCTTGAACAGCCGGTTCATGATCGCGGTGCCGCGGGTGTCGGTGAGCAGCTCGCCCTGGTAGCCGATCAGGCCGCGGGTCGGAGCGTGGAACACGAGGCGCAGGCGGTTGCCGCCCGACGGCCGCATCTCCAGCATCTCGGCCTTCCGCTCGGACATCTTCTGCACGACGACGCCGGAATGCTCCTCGTCGACGTCGATCACGACCTCCTCGATCGGCTCCAGCAGCCCGCCGGCCTCGTCGCGCTCGTACACGACCCGAGGCCGCGACACGGCGATCTCGAAACCTTCGCGGCGCATGGTCTCGATCAGGATCGAGAGCTGAAGCTCGCCGCGGCCCGAGACGTAGAACGAGTCCTTGTCGGCCGCTTCCTCGATCTTGAGCGTGACGTTGCCCTCGGCCTCCTTGAACAGGCGGTCGCGGATCATGCGGCTCGTGACCTTGTCGCCCTCGGTGCCGGCGAGCGGGCTGTCGTTGACGATGAACGACATGGTCACGGTCGGCGGGTCGATCGGCTGCGCCTGGATCGGCGTCTCGACCTGCGGATCGCAGAACGTGTCGGCCACGGTGCCCTTCACGAGGCCGGCGATCGAGACGATGTCGCCCGCCTCGCCCACCTCGATCGGCGCGCGCTCCAGGCCGCGGAAGGCGAGGATCTTCGAGACGCGCCCGGTCTCCACGACCTTGCCGGTCCGGTCGAGCACCTTGATCGACTGGTTCGGCTTCACCGAGCCCGACGCGATGCGGCCGGTGATGATGCGGCCGAGGAACGGATTGGCCTCCAGCAGGGTGCCGAGCATCCGGAACGGCCCCTCCTCGGTCTTGGCCGGCGGCACATGCTTGAGCACGAGGTCGAACAGCGGCTCCAGACCCACCGACGGGTCGGCCTCCGGGCTCTCGGCCATCCAGCCGTTACGGCCCGAGCCGTAGAGGATCGGGAAGTCGAGCTGCTCGTCGGTGGCGTCGAGGGCGGCGAACAGGTCGAAGACCTCGTTGACGACTTCGTTGATGCGCGCGTCCGGCCGGTCGACCTTGTTGATCGCCACGATCGGACGCAGGCCGATCTTCAGCGCCTTGCCGACCACGAACTTGGTCTGCGGCATCGGCCCCTCGGCGGCATCCACCAGCACGATCACGCCGTCGACCATCGACAGGATGCGCTCGACCTCGCCGCCGAAATCGGCGTGGCCGGGGGTGTCGACGATGTTGACACGGGTGTCCTTCCAGACGACCGAGGTCGCCTTGGCGAGGATCGTGATGCCGCGCTCCTTCTCGAGGTCGTTCGAGTCCATCGCCCGCTCCTCGACCCGCTGGTTCTCGCGGAAGGTGCCGGATTGGGCCAGCAGCTTGTCGACGAGGGTCGTCTTGCCGTGGTCGACGTGAGCGATGATGGCGATGTTGCGCAGATTCATGGCGGCCCGAAACGGGTTGTGCCGGCTCCCTGGCGGCCGCGCGACGCGGCCGTCCGCGCCGGTTCAGGTACGGAGTCGTGGTGGTTGCGTCGCAATATAAGGACGCGCGTCTCGGAGCAAGGCCGGCACACGCATGACGGATGCATCTCTCCGGGATGATCGCGTCTGCGGGAGGGCCGCCGGCCGGCGGCGGCACGGCGCTGTGCAGAGCAGCCCTGCATGCCCTTCGGACGGCCGCCGACGCGCTATATGACGGTGCGATGAACCCGTCGGTCGTCCTTGGGAGCCCGGCAGCCGGCGGAACTTACTGGGCGTGAACGGATACCGTCTTGATCGTATGTTCGCGGGATCGCGCACCGATTCGGCACTGCTCACGCCAGGACGGGCTTTCACCGGAAGGACACGATGCGCGCGCTTGAGCCGCGGCTCTTCCCGTATATTTGGCGCTACTCCAAGGGCGACCAGCTCAAGATCTGCGCCGTGGTCCTGGCCTCGCTGCCGTTCTACTTCGCCTCGCTCGACCTGCCGAAGCGCATCGTCAACGACGCGATCACCGGCAAGGCCTTCGCCCACGGCGAGGCGACGGCCTCGTTCCTCGACATCACCGTCCATTGGCCGGACGCCCTCGGCGGCGGAGCGACCCGGCTGTTCGAGGGGTTCCAGCTCGACCGGTTCGAGCTTCTGCTCGGGCTCTCAACCCTCTTCCTGGCGCTGGTGCTGATCAACGGCGCGTTCAAGTTCTGGATCAACCTGCAGAAGGGCATCCTCGGCGAGCGGATGCTGCGCCGGCTGCGCTTCCAGCTCTTCTCCCTGATGCTGCGGTTCTCGCCGGAGGCCCAGCGGGAGGTGAAATCCTCCGAGACGGCGACGATCATCCGCGACGAGGTCGAGCCGATCGGCTCCTTCATCGGCGACGCGATCGTGGTGCCGGTGTTCCTCGGCACCCAGGCCGCCACGGCGCTCGCCTTCATCATGATGCAGAACCTGTGGCTCGGCCTCGCGGCGGGCGGCATGGTCGGCGTTCAGATGACGGTGATCCCGCGGCTGCGCCGCGAGATCATCCGCCTCAGCCGGAAGCGGCAGATCGCCTCGCGCAACCTCGCCGGCCGTGTCGCCGAGGTGCTCGACGGGCTGCCGGCGGTCCTGCTCAACGATACCGGGCGCTGGGAACGGGCGGAGATCGGCGGCCGGCTCTACAGCCTCTACGACCTGCGCCTGCGGATCTATCGCCGCAAGTTCGCGGTCAAATACCTCAACAACCTGCTCGCGCAGGTCACGCCGTTCCTGTTCTACGCGATCGGCGGCGTCTTCGCCCTCAAGGGTCAGCTCGATATCGGCCAGCTGGTCGCCGTCCTCGCCGCCTATCGCGACCTGCCGCCACCGCTGAAGGAGCTGATCGACTGGGATCAGCAGCGCCTCGACGTCGAGGTGAAGTACGAGACCGTGGCGGCGCATTTCGGCCCGCAGCGCCTGCGCCCGGCCGAGCCCGAGACGGAGGCGCCGCCGCCGCTCCTGGGGACGCCGCTGCGCTTCGAGGGGCTGGCCCTGCGCGACCCGCAGGGCGGCGCTCCGGTGGAGGTCGGGGACGCCGAGGTGCCCCTGCCGACCCGCCTCGCACTGGTCCCGTCCGGCTCCGTCGCGCAGGAATTCACGCGCGTCCTCGCGGGCCTGCAGACGGCGCCGAACGGAGCGATCCGGATCGGCGATCACGACCTGGCCACCCTGCCGCGGCCAGCCCATGCGCGCCGCATCGCCTATGCGGGGGTCGAGCCGGTGCTGTTCCCCGGGACGGTGCGCGACAACATCCTGTACGGACTGCGGATCTGTCCGCTGCGGACCGGCCATCTCGACCTGAGCCGGGCGCAGATCAACGAGGCGGTGAAGACCGGCAACCCGTGCGACACGGTCGACGATCCCTGGATCGACTATCGGCAGCTCGGCGTCCGGGATGCGGAGGAGCTCGACGAGCGGCTCGTCGGCCTGCTGAGCCGGCTCGATCTCGGCGACGACCTGTACCGGTTCGGCCTCGGCGCCCTCAGCTCGGTCGCGCACGATACGCCGGTGGGCCAGCGCATGATCGCGGCCCGGGAGCACCTGCGCGAGCACTTCGCCCAGAAGGGCCTCGCCGACCTCGTCATTCCGTTCGCCCGCGGCCGCTACAACGATCAGGCGACGGTGGCGGAGAACCTGCTGTTCGGCGTGCCGCGCGATCCGACGCTGACGGATCCGCGGCGTCTGGCGGGCACCGCCCTCTTCCGCGAGGCGCTGGAGAAGGTCCAGCTCCTCGAAGCGCTGGACCGGATGGGTGTCGCCATCGCCAGCAACCTGAAGGACATTTTCGCCGACGTGCCGCCCGGCCATCCGCTGTTCCGGCGCTTCTCGCTGATCACGCCGGACGCGTTGCCGGACTACCTGCTCCGGCTGTCCCGCCTGCCGGCGGAGGGTCGCCTCAGCGACGACGACAGCGTGGCCTTCCTGGCCCTGGCCCTGGCCTATGTCGAGCCGCGGATGCGTTTCGGCCTCCTCGACGAGGATCTCGCCACGCGCATCGTCGGGGCGCGGGCCGTCGTGCAGGGGCGGATGCACGGCCAGGACGGGTGCGACATCGAATCCTACGATCCCACCCGGATCAACCCGCGCAGCACCGTGCTCGACAACCTCCTGTTCGGCCGCATCGACACGGCCCGGATGCACGGCGAGACGCTGATCCAGCGGGAAGCGCGGGCGGTGTTCCGGGAGTTCGATCTGGAGGGGCCGATCCAGCGGCGCGGGCTGGAGAAGGCGGTCGGCAACCGGGGGCAGCTGCTTGCGGAGCGCGTCCGCGTGCGGATCGGCCTCGCCCGCGCGATCTTACGGGACCCGGAAATTCTGGTCGTCGACCGCGTGGACGAGCACCTCGATGGCGGCGTCGACACGCTGCTCGATGTCGCGGGCGCCACCCTTCCCAGGGCGAGCCTCGTGGCGAGCCTCTCGGCGGAGGCGGACCCTGCACGGTTCCCCGCGCGGCTGCCGCTCCGGAGCAGCGAGGCGCGGCTGCGCTCCGCGGCCGAGTGATCGCATCGGGACACGGGCGCGGCGGTTTACAGCCTCCCCGTCTCCGGTCCAGGGTACCGTATGCCCACGCTGTCGGACGCGATCGAGAACCCGGCCCGGACGACCGGGAGCCTCGCCGGCCTGCCCCGCGTGGTGCCGCCCCGCCGCGCGCCGCCGGAGCGCGAGCTGCCGATCCCCGCCTACCTGCGCTCGATCCGCGACAACAGCCTGGCGGGCTTCCCCCGGCGCGCCTTCGAGGAGCCGGTGACCCGCCGCGGCCTCCTCGGGCGGTCGAGCTATGTCCTGAACGATCCGGAAGCGATCCGACGCGTGCTGGTGGAGAACCAGACGAATTACGCGCGCACCACCGGGACGATCCGCATCCTGCGCCCGATCCTGGGCGACGGGCTCCTGATCAGCGAGGGATCGGCGTGGCGTCATCAACGCCGGACCCTGGCGCCGGCCTTCACGCCGCGGGCGATCGACGGGCTGGTGCCGCACATCGCCGCCGCCGTCGAGGACGGTCTGAGCGACATCGCCGCCGAAGCCGCGGCGGGTCCGGTCGACCTGTTCACGTCCTTCTACCGGCTCGCCCTGGAGATCGCCGGCCGCGCCATGTTCTCGGTGGGCATGGACGAGCACGGTGCGGAGCTGCGCGCCTTCATCGCCGAGTACGCCGAACGGATGGGCCGGCCCCACCTCCTCGACATCGTGACGCCGCCGGGCTGGCCGGTCCCCCTCGACTGGTCGCGGTCGCGGTTCCGCCGCCGCTGGATCCCGTTCCTCGACCGCATCATCGCGGCGCGCCGCGCCTCGGATCAGCCCCATGCCCGCTCGGGTGACCTGCTGGACCTGCTCGCGGCCGCGCGCAACCCCGACACGGGCGCCGCGTTCACGCCCGACGCGTTGCGCGACCAGGTCGCCACCATGATCCTCGCCGGCCACGAGACCACGGCCGGCACGTTGTTCTGGGCCGCCTACCTGCTGGCACTGGCGCCCGAGATTCAGGAGCGCGTCGCCGCCGAGGCGCGCGACGCCGACCTCGCGGATCCCACCGGCTGCCAGAGCGACGGCCGGCTCCCCCTCGCCCGCGCGGTGATCGACGAGACCCTGCGGCTCTACCCGGCGGCCTTCGTGGTGGTGCGCCGCGCCCTCGGCCCGGACCAAGTGGTCGGTCACGCGGTGAAGAAGAACGACATCGTGATGGTGAGCCCCTGGGTGCTCCATCGCCACAGGCAGCTCTGGTCGGACCCGGACGCGTTCGATCCCGGCCGCTTCCTGCCGGGGGCGGCGCCCCCGCCGCGCTTCGCCTATCTGCCGTTCGGGGCCGGGCCGCGGGTCTGCATCGGCGCGCAATTCGCGCTGAGCGAGGCGGTCCTCACGCTGGCGCGGCTGCTGGCACGGTTCCGCGTGGTCCTGGAGGGGTCCGAGCCAGTCCTGCCGCAGGCCGTCGTCACGACGCAGCCGGACCGGAACGCCCGATTCCGGCTGATCCCGCGAGATCCGGTCAGCCCCTGATCCCCGTGATCGTCGCCGAGATCGCGCGCGGGTCGCGCATCGGCCAGCGGCCGGTCTCGACCTGGGCCAGGAAGTCGTCGAGGAGCCGGTTGTAGGCCTCCGGCTCCTCGACCGAGAGGGCGTGGCCGGTATTCGGCACGACCGCGAGCCCGGCGGACGGGATCGCGCGCTTCAGCATCAGGCTGGGGGCGAGGCAGGGCCAATCCTCGTCGCCGGCGACGATCAGGGTCGGCACGGCGAGCCGGCCCAGAGCCTCCGTCAGGTCGTATAGGGAGGGACGCTCCTTCTGAACGCCGGCCTGCGTGTTGGCCGAGCCCAGCGCCGAGTGCTCGGCCAGCATCCGCTTGAACTCGGCGTGCCCGCGCGGGTCCTTGGTCTCGAACTGCACCCGGGTCGGCCCGACGGCGTAGCGTTCGGCGAAGGCCGCCATGCCGTCACGCCGCAGCACCTCCGCGGTGGCCTCCGCCTCGGCGCGGAACTGGGCCTGCCGTTCGGGCTCGGCGCCGTAGCCGCAGCCGCCGAGGCAGAGCGACAGGGCGCGGTCGGGGTGGCGCAGTCCGAAATGGAGGGTCGCGAAGGCCCCCATCGAGATCCCCGCGACATGGGCCTTCGGGGCGCCGATATGATCGAGGATGGCGAGGATGTCGTCGGCGGCGCGGGCCTGGGAATAGGCCGAGACGGATTCCGGCACGTCGGAGGGCGGATAGCCCCGCGCGTTGAACGCGACGGCGTGGTAGCGGCGGCCGAAATGGCGGAGCTGCGCCTCGTAGCTGCGGTGATCGCCGGCGAATTCGTGCACGAAGATCAGCGGCGTTCCCTGCCCGCTCTCTTCGTAGTGGAGGCGGACCCCGTCATCCGTGGTGGCAATTGGCATGGCGGTCCCGGAGTGCTTCAATCTGCTTCACGCCACCCCGTCATCCCGGGGCCGCGCAACGGCGCCCGGGATCCAGACCCTTATCGCGTGCCACGAATGGCTCCGTCGGAGGGTCTGGATTCCGGGCTCGCCTTCGGCAACCCGGAATGACGGTGCGGCGATCCTCGCTGACGCCGAAGGTGCTCCCGGCGTTTCGGGTCTAACGTCGTCGAACCTTCGGCGGTTCGGCCGCAACCGTGCGGCCTGGCAGATGGCGACCGCTTTCAGACAGCAAAGCCGCGCCCGGCTGCCCGGACGCGGCTTACGTCGATCGATGCCGGCGGGAGCGGTCCCGCCCGGCTCAAGCGGCCTTCTTGGACGCCGCCTTCGCACCGCCCTTGTTGGCGGCGACCTCGGCGAGCTTCGCCGCGAGCTTCGCGTCGAGCTTGCCGGCGGCACCGAGCGGAAGCTCGATGTCGAGACCCAGCGTCGAGACGCCCTCGCCACGCTCCAGGGTGACCTTCACCTTGTCGGGCTCGACCGCGACGTGGTTGGCGATCACCGCCAGGATCTCCTCGCGGAGCTGGAGCACGAGGTCGGGGCGACCCGACTCGGCCCGCTCGTGGGCGAGGATCAGCTGCAGACGGTCGCGGGCGACCGAGCCGGAGTTGCGCTTCTGGAAGATGCCCAGGATGCTCATGCCGCCCTCCGCATGAACAGCTTGTCGAGGAACGACTTGCGCTCGACCGGCAGGCTCATCGGGATGTCCTCGCCCTTCAGCCGGCGCGCCGCGTCGGCATAGGCCCGCGCCGGGGCGCAGAGGGGATTGTTGAGGGTCACCGGGCAGCCGAGGTTCGAGGCGCGCAGCACCTCCTGGCTCTCCGGGATGATGGCGAGCAGCGGGATCGACAGGATGTCGAGCACGTCCTCGGTCTTGAGCATGTCGCCGCGGTCGGCCCGGGACGGGTCGTAGCGGGTGAGGATGAGGTGCTTGTCCATCTCCTCGCCCTTCTCCGCCTTGGCGGTCTTGGAATCGAGGAGGCCGATGATCCGGTCGGAGTCGCGCACCGAGGAGACCTCGGGGTTGGTCACGACGACGGCGATGTCGGCGTGGTGCATGGCCAGCTGGGCGCCGCGCTCGATGCCGGCGGGGGAGTCGCAGATGACCCAGTCGAACTTCTCGCGCAGCTCCTCCATGACCCGGGCGACGCCGGCATCGGTGAGCGCGTCCTTGTCGCGGGTCTGCGAGGCCGGCAGCAGGTGCAGGGTCTCGACCCGCTTGTCCTTGATGAGCGCCTGCGGGAGCTTCGCGTCGCCGTTGACCACGTTGATCAGGTCGTAGACGACCCGGCGCTCGGCGCCCATGATCAGGTCGAGGTTGCGCAGGCCGACGTCGAAGTCGACGACGCACACGCTCTGACCACCCTGGGCCAGGGCCGCTCCGAGGGCCGCGGTCGTCGTCGTCTTGCCGACGCCGCCCTTGCCCGATGTGACGACGAGAACCTTTGCCACGCGTCGATCTCCCTTAATCCAGGCTTGCCATTCGGATGTTGCCGCCATCGAGCCAGACCTGGGCGGCCTTGCCGCGCAGGGCCGTGCCCATGTCCTCCGCCGTCCGCACGAGGCGGTCGATCCCCAGCAACTCGGGCTCGAATTTGCGGCAGTAGATTCGTGCGCGCGGGTTGCGCGCGGCTCCGGCGATCGCGCGACCGCGCAGGGCGCCGTAGACGTGGATGGAGCCGCCGGCCAGGATCTCGGCCCCCGAGGACACCGAACCCATCACGGTGACGTCGCCGGTCGGGTTGATGACGCTCTGGCCGGAGCGGACCGAGCCCTCGACGGTGATCGAGGTGACCACATGCGGCTCCGGCTCGGCCGGAATGCTCGGGATCTCGACCGTCTCGGACGGGTGTCCCTTCACCAGAAGCGGCGGCAGGCCTTCCGCCACCGCGTCGGCGCCCTCGATGCCCAGGACCGCGATGCCGCGGGCCTTGAGCTCGTTCATCAGCGTCTCGAGGGTGTCCGGCTCGGGCTTGAGCCGGGCGCAGTCGAGGATCACGGCCCGGCCTTTCAGCAGGGTCGGCGAGCGCTTCAGCGC
Source organism: Methylobacterium sp. A49B (assembly GCF_053346215.1). Taxonomy (NCBI): domain Bacteria; kingdom Pseudomonadati; phylum Pseudomonadota; class Alphaproteobacteria; order Hyphomicrobiales; family Methylobacteriaceae; genus Methylobacterium; species Methylobacterium sp. A49B. The sequence continues at coordinate 174,142 of NZ_JBKFBO010000096.1, forward strand.
CGCGTCGAGACCCGCGAGCCACTCGGGAAGCGGCGGTTCGGGGGCGAGGGCCAGGGCCTTGAAGGCCCGTCCGCGCAGGCTGAGCGGCCGGGGCGCGGAAGGAGCCGCCGTCTGGGCGGTCTCCGGGTCGATCGGCTCGGGGAGGGTGTCGCTCATGTCCGCCCGTTAAGAGTCCTTACCGGACCATTGACGGCGGGTATGGTTACCGAAGGGTTAAGTTTCTGATCCGGTCGGCAAATTCTGCCGGGATCCTGGTATCGGGGCGGCGCAGGACGACAGCTCTATGGTCGTCAGACCGTTCCGGTCGATGCCGTGGCACCACCGACTTTGCGAGCGGAGCGAAGCAATCCAGTGGAGCTTTGCCCATTCTGGGTGGCGCTGCCCTGGGTCACTTCGCGTCGCTCGTGAGTCGTGCGAGACCCGCCACCACAGGCATTCGAACGGGAGCCGCAAAGGCGTCTCCGTGCCGCTGGCGCGGCGCCTTCTCTGCTGGATCCGGATCAGATTTCGCCTCGCTCCACCCGCCCGGTAAGAACCGCCCGAACGATCACCCCCGATCGAACAAGGTCAGCTTGATCGCATCATCCGTGAGCCGCACCTCCGTGGCCTGTCCCCGGAAGGACGGGTCGAGGTCGTCCGCGGCGCGGTAGAGGCCGTCGATCGCCACCAGCTCCGGCTCGAACTTGCGGCACCAGATCCGCGCCGCCGGATTGCCCGCGGCGCCGGCGATCGCGCGGCCGCGCAGCGCGCCGTAGACGTGGATCGAGCCTCCCGCGATCACCTCGGCGCCCGAGGCAACGGCGCCCAGGACGGTCACGTCGCCCTCGAGATGGAGCACCGTCTGGCCCGATCGCACCGGCGCGTCGAGGATCAGCGAGCGGACGGCCTCCTTCGGTTGCGGCTCGGCCGGCGCGGGCTCGCCGGAGACCGCGACCTCGCCGGCCGGGCGTCCGCCCGACAGGGCCGGCGGCAGGCCGTCGCCCAGGAGCGCGGGCGGCGCGCCCTCGATGCCCAGGATGGCGATGTTGCGGGCCGTCAGTTCCACGAGCAGCCCGTCGAGATCCTCGCGGCCGAGCCGGAGGCCCGCGAGGTCGAGGATCACCGGCCGTCCGGCGAAGAAATTGGGCGCGCGCCGGTTCAGCGCATCGAGGTCGCCCAGCCAGTCCGCCACCGGTGGCACGGGGGCGAGGACGGTGGCCATGAAGGAGCGGCCGCGGAAGCGGATCGGCGGGCGCACCGGCTCGGATGTCGGCTGGGTCACGGGCGTGTTCGATGTCGCGGAAATGATCGCCACCATCCATGCGGTGCCGCCGCGCGCGGGGCAATCCCGCAACGCCCGGTGTGACGCCTTGGCGGCCCCGGGCGCGCGTTTCTGTTGTAGAGAGATGCGCCAGCCGAGCCGGACCGGACCGTTGAGCAGCGCCAGCACGCACGCCGTCAAACCCTTCGTCGTCGACAACCTCACCCGGGCGAACCAGCGCCGGGCGGCCGATCCGCGGGCCTCGGCCTGGGTCTCCGCCAATGCCGGCGCGGGCAAGACCAAGGTGCTCACCGACCGGGTGGTGCGGCTGCTCCTCGACGGCGCCCCGCCCGGCCGGATCCTCTGCCTGACCTTCACCAAGGCGGCGGCCGCCAACATGGCGATCCGCGTGTTCCGCCTGCTCGGGCGCTGGGTGACGCTGGACGACGAAGCCCTGGCGGCCGAACTTGCCGAACTCACCGGCGAGCAGGCGGGGCCGGAGCGCCTGCGGATGGCCCGGCGCCTCTTCGCTCGGGCGGTGGAGACGCCGGGCGGCCTCAAGATCGAAACCCTGCACGCCCTGTGCGAGCGGCTGCTCCACATGTTCCCGTTCGAGGCGAACGTCCCGGCCCGATTCGTGGTGCTGGACGAGGCGAAGGCCCGGGAGATCTTCGACATCGAGATGGCCAACGTGCTGGCCGACGCGGTCTCGAACGGCGACACGCCGCTGAGCGCGGCCCTCGCCCGCGTCGCCCCCGAGGCGACGGGCGACACGCTCCGGGCGGCGATCCGCTCGGCGATGCGGGCGCGCAGCCTCATCGGCGATACGGCAGGCCTGGAGCGCGCCTTCGCGCGCCTGCACGGCGCGCTGGGGCTCGCCGCCGAGGAGAGCGCCGAGCGGATCGAGGCGGCGATCCTGGAGGGCGGCCCCGGCCTCGCACCGGAGGATCGGGCCGCCGTGGTCCAGGCCCTGCGCACCGGCAAGGCCAACGACGAGAAGCTCGCCGACGCGCTGGCGGCCGCCGAGGCCGAGCGGGCCCGCTCCGAGGACCAGCCGGACCGGGCGGAGGCGCTGGCGCTCTACCGCGCCGTGTTCTTCACCCTCAAGGACGAGCCCAAAGCCGATTCCAGCCTCGGCACCAAGAGCGTCCCGGCCGCGGCGAAGGACGCCCTGATCGCCGAGCGCGACCGCCTGGAGCCGCTCTTCGACCGCCTGCGCGCCGCCCGCGCCCACGCCCGCACGCAGGCCCTGTTCCAGATCGCCGCCGAGATCCATCGCCGGGTCGAGGCGCAGAAGGCGCGGCTCGGCGCCCTCGACTTCGACGACCTGATCCACAAGGCGCTGGACCTGCTCGGCCGGGTCGGCGCCGGCTGGGTCCTGTACAAGCTCGACCGCGGCATCGATCACGTCTTGGTGGACGAGGCGCAGGACACCAACCCGGAGCAATGGGCGATCCTGCGGGCGATCACCCAGGAATTCGCCGCCGGCGAGGGCGCGCGCACCGGCCACCGCACGCGCTTCGCCGTGGGTGATCCGAAGCAGTCGATCTACGGCTTCCAGGGCGCCGAGCCGCGGGAATTCGCCCTGACGCGGGCTTCCTGGATCAAGGAATCGCGGGCGGCGGGCCTCACCTTCGAGGACGTGCCGCTCACCCTGTCGTTCCGCTCGACCAGCCTGGTGCTGCGCGCCGTCGATGCCGTGTTCGCCCTCGACGCGCACAACGAGGGCCTGTCCTTCGAGGACACGGTGCGCCGGACCGTCCACGCGAGCGCGCGGCCGGACGTGCCCGGCGCGGTGGAGCTGTGGCCGATCACCGAGCCCGAGCCGGCGGCCGAGCCCGATGCCTGGACGGTACCGGTCGACGCGCCCGAGACCAGCGCTCCCGCGATCGTGACCGCCCGCCGCGTCGCGCAGGCGGTGCGGAGCTGGACCACACGGGGCGACGCGGCGGGCCGGATCTGGCGCCCCGGGGACGTGCTGATCCTGGTCCGCAAGCGCGGCCCGGCCTTCGAGGAGGTGATCCGCGCCCTCAAGAGCCTCGGGGTGCCGGTGGCCGGCCAGGACCGGCTGGAGGTCTCGGCCCATATCGCGGTGGCCGATCTCGTGGCGGCCGGGCGGGCCGGGCTCCTCCCGGCCGACGACCTGACCCTTGCCACGGCGCTCAAGACGCCCCTGGTCGGGTTCACCGACGAGGATCTGGTGCGGATCGCCGCCCGTCGGGACCTGTCGGAGACGCTGGAGGACGCCCTGCACCGCCACGCCGCGGCGGGCGATGCGACGGCGATCCGCGGCCTCGCGGCACTCGCGGGATGGATCGCGCTCGCGGGCCGCCACGGCCCGTTCGGGTTCTACGCCCGGCTCCTCGGCCCGCAGGAGGGCCGCGCCAAGCTGGTCGCGCGGCTCGGCGGCGAGGCGGGCGACGCGATCGACGTCTTCCTCGCCGCCGCCGCGCAGGCCGAATCGGCCGAGGACGCCCCGTCGCTGGGCGGATTCCTGGCCCGCTATGTCGGCGCCGAGGCCGGGCACACGGTCAAGCGCGACCTCGAATCGGGCCGCGACGAGGTCCGGGTCATGACGGTGCACGGCGCCAAGGGCCTGGAGGCGCCGGTGGTGGTGATTCTCGACGGCTGCGAACCGCTCGGCCGCAACGATCCGCCCCTGCTGCCGCTGGCGGCGACCGGAGGCGCCCTGCCCCCCGTCTGGTCGAGCGGGAAGACGCAGGATTGCGCGGCCACGGAGACCGCCCGCGCGGCCCTGCTCGCCCAGGCGCGGCAGGAGCACAACCGCCTCCTCTACGTGGCCATGACCCGGGCCGCCGACCGGCTGATCGTCGCGCCCTTCCGCGGGCATGAACGCGAGACCGAGGCGGCATGGTGCCGGATGGTGCGGGCCGGCCTCGAAGCCGTGCTGGGCGCGGGCGAGACGATCGAGCTGTCCTACGGGACGGCCACCGTCTGGCAGGACGGCTCCGAGACTCGCCGCGCGCCGGAGACACCGAGGCCCGCGGATCCGCCGGCGCCGGAGCCTGACTGGCTGCGCGACCCGGTCCCGGCCGAGCCGCAGGTGCAGGCGCTCAATCCATCCAGCGCTCTCCAGGCGGCGGATGGCGCACGGGTGCCGCCGCCGCGCCTCGCGGATGCCCAGGCCCGGCGCCGCGGTATCCTGATCCACGCCCTTCTCCAGCACCTGCCGCGGGTCGAGCCGGCGCGCCGCGAGGCCGCGGGACTGGCCTTCGTGCAGGCTCGGGCGCCCGGCCTGCCCCGCCCGGCCTTCTACGGGCTCGTGCGATCGGTCCTGCGCATCATCGACGATCCGGACCTCGCACCCCTCTTCGCGCCGGATGCCCGGGCGGAGGTGAACCTGTCGGGGCGCGTGCAGGTCGGCGGCGCGGAGAGGGCTGTCCAGGGTCGCGTCGACCGGCTGGCCGTGACGACCGACACCGTGCGGATCGCCGACTTCAAGACGGGGCGGCCGCCGGCTCCGGACGCGCCCCTGCCCCCCGCCGAGGCCGGCCAGATTGCCGTCTATGCCCGGCTGCTCGGCCAGATCTACCCCGGCCGGACGATTCGGCCGATGCTCATCTGGACCTCGGGCCCGGTGATCCGCGCCTTGAGCGCCGAGGACATCGCGACCGCCCTGGACCAAGCCGGGATCGCGGCCTGAGGCCTCGGCGACGGGTCGGGTTGCCGGATCGGAGCGCCCGGGTATGCGCCAGCGCACATGCGCGGGGCACATCCCCACCACAGCGCCCGCTGGGGTGTCGCGACTTCTTGACCCCACGCGGACCCGTCGCCAATTCTGACCGGACCGCGCGGGCCCCTGCCCGCTCGACGCCGCCCGATGGGTGGCGCAGACCGAAAGGTGACGTGATGGCGACGGTGAAAGTGACCGACGCGAGCTTCGAGCAGGACGTTCTCAAGTCCGCCGAGCCCGTCGTGGTGGATTTCTGGGCGGAGTGGTGCGGCCCCTGTCGCCAGATCGGCCCGGCGCTCGAGGAGATCGCCACGGATCTTCAAGGCAAGGTGAAGATCGCCAAGGTGAATGTCGACGAGAACCCGCAGATCGCCGCCCAGTACGGCATCCGCTCGATTCCGACGCTGCTGCTGTTCAAGAACGGCGAGCGGGTCGATCAGAAGGTCGGTGCCGCCCCGAAGGGTGACCTGTCCCGCTGGATCGGTGCGCAGACGGCCTGATCCCGGAGATCGGTTGACAAAAGGAAAGCCCGGCCGCGAGGCCGGGCTTTCTCGGTTTCAAGACCCTGTTGTTATCAAGTCCCGGGCTTATGCCCGGGACCTTCCGTCCGGTCTCAGTACGAGCCGAACTTGTAGTTCAGGCCGGCGCGGACGACGGCGAACTCGGCGTTGTTGCGCACCGGCACGTTGTTGAACACCGGCACCAGCCCGGCGGGGGTGATGTAGCCACCCACCAGCGGGAGACCCGTGTTGCGGCCCTGATCGAGGTTCACGTACAGGCCTTCCACCTTCAGCGTCACGGCCGAGGAGCGGAAGAAGTTCAGGAACGAGTCGGTGGGCAGGGCGTACTCGATACCGCCGCCGACCGTCCAGCCGGTGACGAAGTCGCTGCGGCTGCCGGCGAAGTTCTGGAACGCGACGCGCGCGCCCTGATCGCCGGTGGCGTAGGCGAAGCCGCCGGTGCCGTAGAACAGCACGCGGTCGAAGGCGTAGCCGAGGCGGCCGCGGACCGTGCCGAAGAAGTCGAGCGTGCTGAGCAGGCCGTTGGCCGGCACGAAGTTGCCGAAGCCAGCGCCGGGCGCGCCCGCCAGGACATAGCTGCCGCGACGGTTGCCGAAGTCGAGGTACTGAGCGTCGGCCTCGACGCCGAACACCACGCCCTGACCCGGGGTCAGCTGCCAGTTGTAGCCGATCTGGCCACCGCCGGTGAAGCCTTCGTTCTGGTTACGACCGTAGGTCAGCGAGGAGCCGGGGGTCAGGATCGGCGGGACGAACAGCGCGCCACCGGGCGTGATCGCGACCGGGTTGGCACCCGGGATCTGCGTGAAGCCGTTGGCCGTGTTGTTGCTGGCATCGAAGCCGTAACCAGCGTTGATACCGAAGTAGGCGCCCGTCCAGGTGAACACCGGAACCGGGGTGAACACCGGCGGCGGAGCGGCGCGGCGCGGCAGGTCGGCGGCCGAAGCGGCGGCCGTCAGCGCCGTGAACGCCGCGAGAGAGGTGATAAGCTTCTTCATTACTGTGATCCCCAGCATTAGCCCGATCGCCATGGACGTTAGGCGATCGGGCCCGCGATGGATGTAGCTTAGCTGCCACAGCCGAGGGAAAGCGTAGCCGTGACGGGACGTCGATCCGGTCGAATGCGGCGAATCGACGACTTTCCGCGCCTGACGATCAAAGCTTGCGGGATGTCCAGAGACATTCCATGCGATTGCGGCCGCCGTTTCCGGCACAGCCGGACCGCGACGACTCAGACGGGCGGTGTGTCGTTGGCCGCCAGGACTAGCCCGGCCAAGTAGAGCGACCCGCAGATCAGGATCCGCGGCGGCCGCTCGAAGGCGATGTCTTTAACCATTGCTAGCGCCGCCTCGATGCTCGGGGCCGCGTAGGTGGAGAGGCCGACGCTCTCGCCGATCCGCGCGACCTCGTCGGCCGGGCGCGCCGCCATCGTCCCGGTGATCGGGACGGCGACGAGGGCCCGGGCGAGCCCGACGAAATTGCGCAGGAAGCCGTCGGCGTCCTTGGTGCCGAGCAGGCCGACGATCAGAACCAGCGGCACGTCGCTCTTCTCGCCGAGATCCGCCATCGCGGCGGCCAGGATCCGGCCCCCGTCGATGTTATGGCCGCCGTCGAGCCACAGCTCGGCGCCGGGATCGATCTGCGCGGCGAGGCGCCCCCGGCCCAGGCGCTGCAGCCGTCCCGGCCAATCGACCTCCGTCAGACCCTTCTCCAGGGCCGTCGTGCCGATGTCGCCGAAGCCCGCGGCGCGCAGCGCGGTGATCGCCGTCCCGGCATTGACCAGCTGGTGCCGGCCCGCCAGCTTGGGACGCGGCAGGTCGAAGAGATCGGTCTCGTCTTGGTAGACGAGCCGGCCGCGCTCCTCGTAGACGGAGAAATCCTGGTTGCCCACCAGGATCGGACCGGCCCCGACCGCCTCGGCGCGCCGGCACAGCACGGCGTCGGCCTCGGCGTAGTCCTGGGCGGCGATCACGGCGGGACAGCCGCGCTTGAAGATGCCGGCCTTCTCGGTCGCCACCGATTCGACCGTGTCGCCGAGATACTCGGCGTGGTCGCGCCCGATCGGCGTCACCACCGAGCAGGCGGGCTGCGCGATCACGTTGGTGGCGTCGAGCCGGCCGCCGAGGCCGACTTCGAGCAGCAGCACGTCGGCCGGGCTCTCCGAGAACAGCAGCAGGGCCGCCGCCGTGGTGATCTCGAACATCGTGATCGGCTGGCCGTCGTTGGCCGTCTCGCAGCGCGAGAACGCGTCGGCCAGCCGGTCCTCGTCGACGAAATGGCCGCCGCCGATCCCGCCGATCCGGATCCGCTCATGGAATCGGACGAGGTGGGGCGACGTGTAGACGTGCGCCGCGAGCCCTCCCGCTTCGAGGATCGCCCGCATGAACGCGATGGTCGAGCCCTTGCCGTTGGTGCCGGCGACATGGATCACCGGCGGCAGGCGCCGCTCAGGATTGTTGAGGCGCGCGAGGAGCCGCTCGATCCGACCCAGCGACAGGTCGATGGTGCGGGGATGCAGCGCGAGGAATCGCGCCATCAGGGCGTCGGACGAGGCCATCGCGCGGCTTAAGCCGCCTCGGAGGCGGTGAGCGGGGCGCTCGCCTCGGCGGCGTTGGTGAGGAGCTTGCAGAGGCGCGTGATCGTCTCCTTGAGCTGGTGGCGATGGACGACTTGGTCGACCATGCCGTGCTCGCGCAGGTACTCCGCCCGCTGGAAGCCGTCCGGCAGCTTCTCCCGGATGGTCTGCTCGATCACCCGGGGACCGGCGAAGCAGATCAGGGCCCCGGGCTCGGCGAGGTGGACGTCGCCCAGCATCGCGTAGGAGGCGGTGACGCCGCCGGTGGTCGGGTTCGTCAGCACGACGATGTAGGGCAGCCGGGCCGCGTTGAGGCGGCGCACCGCCACGGTCGTGCGCGGCATCTGCATCAGCGACAGGATGCCCTCCTGCATCCGGGCGCCGCCCGAGGCCGCGAACAGCACGTAGGGCGTGCGCTTCTCCAGGGCCGTCTCGGCGCCGCGCACGAAGGCCTCGCCCGCCGCCATGCCGAGCGAACCGGCCATGAAGCCGAATTCCTGCGCGGCCAGCACCATCGGCAGCCCGCCGACCCGGCCGAAGCCGATCTTGAATGCGTCCTGCAGCCCGGTCTTGGCGCGCGCTTCCTTGAGGCGGTCGGCGTAGCGCTTCTCGTCGCGGAACTTCAGCGGGTCCGGAGCGACCTCGGGCAGCGCCACGTCGATCCACGTGCCCTCGTCGAACATCATCTTCAGGCGCGCCTGGGCGCCCATCTTCAGATGGTGCTCGGAGCCGGGGATGACCCAGTGATTGGCCTCCACCTCCTTGTGGAACACCATCTGACCGGTATCGGGGCACTTGACCCAGAGGTTCTCCGGCGTCTCGCGCTTGAACAGGGTCTTGATCCGGGGGCGCACAACCTCCGAGATCCAGTTCATCGGTTCGACCATCGCCTCGCGTCCGTCCGCTTCAAGCCCGCGCCAATATCAGGATGGCGGCGCTCCGCCGCCAGGGGCGATCGCCAGGGATCGCCGATCAGGCGGCCTGCCCGACCCGCGCCGAGCGCACCCCCTCGGCCAGTTCGCGCACGAGTTGCACGACCGCCGGGACGCTGCCGGGCTGGGCCCGGCCGTCGGCATCGAGTGAACGCACGAGCGTGTCCACCAGCGCCGAGCCGACCACGACCCCGTCCGCGCCCCGGGCGATGGCCGCCGCGTGGGCGCCGGTCTTCACGCCGAAGCCGACCACCACCGGTAGCTCGGTGTGCCGCCGGATCCGCGCCACCGCCTCAGAGACCTTGCCGAAATCGGGCGTCGCCGTTCCGGTCACGCCGGTGATCGACACGTAGTAGACGAAGCCTGCCGTATTCGCGAGCACGGCCGGCAGCCGCTTCTCGTCGGTGGTGGGGGTGGCGAGCCGGATGAAGGCGAGGCCCTTGCCCAGCGCCGGCAGGCACAGCTCGGCATCCTCCTCGGGCGGCAGGTCGACTACGATCAGCCCGTCGACGCCGGCGGCCACCGCGTCCTCCAGGAACCGGTCGACGCCGTAGGTGTGGATCGGGTTGTAGTAGCCCATCAGCACGATCGGCGTGGAGTCGTTCTCCGCGCGGAAGCGGCGCACGAGATCGAGGGTGCCGGGCACGGTCTGCCTGGCCTTCAGCGCCCGCAGGCCCGCCGCCTGGATCGCCGGGCCGTCCGCCATCGGGTCGGTGAAGGGCAGGCCGAATTCCAGGATGTCGGCGCCGGCGCCCGGAAGGGCCTTCAGCACCTCCAGGGAGGCCTTGGGGTCGGGGTCGCCCGCCATCACGTAGGTGACGAGGACGGCCCGGTTCTCCGCGCGGGCGCGGGCGAAGGTGGCGTCAATGCGGCTCGGCATGGGTCTGGGGTATTTCGCAGTGTCAGGGCGCGGGGGCCCGGGATTGCCCTCCGCGCTACACCAAAGGCGCGGGCCCGTGAAGCGGGCGCCTCCGGCATCGGCCGGCATCGCGGATCGGGCCGCGGCCGGATGGGGGGTCCGGCCATGCGCGCGGGCCCGTTGCCCGCCGAGCGTCCCCCGCGTAGCGCTCGGCCATGACCGAGGATGCCTTTCCCGCCCGCCGCTTCGCCGCGCTCCTGTTCGACATGGACGGCACGCTGATCAGCTCCCTCGCCTCGGCGGAGCGGATCTGGTCGCGCTGGGCGCGGGCCCACGGCCTCGACGTGGCGGCGTTCCTGCCGACGATCCACGGCGTGCGCTCGGTCGAGACGATCCGGCGCCTCGACCTGCCCGGCGTCGATCCCGAGGCGGAGGCCGCAGCGATCACCCGGGCCGAGATGGACGACGTGGCTGACATCACCGAGATCCCCGGCGCCCGCGCCTTCGTGGAGGCGCTGCCGCCCGGCCGCTGGGCGATCGTGACCTCGGCCCCCCGGGCGCTCGCGGAGCGCCGCCTCGCCGCCGCCGGGATGCCGCGTCCCCGACTGATGATCGCCGCCGAGGACGTGGCGCGGGGCAAGCCGGCGCCGGACTGCGTCCTGGCGGCCGCGGGCCGGCTCGGCGTCGCGGCGGCGGATTGCCTGATGTTCGAGGACGCGCCGGCCGGCATCCAGGCCGCCGAGGCGGCGGGGGCGTCCGTCACGGTCGTCACCGCCACGCATCACGCGCCGGTGCGGACGTCCCACGCGCGGATCCCGGATTACCGCCGCCTGCGCACCGAGGCCGGTCCGGACGGGATCCGCGTGAGCCTGACGGATTGAGCGTCGCGCTGACGTTGACTTTTACCGGACGGACCGGGGCAGTATCGGCGCTTCGAATGCCGGATCCGGGACATGCCAGCCCATGACCAAGCCCGAGGGCGCACCGCGGAGCATCTTCGAGACCGCCGAGGGCCGGCGGCTCGTCGCGGCGCGCTCCGACCCGGCCTGGCGCCAGTGGGGCCCCTATCTAAGCGACCGGCAATGGGGCACCGTCCGGGAGGATTACAGCCCCGGCGGTGACGCCTGGGACTACCTGCCCCACGACCACGCGCGGTCGCGCGCCTATCGGTGGGGCGAGGACGGGATCGGCGGCTTCGGGGACCGCCACCTCAACTGGTGCCTGGCGCTGGCCCTCTGGAACGGCCGCGACCCGATCCTGAAGGAGCGCCTGTTCGGCCTGACCAACCAGGAGGGCAACCACGGCGAGGACGTCAAGGAACTCTACTACTACCTCGACGGCGTCCCGACCCACACGTTCATGCGGATGCTCTACAAGTACCCGCAAGCCGCCTTCCCCTACGGAGAGCTGGTCGCGGAGAACGCGCGGCGCGGGCTCGACGACCCGGAATACGAGCTGCTCGACACCGGCCTGTTCGACGAGGGCCGCTACTTCGACGTCGCGATCGCCTACGCCAAGGCGACCCCCGACGACGTCCTGATGCGCGTCACCGTCACGAACCGCGGGCCGGAGGCGGCCGACCTGACGCTGCTGCCGCAGCTCTGGGCGCGCAACACCTGGTCGTGGAAGCAGGGCGCGCCGAAGCCGGAGCTGATGGCCGGGTCCGACGGCTCGGTCTGGGCGCGCCACCCCACCATGCCGCCGATGCGCTTCTTCGCCGAGGGCGCGGCCGAGGTCCTGTTCACCGAGAACGACACCAACACGCACCGCCTGTTCGGCAGCGGTCCCGCCGACGGCTTCTACAAGGACGGGATCGATCGCTGCGTCGTCGGCGGCGAGGCGAACGCGGTCAACCGACTCTCCGGCACCAAGTGCGCCGCGCGCTACGACCTGCATCTCGGCCCCGGCGAGACCCGCACCCTGCGCCTGCGCCTGCGCGCCGAGACCGCGCCGGGGGCGCCCTTCGCGGACTACGACGCCGTCTTCGCCGAGCGCGCGGCGGAGGCCGACGCCTTCTACGCCGCCCTGCAGGCGCCGATCGCCGATCCCGAGATGCGGCTCGTCCAGCGGCAGGCGCTGGCCGGCATGCTCTGGTCGAAGCAGCTCTACCATTACGACGTGCGCGAATGGCTCGGGGGCGATCCGGCCCAGCCCGCCCCCGCCCCCGAGAGGCGGCGCGGACGCAACAGCGACTGGGCGCATCTGCGCGCCAACGACATCATCTCGATGCCGGACGCCTGGGAGTATCCCTGGTTCGCCTCCTGGGATCTCGCGCTGCAGGCCATCGTCTTCGCGCTGTTCGATCCGGACTTCGCCAAGAACCAGCTCCTGCTCCTCGTGGACGAGGCCTACGCCCATCCGAACGCCGCCCTGCCGGCCTACGAGTGGGGGTTCGGGGACGCCAACCCGCCGGTCCACGCGCTGGCCGCCTGGCGGGTGTTCGAACTGGATCGCCAGCATACCGGCACGCCCGACCATGCCTTTCTCAAGCGCATCTTCAACAAGCTGACCCTGAACTTCACGTGGTGGGTCAACCGCAAGGATTCGGACGACCGCAACCTGTTCCAGGGCGGATTCCTGGGCCTCGACAACATCGGCATCTTCGACCGGTCGAAGCCGGTGGGCGACGGCGCGACCCTGACCCAGTCGGACGCGACCGCCTGGATGGCGACCTATGCCCTCAACCTGATGCGCATCGCGATCGAGCTGGCGCTGCAGGACCCGACCTACGAGGACATGGCGGAGAAGTTCTTCGAGCACTTCCTCCTCATCGCGGCCGCCACCGGCGAGGGCGTGTGGGACGAAGGCGAAGGCTTCTTCTACGACGTGATCGAGACCCGCGACGGACGCCGGCTGCCGATCCGGGCACGCACCATGGTCGGGCTGGTCCCGATCTTCGCGGTGGCGACCATCAACGAGTGTGACCTCGAACGGCTTCCGTCCCTGCGTGACCGCATGGTGTTCTTCCTCAGGAACCGTCCCGATCTCGCGACTCTGGTCTCGCGCTGGAACGAGCCCGGCCAGGCCCGGAGCGCCCTGCTGTCGCTGCTGCGCGGCCACCGGCTCAAGGCGCTCCTGCACCGCGCCCTCGACCCGGCCGAATTCCTGTCGGACCACGGCTTGCGCGCCGTGTCCCGCGCGTACGCGGATCAACCCTTCTGCTTCGCCTGGGACGGCCGGGATCTCGGCCTCGCCTACGAGCCCGCGGAGTCGCGCTCGCGGCTCTTCGGCGGCAACTCGAACTGGCGCGGCCCGGTGTGGATGCCGGTCAACTACCTGCTCATCGCCGGCCTGAACCGCTTCCACGACTATTACGGACCGGATTTTCGGGTCGAGGCGCCCACGGGCTCGGGGCAGACCTCGTCGCTGCGCGAGATCGCCCAGGCGCTCGCCCGCCGGTTGATCGGCCTCTCCGTGCGCGGGGCGGACGGCCGCCGGCCGGTCTACGGCCACAGCCGGATCGAACAGGAGGATCCGCATTTTCGCGATCTCGTCCTGTTCTACGAATATTATGACGGCGACACCGGCCGCGGCGTCGGCGCCTCCCACCAGACCGGATGGTCGGGCCTCGTGGCCCTGCTCATCCAGGACATCTCGGAATCCGTCGCGCAGACACCGGCCCCGCCGCGCCTCTGACGCCGGAGACCCGGCGGCACGCGGGACCGGTTCTAGCCCACGGCCTGCTTCATCCGCAGCCGCTGGCTCTGTCCGATCTGACGCGAGATGCTCGACCGGTGGGCACTGTAGGTGGCCGAGACGAGGGGATAATCCACCGGCAGGCCCCACTTGGCCTTGTAGGCCTCGGGCGTGAGGCCGCGGATCGTCAGGTGACGCCGCAACGCCTTGTAGGGCTTCCCGTCCTCGAAGCTGATGAGCGCGTCGGGCCGGATGGAGGCCCGGATCTGCGCCTCGGTCAGACGGCTGATCTGCGAAGCCCTTCCGCGATCGAGCGCTGCGATCGAGCGATGAACCTCGGACAGAAGATCCGGCAAGGCACCAGCGGGAACGGTGTTTCGCGTGACGTAGGCGCTCAGTATCTTCGCGGCAAGTTCAATACTCGGCGAGGCATTTGGCATGGGCATCTCCTCCTTCCTCGTGTATCGATGCAGTGTTGGTCAGTGTTGGATACCGCCTCTTTCACGCCTGCGCGCTCAAGCCCGGCTTACGTCGCTGCAACCAAGATACGCAGCTTTGACCCTGATTCTCTACTTATGATAGTAGCAGCAAGGTGTGGTCAATATCGTTAACGGTGGCCCGGGACAGGTCCGGCCGGATGCGTCAGCAAGGTCAGCGGGGTTCGCTTCGCGGGTCGCGCTGACGCTTTCGGCTAGCTCGCCAGACGCGAATCGAGATCACCCGGGACAGCGCGGCGTCGACGCGTGCGGCGCTGTGGAATGACGTCGCCCGCGAGGTGACGGCGTTCCGGAAGCGGCAAGCGGCGAGGATTTCAGCCGCTTTCGGCCGCCTCGTGATGCCGGATCATGCGGACTTGGAAACCTGCCGTCGGCGGCTCGGCGCGATGGTGCCGACGGAACGCCGGCGCCGGTCGGCCGCCCCTCGGGTCAGAACAGCAGATGCAGCGCCAGTGGCGCGAGGATCGCCGTCAGGAAGGCGTTCAAGCCCATGGCGATGCCCGCGAAGGTGCCGGCGACCTCGCTCACCTGGAAAGCGCGCGCCGTGCCGATACCGTGGGCCGCAAGTCCGGCCGCGAAGCCGCGGGCGCGCATGTCGCGGATCTTCAGCGCCTCCATCATCGGCGTCACCAGGATGGCGCCGATGATGCCGGTCAGGATCACCAGGATGGCGGTGAGGGTCGGATCGCCGCCGAGCGCCTCGGCGATGCCCATGGCGACGCCGGAGGTCACGGATTTCGGCGCCAGCGAGACGAGGACCGGCTGCGGGATGTCGAGCAGCCGCGCCAGGGCGATCACCACGGCCAGCGTCGTCGCCGAACCCGCCGCCAGGGCGGTGAGCATCGGCACCAGCGCGCGCATCACCGTCGCCCGCCGCTCGTAGAGCGGCATGGCCAGCACAACGGTGGCGGGCCCGAGCAGGAAGTGGACGAACTGCGCGCCCTCGAAATAGGCCGGATATGGCGTACCGGTCGCCGCCAGGACGCTGCCGACCAGCGCCACCGTGATCAGCACCGGATTGGCGATCGGGTGGCGCCCGGTCGCCGCGGCGATGCGGTCGGCCAGCACGTAGGCGGTCAGCGTCACGGTCAGCCAGAGCAGCGGCGTCTTGGCGAGGTAGACCCAGAGGGAGAAATCGCCACCCATCGCCGTCAGGACTCCCCGTCGCTCCCGCCCCGCTCGACCAGCGCCGCGACGGCGCGGAACACCAGCACGGTCACCAGCAGGGACAGCGCCGTCGAGACCAGCAGCACGACGGCGAGCTTGATGCCCTGCGCCCGCAGGAGGTCCAGACGGCCCACGACGCCGACGCCCGCCGGGACGAACATCAGCGACAGGTTCATGAGAAGCCCCCGCGCCGTCGATTCGAGGGTGCCGTCGGTCAGCGGCCGCGGGAGGTAGCGCGGCAGACCGAACCGGGCGCTGTCGCGCAGGAGCAGAAAGACGAACATCAGCCCCATGCCGATAACCGGCCCGGGGATCGGAACGCCGGCCCCGCGGGCCAGGATCTCGCCCATGAGCTGCGCGAGCAGGATCAGCGCGAGGCTCGCGATCATCGCGCGCCCCTCGCCTAGGCGAGCCCGACGCTCTGCTGGCCGCCCCGGCGGGCGGCCGCGATGGCCGCATCATCGAAGCCGAGCAGCCGGCCGAGGCGCTCGACCAGCGCCTCCTCGAACTCGTCGACATGGCCGTCGGCGGCGGCGACCGACCACGCCATGGTGAGGAGTTCCCGACGCTCGGCCGCGTCGGCCTCGTGCGGAAGCATCTCGACGAGGCTCGCCACGTCGCGGATCTCCGTGTCCACCGTGGTGGCCCGCTCGATCAGCACGCGGGCGGCCTCCGGCCCGTCGGCGTAGTGGCCCTGGACGAGGCGTGACAGGCGCTCGCTCTCGGACGGCGCGAGGATGCCGTCGACCCGCGCCACGTGGACGAGGAGCGCCGTGGCGGCGAGGTGCGTGTCGTCCACCACCTCGATATGGCCGACGCCGAGAGCCTCGGCCGCGTAGGCGCGCAGGCGTGCGATCAGGGACATGGCGGCTCCGGCGGATGTTGCACTGCTCAGTTCGGCCGCGCGGCAGCCGCCGTCAAGGACGCGGGACGACGTCGCGCCGGAGCGTGGCAGCGCTGCATCGGCGGCCCGCCTCAGTCCCGCGCCGCCGCGCGGGCCCCGGCGACCAGGGGCGCGAGGATCGCGTCCGCGGCCCGGACGATGGCCGGACCGGCCTGTCCGGGCGTCCCGGCCTGGAACGGCGGCTCCGGGGCGTACTCGGCGACGAGCTGGGCGGTCCGCGCGTAGTCGGGACCGCGCAGGCGGGCGCAGAGCGCGAGACCCAGGTCGAGCCCGGCCGAGATCCCGGCCGCCGTCGCGCGGTTGCGATCGAAGACGACGCGCTCGGCCACCGGCTCGGCGCCCAGGAGCGGCAGGACTGTGTCGCGCACGCACCAGTGCGACGTGGCGCTGTAGCCCCGCAGCAGGCCGGCGGCGCCGAGGATCAGGGATCCGGTGCAGACGCTCGTCACCCAGGCCGTGCGCGCGGCGCGCGCGCGCAGGAAGTCGAGGAGCGTCGCGTTTCGCATCTGGGCCGGAGTCCCGTCGCCGCCGGGCACGAACAGCACATCGAGATCCGCCGGGCAGCGCGCGAAGGTGTCGGTCGCCACCAGGGTGAGGCCGGTATCGCTCGCCACCGGGCCCGCCACCTCGGCGACGAGGTGCAGGCTGCCCGGGGCGAGGCCAGCCAGCAAAGCCTGCGGCCCGGCGAGATCCAGGACGGTCATGCCGGGGAAGAGCAGCATGGCGATTCGGACAGGCCGGTCCGACGGGATCGGGTCCGGACTCCCGGCCGCCTCCGCGCCGGCCGGCCAGACGGCCGCCGCGGCGAGGGCCGCGTTCAGCAGAGCGCGCCGGCTCGGGCCCGGATCGGTCACAAGGGCCAGGCCGCGTCGCGATAGGCGCTGTCCCAGAACATCCACTCGAGCCGGGTCGCCTGCGCGAAGGCCCGCTGCATCCGCTCCCGCGTCGCGGCGGAGACGTTCAGGGCCGCCCGGTCGGTGACGGCGATCATGGCGGCCACCGCCGCGGCAAAATCCGCGCCCGCGTAGGTGTCGATCCAGGCCCGGTACGGGTTGCCCTGGCCCGCGCGGGCGAAGATGTCGTCGCCCACCGCCTTGTAGATCCAGAAGCAGGGCAGCAGGGCCGCGCAGACGACCTCGAAGGGCTCGGCGTAGGCGGTGGCCATCAGAAAGCTGACGTAGTGGTCGCAGGCCGGCGTCAGCGGCGTGGCCGCGAAGGTGTCCGGGCCGATGCCGTAGTCTCGGAAGAAGCCGCCGTGGAGGGCCCGCTCGACGACGATCGCCTCCTCGGCCGCGCGCGCGAACTGGACGATCGTATCCGGCTCCGGCGCCTTCGCGGCGGCGAGGCTGAGGGCACGTCCGAAGCCGATCAGGTAATGGGCGTCCTGGACGATGTAGTGCCGGAACCGGTCCTGCGGCAGCGTGCCGGCGGCCAGTTCCGCGTTGAACGGCATCGACCGGATGGTCTCGCAGGCGGCGGCGTTCCGCGTCCACGCCTCCCGGGAGAAGGATCCGGGGCCGCCATCGCCCGTCATGCCATCGCCCGTCATCGCGAAGCCCGCCACGCCTAGCCCTGCCGCTGCGCGTGGGTCACGGCGACGTGGATCAGCTCGGCGAGGGTGCGCACCCCGAGCTTCTGGCGCATCTGCGAGCAGGCGTTGGTGACGGTCTTGTAGCTCACCGACAGGTCGGACGCGATGGCGCCGTAGGAGCGGCCCTGGGCGAGCCGCGCCAGGATCTGCTGCTCCCGCGGGGTGAGCTGCGATTCCGGCGTGCGGCGGGCGTCGGCGCGCAGCATCGCCACCTCGGTGGCCAGCCGCCGGTCGAGGTAGACCTCGCCGATCCGCACCTTCCCGAAGGCCTCGAACAGTTCCGCCGAGGCGTGGTCCTTCAGGACGTAGCCGAGCGCCCCGGCCTCGAGGGCGCGGGCGACAATGACGGGATCGTTGTGCATGCTGAAGACCAGGATGCGCGTGTCGGGGGCGACCGCGCGGATCCGGCGGATCAGGCCGAGCCCCGCCATGCCGCTGCCCTGGAAGGTCAGGTCGCAGATCACCACCGGCGGCCGGAGCCGGTGGAAGATCCGGTAGCCGCCGACCACCGTGGTGGCCTCCGCGATGGTCTCGACGCCGGCATCCTCCAGCACGCGTCGACAGCCCTGGAGGACGATCGGGTGATCGTCGATGACGAGGACCGGCAGGCGCGTGGCGGCGATGTCGATCTGTGAGGCGATGGCGTTCATGCGCTCGGCGCGTTGTTCTCGTCGCCCCGCTCCGGCGGAACGGGGATCGTGATCCGGACGATTGCGCCGGGGCCGGCATTGTCAAGGGCGAAGGTGCCGTCCAGGGCCTCGACACGCTCACGCATCCCCGACAGACCGAGCCCGGTGCCGTGTTCGGCCGGGATTCCGGTGCCGTTGTCGCGGATGGTGACGTCGAGCCGGCCGTCGGACTCGGTCGCCTCGGCCTCCACCCGGGTCGCGGCGCCGTGCCGCACGGCGTTGGTGACGCTTTCCTGGACGCAGCGGAAGACCGTGAGGTCGACGAGGTCCCCGTATCCCCGGGCCAGACCGTCGAACTCACCGATGAAGGTGAGCCCCGGGTGACGCTGGCCGAAGCCGCGCAGCAGCAGGTCGAGGCAGGTGGCCAGCGGCGCTTCCCCGAGGCCGTGGGGCCGGAGGCGGTTCAGAAGCTCGCGGTTGACGGTCTGAACCTGGCCGACGATGGCGCTGATCTCGGCGGCGCGGGCGGTCAGCTTGTCGCGGCTGGGCTCGCCAGGCCCGGAGGCGATCCGGGCGATGGAGGCCGCGTTGGCCTCCAGGGCGAAAAGACAGGGGCCGAACTCGTCGTGCAGTTCCAGAGCCGTCCGGCGGCGCTCGTCGTCCTGCGCGGTGAGCAATTGCCGGTTGAGACGGCCGTTGGCGGCACGGACCTCGCCCAGGGCCTCGGCCACCTTGTTGAAGCGCGCGGCGATCACCGCCAGCTCCTGGGCGCCGGGCGGTTCGAGGCGGACGGTGTAGTCGTGGTGCTCGAGCTGCGTCAGGCCGCCGCCCAGCCGTCGCAGCGGCGCCAGGATGCGGCCCAGAGCGACGTAGAGCGCGATCAGCATGGCGACGTTGATCGCCCCGGTCGTGAGCGACAGCGCCCGCGCGTAGCCCCAGATCTCGTCGATCTCGTCGAGGGGCTGCGTGGTGATCTGCGCGGTGCCGAGACGCTGGCCGTTCACCGCGATCGGCAGGGTGTGGCGCTCGATCGGCGGCATGATCAGGTCGGCGAACCAGCGCGGCGCCTCCCGTTCGGACCGGTGCGGGGGCGCCGGGTCGCCGACCCGGTCGCCGTCCGCGTCGAGCACGGCGACGCGGACGTGGCGCAGCACCTTGAACCGCAGGTCCAGGGTCTGGAGGAGCGTGTCGGGCGAGGCCGTGTCGGACAACCGGATCGTGTCGGCGACCAGCGACTCGACGGTGGCCAGGGAGGCGCGGGTCTCGACCCGGACCGCCGAGCGCGCGTTCAACACGATCACGCCGCAGGAGATCAGGGCCGCGAGCGCGTCGATGAACAGCACCACGGCGACCAAGCGGGCCCGCGTCGACCACGACGCCCACGGCCACCGGCCCGCGCGGCTTTCGGGCGGCGCGAGGGTCTGGGACATCGGGAGCAGGGTCGGGCGGGTATCCACCCCGAGACGCTTAACGGGCGCCGCGCCGATGTCCATGCCAGCCGACCCAGTCGGACAGCCGGTACACCGGTCGAGACGATGACGGATTCTTAAGCGGAGTCGCGTTATCCTGTGGATAGCCGGCCCAGGACTGGCCGCGCCCGCAATTCGAACCGACATCTTTGCGCCGTATTGCACCTCCTCTATCGCGACCTTGTCGAACGACCTTCGGAACCGCGAAGGGAAGCGGCCGGGGACGGGGAGCCCGGTCGCGCGCGTCGTGAATCGTGTCAGAGACCCCGGATCATGATCGATCTCGCCCTGGATGCCTCCGAAACCCGAGCGACTCGGCGGCCGGACGGCCGGCTTGGGCGGTCGGCGAAGCTCCGCATCGTCCTGTTCGGATTGGCCGGCGCCGGCGCGCTCGGCGGCTTCGGTGTGGCCGCCTCGAGCCTGATGGCCGGCCTCGCCGCCCCGGCCCCCGTGAAATTCGTCGCCTCCGGGCGGGCCGCCGACTGGCCCGATCTGAAGGACGGTCTCCCCGCCCTGGCCGGATCGGGCAAGCCGCCGTCGATGCAGGTGGAGAAGCCGGCCGAACCTGTGGGCTCGGACATGCGCATGGCCGGCCTGCCCGACACGTACGCCCCATCCGCCGCCGGTACATCCGTCGCATCCGCGGACGCTGCCCCGATCCCGGCGCGCGCGCCGGCACAGGCCGCGGCAGCCCCGGTTCCGCCGGCCCGCCGTATCCCGGTCCCGACGCCAGTCGCGCCCCTGGCCGCGGGCCGGCAGGTCGTTCCGCTGCCGCCTGCCCGCATGGCGGCGCTGCAATCTCCCCGCGCCTCCGAGACCGTGCGGGCGCGCGACGTGCACGAGCCGGCGGCCGCGCCCAAGCCGGTGGCGACGGCCGCGCCGCCCGCGACACCCGCGGCAATCTCCGAGAAGACCGAGAAGCCGGCGCGCAAGGTGGCAGCGTCCCACAAGCCCCCGGCCGTCGCCAAGCCCGCCGAGAAGGCCAAGGCCGCGCCGACTGCGGTGGCTCAGGCCGAGCCCGCGGAGGAGACCGAGGTGCTCGGGATCAAGCTGCCATCCCTGGCACCGGCCGGACGCAAGTTGAAGGAGAGCGTCGACGCCCTCGGCGAGGCCGTGAAGAACGTGTTCTGAGCACGGCGCGCCGGGTAGTCGTCGCCCGGCCGGGCCGGTCTGCTCATCCGCGAAGGAGGAACGCGGATCGCAAAGATCGCGATCCGCAGGGTCCCGTCCGTCAACCCCGGCCCGAATGGCGACCGGGCTTGTGGTCGGCCTTCGGACCCGACCGCTCGACCTTGCGCTGATGCTTGCCGGCGCGCGGGCTCGCGAAGCCCTTCGGGCCGCTCGGCCGGCCCTTCCGCTCGGCCGGGGCCGCGTCGCCCGCGAGCGCCTCTACCTGGATCTCCGGCGAGCCGTTGCGGGCGAAAGCTTCGGCGAAGCGCGCCGCCGCGTTGCCCCGGACCTCGAACTTGGTCTCGCGGTCGAAGATGCGGATCGCGCCGATCTCCTGGCGGTCGACACCGCCGCGGCGCGTCAGCATCGGCAGCAGCCGCCGCGGGTCGGCATTGTCGCGGCGGCCGAGGTTGAGCCTGAACCACACGGCCGGACCCATGGCGGCGATCCGCTCCGGATCCATCGGATCGTAGGGCGGGCGTTCCCCGCGTAGGGCGCGGCCCTCGCCCGGATCGCTGACCTCCTCGGGGGCCGGCAGACGGGTTCGATAGACGCGGGCCAGCAAGGCGGCCAGTTCCTCCGGGCTCTTGCCGGCGAGCAGCGTCTCCGCCAGCGCAACGTCCTCCTCGGCCGGCGGCTCCGAGAAGAGCGGATCGGAGAGCATGCGCTCGCCGTCCAGCCGGCGGATCTCGTCGGCCGAGGGCGGTCCCGACCATTCGGGGCTGACCTTGGCGATGGCGAACATCTGCTCGGCGCGACGGCGCCGGGAGTTGGGGATCAGCAGCACCGACGTGCCCTTGCGCCCGGCCCGGCCGGTCCGGCCGGAGCGGTGCTGCAGCACCTCGGCGTCGTGGGGCAGGTCGGCGTGGATCACGAGGCTCAGGGACGGCAGGTCGATGCCGCGGGCGGCCACGTCGGTGGCGACGCAGACCCGGGCGCGGCCGTCGCGCAGGGCCTGGAGCGCGGCGTTGCGCTCGCCCTGACCCAGCTCGCCGGACAGCGCCACCACCGAGAAGCCGCGTTCGGTCAGGCTCGCCTGGAGGTGGCGGACCGCGTTGCGGGTGTTGCAGAAGACGATGGCGGTCTTGGCGTCGGCCTCGCGCAGGAGGTTGAGCACCACGTGCTCGGTCTCACGCGGCATGATCCGCACCGCCCGGTAGGCGATGTCGGCGTGTCCCTTGGTCTCGCCCTTGAT
This sequence comes from Methylobacterium sp. A49B, assembly GCF_053346215.1. Taxonomy (NCBI): domain Bacteria; kingdom Pseudomonadati; phylum Pseudomonadota; class Alphaproteobacteria; order Hyphomicrobiales; family Methylobacteriaceae; genus Methylobacterium; species Methylobacterium sp. A49B. Next base: position 196,218 of record NZ_JBKFBO010000096.1, read on the forward strand.
GGCGAGCCGCAGAGCATCGCGCTGGTAGCGCTCGGCCAGCGCCTCGATGCCCTTGGGCAGGGTCGCGGAGAACAGGTAGGTGGCCCGGTCCGGCGGAGTCGCCGAGAGGATGAACTCGATGTCCTCGCGGAAGCCGAGGTCGAGCATCTCGTCGGCCTCGTCGAGGACCACGGCCCGGAGAGCCCTGGGATCGAGGTTGCGGCGCTCGAGATGGTCGCGCAGGCGGCCCGGCGTCCCGACGACGATATGGGTGCCCTCGGCCAGCATCCGGCTCTCCCGGCGCGGATCCATGCCACCGACGCAGGCCGCGACCCGGCCGCCGGCGGGGCTGTAGAGCCAGGACAGCTCGCGCTGCACCTGCAGAGCGAGTTCCCGGGTCGGGGCGATCACCAGCGCGACCGGCGCCGCCGGGGGCGGCAGCATCTCGGCCTCGCCGATCAGGAGGCTCGCCACGGCAAGGCCGTAGGCCACGGTCTTGCCGGAGCCGGTCTGCGCGGAGACGAGCAGGTCGCGGGAGCCGGCGGCCGCCTCCAGCACCGCGGCCTGGACCGGGGTGGGATCGGCGTAGCCGCGGTCGGCTAGGGCCCGCGCGAGGGGGGCGGGCAGGGTCGGGAAAGGCAAGTTTCGGGAACTCTCAACGGCCGCGCCGCGCCCGGCAGCGCGCCATCGCGCGGCGGAGGAATCAGGCGCCGGACTTTATTCGGGTCTGTCGATGGTAATGCCTCACGGGCCGACTGACCACTCCCGCCGCAGCATGGGGCGGTTGCGCGCGTTCGATCCGGAGCCTGGAGGCTAGCCTGCGGCCGGTAGCGGGTCGGGATCACCGCGTCACCGGTCGTGGCCCTCCTAAGCCGCTCCGCGCGCGGGCCGTCGGCACCGGCCGAGCATCGCCCCATGATTCATGTCCGCACTGGTCACGTCATGAATCCGGACTAAGACGATGTCTGCCAGCGCACAATGAGGCGTCGACGGCGCGCCCGGAGAACACAACCACCATGATGGCAGCCCTACGGGTGGCGGTCGCCTGGGCGACGGTTCTGGCCTTCGCATGGTTCGGCAAAGGCTGGCTCGCCGACCTGTCGCAGCCGCTGGTCGCCGGGGGCCTGTTCGCGTGGCTGCTGGCGGTGATCGTCTGGGCGGCCTTCGGCGTCGTGCACGAGGCGGAGGAGCTCGCCCATCGCCTCGGCGAGCCGCTCGGCACCCTGGTGCTGACGCTCGCCATCGTGATCATCGAGGTGGCGCTGATCTCCGCCGTGATGCTCTCGGCCAAGGACGCGCCGACGCTCGGCCGCGACACGATGTTCGCGGTTTTGATGATCGTGCTGAACGGCGTGGTCGGACTCGGGCTCCTGGTGGGCGGCCTGCGGCATCACCAGCAACGCTACAACCTGCAGGGCGCCTCGGCCTTCCTCTCGGTGATCATCCCCCTCACCACGATCGCGCTGATCATCCCGAACTTCACCAGTTCCACCAGCGACGGGACGCTGACCACCCTCCAGGCGGTGACGTTCTCGGTGTTCACGCTGGCACTCTACGGCGTGTTCCTGCTGATCCAGACCGGCCGCCACAGCGAGTTCTTCATCGACGCGGAGGCCGTCGAGGCGGCCGAGCCGCCGGCAGGCTCCGGATCCGTCTCCGGCGGCGGCATCGCCAAGCATGTCGGCCTGCTGCTCGCCAACGTCGTGCCGATCGTGATCCTGGCCAAGAGCCTCGCGGTCATCCTCGACCACGGGATCGCGGCTCTGGGCGCGCCCACGGCGCTCGGCGGCGTGCTGATCGCCGCCATCGTGTTCACCCCGGAGGGGATCTCGGCGCTGAAGGCGGTGGCCCGCAACGAACTCCAGCGGGCGATCAATCTGTGCCTGGGCGCGGCGACCTCGACGGTCGGCCTGACCGTGCCGGCGATCCTCACCATCGGCCTGCTCACCGGGCAGACCGTTGTGCTCGGCCTCAAGCCCACCGAGATGACCCTGCTTGCCGTGACGCTGATCCTCAGCGCGCAGACCTTCTCGGGCTCGCGCACCACGGTGCTGGAGGGGGCGGTGCACCTCGTGCTGTTCTTCGTCTACCTCGTGCTGATCTTCAGCCCTTGATTGTTTGCATTCACCGATTCGGCACCGGCAGATCTTCGACTCCGTAAGTGCCAGAACCCGGTCATCCCGGGGCCGCGCAGCGGAACCCGGGCTCCAGACGCACCGACCTGCCAGACCTTCCCATCAGGGTGTCTCTGGATTCCAGGCTCGCCTGCGGCGCCCTGGAATGACGGGGCGGGTGGTCCAGCGAGCGCGTCGACCGCGGAAGCGATGAGGCCTCTCTCAGGCGCCGAAGCGCTCCGTGCGGATCAGGCCCGGCGCGACGCCCTGTGCCAGGATCAGGTCGGAGGCGGCGGCCACGAACCGGTTCGAGCCGCAGAGGAAGACCTTCCCGGGTTTCCCGAGCCGCGCGAGCGCGCCGGCGACGAGGGCGGCATCGATCCGCTTCCCGCCCGGATCACGCGTTGCGGCGAGGTGCAGGGAGACATTCGCATCCGCCTCGGCCAGCGCCTCCAGCTCGGCGAGCGCGATCATCTCGGCGCGGGTGCGGGCCGAGTAGATCAGCGCCACCGGGATCTCGCGCCAGCCCTGCGCCCGCCGCCGGAGCATCGCCAGCAGCGGGACGACTCCGGACCCGCCGCCGCCCAGGAGCAGCGGCCCACCGTCCGGCCCGTCCCACGAGAACGAGCCGCCGATCGGCCCGCGCAGCTCGACACGGTCGCCGACCGCGGCGACGTGCGTGAACCAGCCGGAGACTTCGCCGTCGGGCAGCGCCTCGATCATCAGTTCGAAGGTCCCGCTGCCGTCCTGCGCCGAGGCGATGGAATAGCTGCGCTGGGCCTGATAGCCGTCCTCGGCGGTGAGGCGGACATCGACGTGCTGCCCGGCCCGGTAGGATTCCGCGAGGCCGCACCGCAGCCGGACGCTCGTCACGTGCGGCGTGACCGGCGCGATCGCGGTGATCTCGGCCAAGTGCCAGCGGAAGACGATGGGCTCGACCATCGCGTCAGTCACCGGTGTAGCGCTGCTCACGCCAGGGATCCCCGTACATGTGGTAGCCGCGCAGCTCCCAGAAGCCGGCCGTGTCCGTCTGGGTGAAGCGCAGGCCCTTCACCCATTTCGCGCTCTTCCAGAAGTACAGATGCGGCACGAAGAGCCGCGCCGGGCCGCCGTGATCCGGGTGGATCGGCTCGCCGTTGTAGCGCGTCGCCACCAGGGCACGGCCGCCCACGAGGTCCGCCACCGGCACGTTGGTGGTGTAGTCGTCGTAGGACTCCGCCAGCAGGTAGCCGGTCGGCGCCGTGATGCCGGCATCCGCCAGCAGGTCGTCGAAGCTGACGCCCTCCCAAGTGGTGTCGAACTTCGACCACTTGGTGACGCAGTGGATGTCCCCGTGCCACGTGGTCCGCGGCAGCGCCTCGAACGCCTCCCAGCTCCACGCCTTGATCGGCCGGGATCCCTCGCGCAGCGTGAACCGCCACGTGGCGAGGTCGACCACCGGGTTGGGGCCGATCTGCAGGATCGGGAAGTCGTCGGTGAGGTATTGTCCCGGCGGCAGGCGTGCCCCCTTCTCGGGCGGCTGCCTGCGCCCGACGAAGCCCCGTGTCACCATGCCGGCCTCCGATCCCGTCTCTCGGTCCGGTGTGGTGCGGCGGAACACCCCACGTCAAGCCGGCATGTGCGGCCGAACAAACGCCCCAAATCTCGGGTGTGCTAGCAGGACTGTGCCGACAATCGGCACGAATCGCCTGCTTTCAGGGGGAAGTCATGAAGTACCTTCTCGCGACGAGCCTTGTCGTCGGGAGCCTCGCCACCCTCGCGCCGGCCGCCCAGGCCCGCGACGGGATCGGTGCCGGCGGCGCGGCCGCGCTCGGCGTGCTCGGTGGCCTCGCGGTCGGCGGCGCCATCGCGTCGTCCAACAACGGCTACTATCCGGGTCGCCCGGTCTACCGCGCCCCGCCGCCCGTCTACGTCGAAGAGGATTACGGCCCGGTCTGCCACTTCGAGCGCCGCCGGACCGTCGATCCCTACGGCGACGTCTACATCCGCCGCGTCCGCGTCTGCGAGTAAGCGGCTTCCGGGGTCGCCTCGGCGACGAGCGCCGGTTTCAGGCGCTCGGCGCAGGCGATCCCGCCGAGCACCAGGGCCAAGGCGGCGCCTTGCGTCGCGCCGAACGGCTCGCCGACCAGCAGGACGGCCAGCAGCGCACCGAAGATCGGCACGAGGTTCACGAACAGGCCGGCGCGGTTCGGGCCGATCAGCTCGACGCCGCGCATGAAGAAGAGCTGCGCCAGCAGCGACGGCCCCAGACCCACGAAGGCCACCATCGCCCAGCCCTCGCGGTTGGGCCAGACCGCGTGACCCGTCGCCCACTCGACCGCCAGCGGCGGCAATGAGGTCACGAAGGCCGCGAGCGCCATGGCGGCGAAGAAGGCCAGGGCCGGCACCTTCGGCCGGGTCGGCAGGAAGATGGTGTAGCCGGCGTAGAGCAGGCAGGCGCCGAAGACGAGGACGTCGCCGCGGTTGAAGGCGAGGTTCGTGAGGACCGACCAGTCGCCGTGCGTGGCGGCCAAGGCCGCGCCGATCAGCGTCAGCACCACACCCAGAACCTGCCCCGGCGTGACCGGAACCCGATAGGCCAACCGGTTCAGGACGATGACGAGGACCGGGATCGCGCCTTGGAACAGGGCGAGATTGATCGCGCCGGTATGGACGCCCGCCGCGTAGAACAGGCAGTTGAAGGCCGTGTAGCCGAGGCCGCCCATCAACAGGATGCGCAGCCAGTGCGGCCGCAGCTGCGGCCAGGCCGCCGCGAGATGGCGGCCGGCGAAGGGCATCAGCACCGTGCAGGCGACCGCCCAGCGCAGCGTCGTGATGACCTGGGGAGAGACGTGGCCGGGCGCCCAGCGGCTGGTGACCGCGTTGCCGGCCCAGAGGAGCGCCGTGGCGGTGAGCAGCAGGTAGGCGGGCGCGGCCGAGGCGGTCCGGGCCGCGCGCGCGGGTCTCAACGGCGGCGGAACTGGCCGCCGCGCATCGGCGGACGGGGACCTGAGGAGCGCTCGTCCTTGTGGCGGAACACGAGGCGGCCCTTCTCCAGGTCGTACGGCGACATCTCGACCGTCACCCGGTCGCCCGCGAGCGTCTTGATGCGGTTCTTCTTCATCTTGCCGGCCGTGTAGGCCACGATCTCGTGTCCCTGGTCGAGCTGCACGCGGTAGCGCGCATCCGGCAGGATCTCGATCACGAGACCGTCGAACTGCATCAATTCTTCTTTCGCCATGCACCTTCTCCAGTCGGACCGTCCGGCAGCAGGCGTTCCGGCAATGCGTGTTCGGCTGTCATCGAGCTCGGGAAACGCCGCAGGGCGCGGGTCCGATCCGACAGATCGGCCGCGCCAGCTCAGCAGCACGCCCCGCATGTAGTCGCCGCGGGAAGCTGCGGCAAGTCACGGCCGCGAAAGCCGATCCGTCATCGACATGAATTGCCGGGCTTCACGGCATGGCGAGGTCATTGCCGGCGTAATCCAGCCGGCCGTCCGGCGTCCGGCGCCAGATCCGCAAGGCGATCGGGCCGCCGGTCCGGTCGCCGCGGGTATCGAAACCCACCGGGCCGAGGAGCGTGCGCGTCTGGCCGGCGCGCAGGGCGTCGGCCACCGGGCGTCCCTCGGCGATGCGGCCGGTCTTCGGATCGGCCACCCGGGCACGCTCGACCGCCTGCGCGAGGAGCTGCACGGCCGCGTAGGCCTCCGCCGCCACGCTCTCCGTCTCGGGACTGCGCGGCGCGGCACGGGCGCCCCGGACCTCCGGCAGGCGCGGCGGGTCGGGCGGCAGCGTCATCACGGTCCCCTCCCCCGCGCTGCCGGCCGCCGCGGCGAAGCCGGGATCGAGGATGCCGTCGCTCGCCACCAGCGTCGCTTGGAGGCCGGCCTCCCGCAGGGCGCGAAGCAGCGTGGCGGCCTCCGGGGCAAGGCCGCCGAAATACACCGCCTCGACCCGCGCGGCCCGCAGCCGGGCGACCAGATCGGACAGGTCGCGCGTGCCCCGGGCGAACCCGTCGAACAGCACCTCCGGCATGCCGGCCTCCTTCAGCCGGGCCGCCACCGCATCGGCGAGGCCGCGGCCGAAGGTCGAGCGGTCGTTCAGGATGCCGATCCGCCGTCCGGCGAAGGCCCTGGCAAGATAAGCCCCCGCCACCTGCCCCTGCTGCGCGTCGCTCGGGGCCAGCCGGAACAGGTTCCACAGGCCCCGGCCGGTGAGCGGCGCGTAGGCCGCCCCCGGCGTCACCAGCACGGCGCCGGCATCCTCGTAGACCGGTGCCGCTGCGGCCACCGCGCCCGACTCGAAGGGACCGACCACCAGCCGGATGCCGTCGGCGGCGAACTTCCGGGCGACCGCCACCGCCTGCCGCCCCTCGCCGCCGTCATCGGCCGGAACGAGGACCCAGCGCGCGCGCCCGCCGGCGGTGCGGTTGAGATCGGCCACCGCCTGCTCGGCGCCCTGCCGCAAGCCCTGGCCGAAGGCGGCGTCCGGCCCCGTCAGAGGGGCCGACAACCCGATCCGCACCGGCGCCTGCGCGTCGGCCGGGCCGACGGCGAGGAAGCCCGCGAGGATCAGAACGAGGCGACGCATCATGGCGCCACTCTAGGGCCGAGACGGGGCCCTCCGGAAGGGCCGCACCGACGCTCGGTCGTCATCGTTGAGCGGATCGGGACGCTGATGCGCGTGGAAGCGCTGGCGATTGGCCGCGTTGTGCGAAATAAGGGCGGCGGCCCGGTCCGTTGCCGGGCCTGACGGGGCGCCCGCGCGCGTCACCGCCGAAGACCCTCTGGGACGATTGACGATCATGACCTCGCTGTTCGCCGGCATCCAGGACGCGCCGCTCGACCCGATCATGCGCCTGTTCGAGGCCTTCAACGCCGACCCGAGCCCGAAGAAGCTCAACCTCGTGGTCGGCGTCTACACGGACGCGGACGGCAAGGTGCCGCGCCTGCGCGCCGTGCAGATTGCCGAGAAGCGCTGGATCGAGAAGGGCCTGCCGAAGACCTACCGGCCGATCGAGGGCACCAAGCCGTTCCGCGACGCCGTGCAGGAACTGCTGTTCGGCAAGGGCGCGCCGATCCTGTCGCAGAACCGGGTCGCGACGCTCCAGAGCATCGGCGGCACCGGCGCCCTGAAGACCGGCGCGGACGTCTTGGCCAAGCTCTATCCGGGCGCCACCGTCGCGGTGAGCAACCCAAGCTGGGAGAACCACAAGGCCCTGTTCACGCAGGCGGGCTTCACCGTGGTCGATTATCCCTACTTCTCGGCGGAGACCGGTGGCGCCGACTATCCCGCCATGCGGGCCGCCCTCCAGGATCTGCCGAAGGGCTCGATCGTCGTCCTGCACGCCTGCTGCCACAACCCGACCGGGGCCGATCTCAGCCTCGACGAGTGGCGCGACCTCGTGCCCCTGATGGCCGAGCGCGGCCTGATCCCGTTCCTCGATATCGCCTACCAGGGCTTCGGCAACGGCCTCGACGCCGATGCCGAGCCGGTGCGCCTCTTCGCCGAATCCGGCCAGGAGTTCCTGGTCGCCTCCTCGTTCTCGAAGTCGTTCTCGCTCTACGGCGAGCGCGTCGGCGCCCTGACCATCGTGGCCGAGAACACGGCCGCCAAGGCCAAGGTCGAGGCCTTCGCCAAGCGACTCGTCCGGGCGAGCTACTCGAACCCGCACACCCACGGCGCGGCGATCGTCGAGATCGTGCTCACCGACCCGGAGCTGCGCGCCGACTGGGAGCGGGAACTCGCCGAGATGCGCGACCGGATCCGCACCATGCGCGAGCGGATGGCCGACAGCCTGCAGCAGCGTCACCCCGAGCGGGGCTTCGACGCCATCAAGGCGCAGAAGGGCATGTTCTCCTACACGGGCCTGAGCCCCGCGGAGGCCACCCGGCTGCGCGAGGAGCATGAAGTCTACGCCCTGGAGACCGGCCGGATCTGCGTCGCGGCCGTCAACACCCACAACATCGATCACGTCATCGACGCGATCGACGCCGTGGTGAAGGGCTGACCCGGTGGCGGCCCTCAAGCGCGTCTGCCGGTTCAACGTCTGGATCAACCCGGTCTTCGACGAACGGCTGAGGGCCGAGCCCGACATCGACCTGCAGGTCGGCGACCTGCAGGGTCCGGAGGACACGCTCCGGGCGCTTCTGGAGCAGGCGCACGTCTTCCACGTCTCGCCGGCACGGGACGAGCTGCCGCGCCGCTGGCACGTCACAGACGCCCTGCTGGCGGAATGCCCGAACCTGCTGGCCGTCTCGTCGGGCGGCGCGGGCTTCGACACGGTCGACGCCGCGGCCTGCACGCGGGCCGGCGTGGCGGTGGTCAATCAGGTGGGCGGCAATGCCCAGTCGGTGGCGGAACTCGCGATCGGCCTGATGCTGGCCGTCTCGCGCAAGATCTGCGTGTCGGACCGCCTGCTGCGGACCGCGCGCGGCTTCTCGCGGGAATCGCTGATGGGCCACGAGATCGGCGGCTCGACTCTGGGTCTCGTCGGGATCGGCCATACGGGCCGGGCGGTGGCCAAGCTCGCCCGCGGCTTCGATATGCGGGTCCTCGCCTACGATCCCCTGCTGTCGGACGAGGAGATCCGGGCGCGCGGTGCGGAGCCGGTCGACCGGGCGCGGCTGCTCGATGAATCCGACATCGTCTCCGTGCACTGCCCCCTCGACGACACGACTCGCGGCAGCTTCGACGCCGCATCCTTCGCGGCGATGAAGCCGGGAGCGCTGTTCGTCACCACCGCCCGGGGCGGCGTGCACGACGAGGCGGCGCTCGCCGCGGCGCTGACCTCCGGGCACCTCGCGGGGGCCGGCCTCGACGTCTGGTCGCCGGAACCGCCGAACCTCGATGCCGCCCTCCTCAAGCTCGACACCGTGGTGGCGACCTATCACACCGCCGGGGTCACCCACGAGGCGCGCCGCAACGTGGCTTCCTGGGGCGCCGAGCAGGTCATCGGCCTGCTCAACGGCGAGCGGCCGCCGCGGCTGGTGAACCCGGAGGTCTGGCCGGCCGTGCTGGAGCGGCGGGCGCGGCTCTTGGGTTGAGTTTCGAGCGGCGCCTGTCATCCGGCGCTGATCCATCCCACCCCCTTATCCTGGGGTGACCGCATCGGCGAGCCTCGCAGGAGGGCTCCAGGGCTGGCGCGGCCGGCTGGAGGGCTCCTTCGAGGCTCCGCTGCGCTCCGGCACCTCAGGATGAGGGTGTGGTTTGGATGTTTCGATCCTGACAGTCCATCACGTTGCAGCCCGCATCCACCCGAGCCCGGCCTCGGTGCCGGCTGCAGGGTGATACTCGCAGCCGACGAAGCCGGCATAGCCGACCGCCTCCAGTGCTTCGAAGATCGGATCGAAGGCGATCGTCCCGGTCCCGGGCTCGTGCCGGCCGGGATCGTCGGCGATCTGGACATGGGCGATGAGCGGGGCGTGGGCGCGGATCAGCGCCGCCGGGTCGTGACCCAGGCAGACGCAATGGTAGGCGTCGAACAGAAGCTTGACGTTGTCGCGGCCGATCGCACGGATCGCCTCCACCGCCACCATCGGGTCGTCGATCACGTAGTTCGCGATCGAGCCCGGGCCGATCGGCTCGACGATCACCGTCATGCCGCGCGCCTTCGCGGCGTCAGCCGCGAAGGCGAGGTTGTCGAGATAGGTGTCCCAGAGGCGCGCCTGCTCGACCCCCGCCGGCCGGACGCCGGCCATCGGGTGGACCATGCGGCAGCCGAGCTGCGCCACGTAGTCGAGGGTCGGCGCGATGGTGGAGCGATAGTAATCCACCTTGTCGGGCAGCGCCGCGAAGCCCTTCTCGCCTTTCGCGGCGTCGCCCGCCGGAAAACCGGTCTGGACCAGCGGGACACCCGCCCGTTCGAGCCAGCCCGCCACCTCCGCGGCCGGCGTCGCGAACAGGTTGGGGTGCTCGACCGCCCGGAAACCTGCCCGCGCCGCAGCGGCGAAGCGCTCGGCGAGCGGCAGTTCCGTGAACAGGAATCCGCAATGGCCGCTGAGGCGGTCCTTGTAGGCACCGAGCTTCATGGTTCAGGCGCTCCTGCCGGTCTCGATCATCGCGCGCATCCGGTCGACGGCCGCGTGGGGCGCCGTGAGGACCGGGACGGTCACGGCCTTCCGCACCGCCTCGGCCGCCCGGGACGTGGAAAAATGCGCCAGCATGATCGCGTCGCAATCGGCCAGCTCCGGCGCCCGCTCGGCAATCAGCCTGTTGTGGGTCTCGGCATCGCCGGCCCGCAGGCGCGCCATGGCGTCGTCCACCAGGATCGTGCGCAGGCTCGCCCGCCGGTCGGACTGCCCCACGAACTCATCGAACTCGTCGGTCATCGTGCCGATGGAGGGTCCGAAGGTCGCGAGCATGCCGATGCGCTCGCCCTGCGCGATCGCCGCGCGGAACATGGCCTCGTTGGGCTTCAGCACCGGGACCGGCACCGTCTCGATCAGCCGGTCGATGGCCGGGCCGAAGGCCGAGCACGTGATCAGGATGCCGTCGGCGCCCATGTCGTGGCCGTAGCGGCCGAACCGCACGAAGCGCTCGATCATGCCCTCCGAGATCTCGCCGGGCTCCTTCGCCCGGTCCGCCGACAAGCCGTCGTCGAGGAGATTGACCGTCTCGGCCTCGGGCCACCGCTCCGCGAACGCGGCCTGAATCGGTGCCATGGCGACCGGAGTCGCGTGCAGGAGAACGATGCGAGGAGCCATGCTGACGTCCGAGTTCGGCGAAGGCGGAACATCCGCTTTGTAAGCGATTTCAAAACGGTGGCAAGATGGCGCAGGTCATCCGGCCTCGCGCCGGGGCGGCGCCGTGCTCGCGCGCAGGATCAGTTCGGCGTCGATCTCGGTGAGGCGCACCACCGGCCTCCCCTGGATACGCGCGACCAAATGATCGCCCGCGGCGTGGCCGATCTCGGCGGAGTGGATGCGGATCGTCGTCAGAGGTGGGTCCAGGAAGGGGGCGAAGTCGGAATCGTTGTGGCCGATCACCGACAGGTCGCCGGGGACGGACAGGCCGCGGGCGCGCGCCTCGATCATGGCGCCGAAGGCGATCTGGTCGGTGCCGCAGATGATCGCCGTCGGTGGCGGACCGCCCGCCAGCATCTGACGGAAGCCGTCGCGACCGCCGCCGATGCCGTAGGAAATCTCGATGTCGTGCTCGGGGACGAGGCGCAGCCCGCGGGCGGCCAGCGCCTGGGCGATGCCCGTCACCCGGGCGCCGCCGCGGTCGTTGTCCTTGCGCAGGCCGGAGATCACGCCGATCCGGCGGTGCCCGAGATCCATCAGGTAATTGGCCGCCCGGGCCGCCGAAGCGGCGTTGTCGAACCCGACACAGGGGCGCTCCCGGGACAGGCTGAAGGTCTGCACCATGGGGATCCCGGCGCCGGCAATCCGGGCGTGGAGATCCGGATGGTGGATGTCGCCGACCAGCATCAGTCCGTCGATGCCCCGCTCCAGCAGGAAGGTCGCCTCCCGGAGCTCGTCCTCGAGGTCGTAGCCGGCATTGGCCGCGACCAGGGTGTAGCCCGCCTGCCGCAGCCGATCCTGGAAGCTCGACAGGACGCGGACGAAGGCCTCGTTCTCGATGTTGGGCACCACCGCGCCCACCGCCATGAACCGGCGGGTTGAGAGCGCCCGGGCGGCTCCGTTGGCGACGAAGCCGAGATCCCGGGCGGCGCGCATCACGGCCTCACGCTTGTCGGCCCGGACGCCCGCCGACCCGTTGAGCACGCGGGAGACCGTGGCCGTCGAGACCCCGGCGCGACGGGCGACGTCCCGCGCCACCGGGCTGCGCGCGGGCGCTTCGAGACTTTCACCCGGGAAGTCCAGCACGGAAACGGCCCCTCCAATTGACCCGCGGAAACATGGGGCGCGATACGCCGCATGCCGAATCCTCCGTGCGTTCGACCGGATCCGACGCGCAGACAAGCAGTATATTGACACCCCTCCGCCAGGCTGGCTATCTGAAAGCGCTTTCAAAAATGGCTCATCCAACGACCGACAGGGAGGCCCCGATGGCGACGCTCGACCAGCCGGCCTCCGGGCTGGGCGCACCCGAGCGCGCGGCGCCGACCGTCGGCGGGGCCGACGCGACGGCGGCGGGCATCGCCGCGCCGCAGGCGATCGTCACCAGCCTGAAGCGCAGCGACGCGGTCACGCCCTACCGGTTCCGCGACCTGCTGGCGCTGGACGATTTCGAGCGCCACGCGCGCAGGCTCCTGCCGCCGATGATCTTCCAGTACGTGTCGGGCGGGGTGGAGACCGGCTCGGCCCTGGCGCACAGCCGCGGCGCCTATGCCGACTATGCCCTGGTGCCGCGGCTGATGCGGGACACCTCGGCGCGGGACACCGCCACCACGCTGTTCGGCCAGACCTACGCGGCGCCCTTCGGCATCGGGCCGCTCGGCGGGGCCGCCTTCATCGCCTACCGGGGCGACCTCGTGCTGGCCGAGGCGGCGCGGCGCATGAACGTCCCGATGTGTCTCAGCGCCTCCTCGCTGATCAAGCTGGAGGACGTGCACGCCCAGAACCCGCAGGCGTGGTTCCAGGGCTACCTGCCGGGCGACCAGAACCGGATCGACCGCCTGCTCGACCGGGTCGCGGCTACGGGCTACCGCACCTTCGTGGTCACCGCGGACACGCCGACGCTGGGCAACCGGGAGCACAACATCCGCAGCGGCTTCTCCATGCCGATCAAGGTGACGCCCAAGGTGGCGTGGCAGAGCGCGACGCATCCGCGCTGGCTCATCGGCACCGTGGCCCGGACCTTCCTGAAGCACGGCGCGCCGCATTTCGAGAACACCGAGGCCGAGCGCGGGCCGCCGATGATGTCCCAGGGCGCGGTGCGCAACACCATCGCCCGCGACCAGCTCTCCTGGAAGAACCTGGAGGCGATCCGGAAGCGGTGGTCCGGCAATCTCCTGGTGAAGGGGCTGCTCGCGCCGGAGGATGTCGATATCGCCCGCGAATGCGGCGCGGACGGCGTGATCCTCTCGACCCATGGCGGGCGCCAGCTCGACTACGCCGTCGCGCCCCTCGACGTGCTCCCGGAGATCGCCGCCCGGAAGGGCGGGCTGAAGGTCATCGTCGACAGCGGCATCCGCCGGGGCACCGACGTGATGAAGGCCCTGGCGCTCGGCGCCGACTTCGTCCTGCTCGGGCGCCCCTTCATGTTCGCCGCCGCGCTAGGCGGCGTGACGGGCGTCGAGCACGCGATGCGGATCCTCAAGGAGGAACTCAACCGCGACATGGCGCTGATCGGCGTGAACCGCCTGTCGGAGCTCACCCCCGACTTCCTGCGCCGCGTCCCGCGGCGGGGCTGATCCGGAGATCTCGATGCCCGACACCGCGCACGCGCCCCTCGGCCTCGCCTTCGTCGGCTGCTTCACCACCGAGCGGCGCAGGGCCCGCGGCCGGGGCATCGACATCTACCGGGTCGGCGGCGGCCTCGAGTCGTGGTCGCATCTCGGGCGGGTCGAGGGGCTGACCAACCCGTCCTTCCTGGTCACCGACCCGGGGCGCGCCGTGCTCTACACCGTCCAGGGCGACGGCGCGGAAGCGAGCGCCTTCGCGGCCGACGCGAGCGGTGCCCTGCGCGCCCTCGGCGGCGCGGATACCGGCGGCACCAACAGCGTGCATCAGGCGCTCGATCCGGACGGACGGTTCCTGATCGTCGCCAACTACGCCAGCGGCTCGGTCGCCCTGATGCCGGTCCGCGCCGATGGCGGGCTGGAACCGGCCAGCCACGTCCTGCCGCTCCCGGGGGAGACCGGCCCGCACCGGACCGAGCAGGCCTGCGCCCACCCGCACCACGTGGTCCTGTCGCCGGACGGCCGCCACGCGCTCGTGCCCGACAAGGGGCTGGACCGCGTCTTCGTGCTGCGACGGGAGGGGGAGCAGCTCGCCCTCGTCTCGGAGACCGCGATGCGCCCCGGCGCCGGGCCGCGCCACATCGCGTTCCATCCGAGCCGCCCCCTCGCCTTCCTGGTCAACGAGCTGGACTCGAGCCTCGCCACCTGCCGCTGGGACCCGGCGTCCGGAACGCTGACGCCCCTGCATCTCGCCTCGACCCTGCCGCCGGACTTCTTCGGCGCCAGCACCGCGGCGGCCATCGTGATCACGCGCGACGGACGGTTCGTCTACGCGTCGAACCGCGGCCAGGACGGGATCGCGCGGTTCCGCGTGGACATCGCCGGGCGGCTCGATCCGGCCGGCTGGACGCAGGCGGGCGGCCGCGACCCGCGCTTCATGGTTCTGGCGCCGGACGGGGAACACCTCCTCGTCGCCAACGAGCAGGGCGACAGCCTCGTGGAATTCGCCATCGATCCCACGAGCGGGGACCTCACCCGGACGGGCTCACGTCCGAGCCTCAGCCCCTGCACCATCGCGTTCCTGTAGGAGCAGCAAGCGACCTGCAGGGCTTCCCGGCCTCAAGAGCAGAGATCTCTCCCGCAAATCCTCCCGCCACTGTCGGTGATGAGGACGAGACGCGAAGCTGCTTTCGATCCGTACAGGGCAAATAAGAACGCGAAACGCTTCGCACCGTCGCCAGAGGAAACGCCATGTTCGCCAAGCGCTACAGGTTCCTGATCGCGTTCCTGCTGTTCATAGCCGGGATCATCAACTACATGGACCGCGCCGCGCTCGGCGTCGCGGCGCCGTTCGTCAAGCAGGACCTCAACCTCTCGCCCTCGGAACTGGGGGTGATCTTCTCGACCTTCTTCTTCGGCTACGCGATCTTCGCCTTCGTGGGCGGGCAGCTCGCCGACCGCTACGGGCCGCGCAGCGTCTACAGCTGGGCCGCCGCCTCGTGGTCGATCCTGTGCATGCTCACGGGCGCGGTGACCGGGTTCGCGCAGATGTTCATCGTCCGCGCCCTGTTCGGCTTCGCCGAGGGGCCCATGAACTCGACCACGAACCGCACCATCACCACGTGGTTCCCCCGCGAGGAAACCGCCCGGACCATCGGCTTCACCTTCTCGGGCCAGACAGTCGGCAGCGCCATCGCGGCTCCGGTCGTCGGCCTGCTGGCGATCCAGTATGGCTGGCGGGTGGCGTTCGTGGCCATCGGCGCCGCCGGCCTGCTCTGGGTCGTGGCGTGGCGCCTGCTGATGACCGACCGGCCCCAGGACAACCCGCGGGTCGATCCCGAGGAGATCGCCCTCGTGGAGCGCAGCCGGGCCGTCACGCACCTCGCGCCCTCCGATCACGCCCGGTCGCTGAAGGAATACCTGTTCCTGCCGAGCACCCTGTCGCTGGGCCTCGGCATGTTCGCGGTGAACTACACCCTCTACATCTTCCTCTCGTGGCTCCCGAGCTACCTCACCGACGCCCTGCACATGCCGGTGAAGGAGATGGCGCTGGTCGCCTCGATCCCCTGGGCCTGCGGCTTCGTCGGCTATGTCGGCGGGGGCGTCATCGCCGATTTCGTCTACACCCGCATGGGCGACAAGCTCGCCGCGCGGAAGATCACCACCATCGTGCCGCTCGCCATCGCGGGCGTCGCCCTGATCGCCGTCAACGCCGCGACGAGCACGGCCATGGCGGTCTCGCTCATCGCGCTGGCCGTGCTGATGCTGACGAGCTCGGTGCAATCCTGCTGGGCGACAATCCACGAGCTGGTGCCCGAGGCGCGGGTCGGCGGCGTCAGCGGCTTCATCCACCTGCTGAGCAACATCTCGGGCATCATCGGGCCGACCGCCACGGGGCTGGCGGTGCAGTATCTCGGCGGCTACGCCAGCGCCTTCGTGATCGCCGCCCTGATCGCGGCGGCCGGCGTCGTCGCCATGGCGATCTTCGTGCGGCGGCCGCCCAACCCGGTGGAAGCCGGCCCCCTCGCCGCGGTCAAGCCCGTCTGATCCAGGCCACCCGATTCAGGAGCAGCGACTCATGAGCGCCGAGACAGTCCCACCCAAACCTGTCCTCCTGACCGGGGCGTCGGGCGCCCTCGGGCGCGTGCTGGCCCGCGCGCTCGGCGCGCAGGGCTGGACGCTCCGGCTCACGGACCGGGTCGCCTTCCCCGATCCCCTGCCCGAGGGGGCGCGGTTCCAGATCGCCGATCTGGAGGACGGGCCGGCGATCCTGCGGCTGGCGGAGGGCTGCGGCACGATCCTCCACCTCGGCGGGATCTCGGTGGAGCATCCGTTCGAGACCGTGATCGGCCCCAACATCCGCGGGCTCTACCACGCCTACGAGGCGGCTCGCCGCGAGGGCGCGCGGATGATCTTCGCCTCCTCGAACCACGCCATCGGGTTCCACGAGCGGTCCGAGGTGCTGGACGACGACTGCGCCCTGGCGCCGGACGGCTATTACGGCCTGTCCAAGGCCTATGGCGAGCTGATGGGCGGCCTCTACCGCGACAAGCACGGGGTCGAGAGCGTGTTCCTGCGCATCGGCTCCTGCTTCCCGGAGCCCACCGACGCGAGGATGCTGGCGACCTGGCTGTCCTACGCCGACCTGACCCGGCTGATCACGCGCGCCACGCTGGCGCCGAGTCTCGGGCCGAAGGGCACGATGGTGATCTGGGGGGCGTCCAACAACAGCCGCATGTCGTGGTGGAGGAATGACGGGCGCGACGTGATCGGCTGGGCGCCACAGGACAGCGCGGATTCCTACGCGCCGGCCCTGGAGGGCAAGACCAGCGGCAACCCGGTTGTGGAGCGCTATCAGGGCGGCGGATTCACAGGGATCGATTATTCGCGGGCGGAGTCCGGCAAATCCTGAACCCAAGTCGCGAGCGCCCTCCCTCCCCCTCTGCGGGCTTATGGTTCGACAGGTTGGAGTTTAGGTCTCTGCGAGGCCCGCTATCCTCGATCTCATTCTCCGATGCAGGAGCCCGCAAGCACTCCACCTTCGTCATGCCGGGGCCGCGCAGCGCGGAGCCCGGGATCCAGACACGCCGCGTGCCAGGATCTTGCACAGTCGGTGTCTCTGGAGTCCGGGCTCGCCTGCGGCGCCCCGGAATGACAGGGGCGGACGCGTCATCCGAAGCGTCCACACGCCTGAGCGACGAATGTTTTGATCCGGAGAGCCCTGGCCCCTCCGCGAGGTAGGGAGAACCGCGTCTCCCGTCAGCGCCCCAAGCACCCCGACGAACTGATGGAAAGCACCATGGCAGACGAGCAGACCACGACCCGGCTGAAATGCGCCCTCGTGGTGCGCGGCGCCTTCGACGCGCATGTCATCCCGGCCTTCGAGGCTTCGGGTGGCCGGACAACGATTCACTGGGCGCCGACCACCGTCATCATGAAGGCGCTCGAGGAGGGCGAGACCGCCGACGCGGTTCTGGTCCTGTCGGATGCCATGGACCGGCTGATCGCGCAGGGTCGCGTCGAGCCGGAGACCCGGGTCGACGCCGTGCGCTCCCGGTACGGCATCGCCGTGAAGGCCGGGGCGCCGCATCCGGACATCGCCACCGTCGAGGCGCTGAAGCGTACCCTCACGGAGGCGCGCTCGGTGGCCTACTCGCGCACCGGCGCAAGCGGGATCTATTTCGCCGGCCTGCTGCCGCGGCTCGACCTGGCCGAGGCGGTCAACGCCCGCGCGACCATCATCCCGCAGGGCTTCACCGCCGAGAAGCTCGTCTCCGGCGAGGCCAACCTCGCCGTGCAGCAGATCAGCGAGCTGATGGTGGTGCCGGGCATCGAGGTGGTCGGGCCGTTCCCCGAGCCGGTGCAGGAGGTGACGACCTTCTCGGCCGCGATCCTGCGCGGCGCGACCGATCGGGCCGGCGCAGCCCGTTTCCTGGCCGGTCTGACGACCGTTCAGGCCGCGGAGGCGTATCGGGCGAGCGGGCTGGAGCCGGCTTTCTGACGAATCGGCTGGTGCCGCTTGCGACGTTGAAGCCGGCCCAGCCACACCCGTCTCGGTGCCGCGACCGCAAAAAAGTCCTTATGCTCGTGCTGTCCGGGCGCTTCATCCCGTCCGAACGGATCGCGCCTGAACATGCTGAAGACAGCCTTCGTTGCCGCCCGCGACCGTCAGCGGCTGTCCGAGATCGCGACCATCCTGATCGGCTTCGGCGTCACCCGCGTGGTGGACCGCCTGGGCCTGCGCTACCTGCCCCTGCTGCCGCGCCGCCAGCCCCGGGTCGACGTCACCCGCCTGTCCGAGCCCGAGCGGCTGCGCCGGGCGATCGAGGCGCTGGGGCCGACCTTCATCAAGTTCGGGCAGGTGCTGGCGAGCCGGCCGGACCTGCTTTCCCCAGCCTGGACCGAGGAGCTACAGAAGCTCCACAGCCAGGTCGTGCCGGTGTCGTGGGAGCAGATCGGGCCGCAGCTGGAGCAGGATCTCGGCGCCTCGCCGCAGGAGGTCTTCGCCGAGTTCGACACCAGCCCCATCGCCTCGGCCTCCATCGCCCAGGTGTACCGGGCGCGCCTGCACACGGGCGAGGACGTCATCGTCAAGGTGCTGCGGCCGAACCTGCGCAAGATCATCGAGGCGGACCTGCGCCTCATGGCGCACGGCGCCCGCATCGTCGAGAACGAGTGGCCCGACATGGCCCGCTACCAGCCGCGGGAGCAGATGCGCCACCTCGCGGAGGGCCTGAACGGCGAGCTCGATTTGCTCAACGAGGCCCGGAATTGCGAGCTGCTCGCCCAGATCTTCGAGGACCGTGACGACATCGTCTTCCCGAAGATCCACTGGGAATACTGCTCCGAGCGGGTGCTGGTGCAGGACTTCATCCACGGCATCCCGCCCAACGACGAGGCGGCGCTCCGCGCGGCCGGCGTCGACAAGAAGCTCCTGGCCCAGAAGGGCACCGACGCCTTCCTGCAGATGGCGCTGATCGAGGGCGTGTTCCACGCCGATCCGCACCCCGGCAACATGCTGGCGCTGCCCGGCAATCGCATCGGCTTCATCGATTTCGGCATCATCGGCCGCCTGTCGCAGCGGCGGCGCTCACAGCTCCTCGTGCTGATCGGCGCCATGCTGAAGCAGGACGCGGACGGCCTGATGGCCGTGCTCCTCGACTGGACCGGCACCAGCAACCCGGACCTGACCCGGCTCCAGGTCTCGGCCCAATCCTTCGTGGAGAGCCACTCGTCGATCCCGCTGAACCTCGGGCTGGTGCTCACCGACTTCATGAACATGGCCCGCGAGAACGATCTCGCCATGCCCACGGACCTCGCCATCCTGTTCAAGGGCCTGGTGACCGCCGACGGCGTGATGCGTCACCTCGACCCGAATTTCGATCTGTTCGCCGCCGCCGGCCCCACGGTGCGGGCCAGCATGCAGACGCAGTTCTCGCTTTCCGCCCTCAAGCAGAAGGCCGAGGCGCTGGGAGTCGGCCTCTACGGCGCCGCCTCGGAGCTGCCGACGCTGATCCACCTGATGCTGGTGCGGCTGAAGCAGGGTCGCGTCACCGTCGAGATCGAGGTGAAGGGGCTCGACAAGGTCACCCGCGGCATCGAGCGCGCCGCCGCGCGGGTGGCGGTGGCGCTGGTTGTGGCGGCATTCGCGACCCAGCTCGCGCCCCGGCTCATCGATCTCGGCACCCCCGTCTTCGTCTCGATCGGTTTGATTATCTTCGTGCTCGGGATCGGCTGGCTCGTGCTGCTGATGCGAAACAAGTAACCGCGTTCGTCACACGCGCCGCCCAAGTCCGAAGTTTTCACCTGCGGCCGAATACAGAGATCAATTGACGGATCTCCGCGCCGTGATAGCGTGAGACATCCAACGATTCGCTCGGTCCTGGGCGGGGATGGCACCAGAAGCGGTCTGAACCGCCGGGGCCGCCCTGCTGCCGACTTCGCGTCGCCGCGCCGCGCGATCGATGGATCTCGGGCGCAGCGCCTCGCACGGGCGCTCCGCCGCGTGGACGAGGGGGCGGGCGATGGATGCGGGCCTCGTGTTGCCGCGAGAGGACGAAGCGGAGCTTCGCCTCAGCACGCTGGAATCGGAGAACATGCGCCTGCGCACGTTGCTGGCGCAGGCCACCGCGCAGGCCGACCGGGAGCGGCAGCGCAACCGGCGGCTCGGCCGCATCGTCGAGGCTGCGAGCCGGATCGAGGCGGGTCGCCTCGCGGCCGAGCGAGCCGAGGCCTTCGCGCCGCCACGGCGGCAGGACGGCGTCCATCTCGTCCGCGGCGCCGCCAACGACTACCTGGAGCTCCTCGATCGCGACGGGCGCCTGATCACCGCCAGCGCCGATGGGCCGGCCCTGTTCGGCGCCGCGGACGACGCGGAGGTGATCGGCCGCCCGTGGATCGATATCTGGACGCGCCCGGAGGACCGGGCGGCGGTCGCCGACGCCCTGGTCAGGGCCCGCATGGGCGGGACGAGCCGCTTCCAGGCACAGCTGGAGACCGGTGGCGCCGTACGCTGGTGGGATGTGGCGGTGACTCCGATCAGCGCGACGCCCGGATGCGCGGAGCGGATCCTCGCGGTCTCGCGCGACATCACCGAGTTGAAGCTGACCGAGGCCCGCCAGACCCTGCTCATGCAGGAACTCGCCCATCGGATGAAGAACACCCTGGCCCTGGTCCAGGCGGTCGCGGCGCAGACCATGCGCAACGCCCCCTCGCTGGAAGCGGCCGGCGAGGCCCTGGCGGCGCGGCTCCTCGCCCTGGCCCAGGCCCACGACGTGCTTCTCCAGGGCTCCTTCGCCCACGCCTCCCTCACGGCCCTCGTGGCCGGGGCGGTTTCCCTTCACGGGGACGGTGTGGCGGACAGGTTTCAGGTCGCCGGCCCGGAACTCACCCTCGGCCCACGGCACGGCATGACGCTGGCGCTCATGCTGCACGAGCTGGGCACGAACGCCGCCAAGTACGGGGCGCTCTCGGTCGCCGCCGGCCACGTCGGCATCACCTGGGACGTGGTGGATGCGGCGGACGGTCCGGCGCTCCGGTTCCGCTGGGAAGAGAGCGGGGGGCCGCCGGTGAGGCCGCCGACCCATACCGGATTCGGCACCCGGCTGATCGCGCGCAGCCTTGCCCACGGCTTCGGCGGGACCGCGCACCTGACCTATCCGCCGTCCGGCGCGGTGCTGACCTTCGAGGCGCCCCTCGGTGCCGTGACGGCGGGCTGATCGCCACCGCCGCGGCCATCGGCGCTGCGGCGGGACGGCTGGCGACCTCCCATCGCGCGATCGCCGGCCCGGCCGGCGGCCACTCAGCGATCGCGGCCGGGCTCCTCTCCATCCGTCGTCTCCGCAGGCCCATCGGACTCGGCACCTGTGGTGAAGAAATCGCTGATCGGCCTATCGAGAGCTTCGGCGAGACGCGTCAGCATCCGCATCTTGAGCTCGCGGCTTTGGGACGATCGATCAGCGATCACGAACGTAAGGCCCCGACCTTCATCCGTGTTGCGCTCACACATCCGAAGTTCCTGTTCACGATCGTACATAGCGAAATCAGACTTGCATTAAACTATAAATCTGCGCTCGAAATACTCACATACGTTGCGAAATCGCTCGGCTGGCGCATGCCGCGATCGATACTGGATAAGGCGCGGCGGCTTTCGCCCAGAGTGCCGCTCACGCTCGACATCGGAACCCGGGAGGGCAGCCCTTCCCCCGGCGGTATCCGGGCAGCCGCGATCATGGCGCGGGTCCTCGGATTCACCGGGGCAGAGGTGCGGGACGGCATCCCTCGATGTCGCCGCAGCGTCCCGCACGCGCGCCATGCTGGGAGCCCTGCTATACGAACCCGGGCGACGGATCGCGGCTTCGCTCAAGGCGGAGTCGGGAGCTTTCCGACGCCACGGAAGCCGACGGTGCATGAGTTCGGGCCCGCGCCAGCGTGGTGCGGAGGTGACGGAGACGGGTTCATCCGGTGCGATCCCTGTTCAAGGCGCGCAGACTCAAGGCATGGGCAGTGCGGATCCTCGCTCTGCTCGGTCTCGTTCTGCCCGCGGCGTGCAACCGGGCCGGCGGGACCGCGCAGACTTGTCCGGCGGAAAGCGTGGATCCGATGTCGGCCGCCGCGCTGGAGCAGCGGATCGTGGCGGCCGCGCCCCTGGGCTGGAGCGTCGTCCGCCGCGCGGACGGAGCGGTGCCGTACGGCGTCGTGCCGGGCTCCAGCGGCCTCGAGCGCGGCTCGATCAGCCTGACGCTCGCCGGGCCGGAGCGCATCGCCATCAGCGGCTATTACTGCGCGTACGGCACGTTCTGCGCGTCGCCCATCGACGCCCGCGAAGCCCTTGAAATCTGGATCATGCCGCTCGCCTTCGCCGAAACGGCAGGACCGGTCCCCTGGACGACCCGCGGCGCATCCCTGATCGCCCGCTGCCGCGGCCGGGCGATCTACGGCTTGGTGTCCCGGTACGCCGGGGACGACCTGGATTTCGACGGCGGCTTCACGCAGGCTTCGACGGAGACGTCTGAGATGCCGCTGCGAGCGGGCGACCTTGCGACGTCCTGGCAGACCTGGCGACAGGATCTCGCGGTGCTGATCCGCTGATCCGAGGCGGCGACGGCCGACCCTCGATCACCCCGGAAGGCTTCCGTGAAGAGTCCCAGGTACCGTCGGCGTCACGGGCGCAGCGAAGCGAGCTCGGACCGCCTCGGCACGCGGAAGGCCCGATGTCCGTCGATCCCGCGGATTCAGACCAGCGCGCCCACTTCAGCCCTCAGATCCTGCATGGCTGCGAGCGTCCTGTCGCGAAGCGTCCTGAGGTCGACCAGCGGAGCCGTCACGTCGTCGCCCGCCTTGACGGCCTGCTCAAGACCGCGGCAGGCCATCGAGAATGCCGCGCAGCCGAGCATGCCCGACATCGACACGAGGGTGTGCGCCTCGCGTCCGTAATCGGCGGCCGCGCGGTCGGCACCGTCGAAAGCTGTGGCGAGGCTGAGGACGAAGCGATCGAGGATGCGGACAAGCTTCTCCGTGCCGATCACGGCCGTCAGCTCGTCGAGCGCCTCCTGATTCACGAGGGACTGTGACACCGTCCGTCTCCAGCTGCGAATCCGCCGTGCGATCCGAGAGCAGCGCGCCGTCGCGGCGCGTCGGGATCTGGATCGCGCGGCCTGGACGACACTCCTTGATAAAGATCGTTTAGCAAAGCTTAAGGCATCAGGCGAGCGTGCCGAGGAAAACGCGTGACGGTCCCGCGCACTGTGGCGATATTCACGACACCAGCACCACGTTTTCAACTCAAAGTTAAATTCGTTCTCTAACCTACAACCGAATTGCTGGTCGCGCGGTTTTCGCAACTTCCGGCGCGCCCGGCTGGGTTGGCGATCATTGCTCAGGGCGACACGCGACGTGGCACAGGGCTCCGTCGTAAGACGGGAAGGACAGGGGCGAAGGATTTCAACCGTGATCGACCGGACGCGGCCGTGACGGCCTACAGCCTGCGGACCCGGCTGCTTGCCCTATGGGTGTTGCTGCTGGTCTCCGCCTTCGCAACGGCCTACCTGATGTGGGGCGTCTACAACCAGTCGACGGGCGTCCAGGTCGCCCAGGCGGAGATCGGGGTCGATCGGGCCTGCCGCGCGCTGGCCGACCGCTACGCTACCCTGGTCCGCCTGCGCGACGGCGGGACGATGGAGGGTGACATCCTCGCCGTGGTCGAGGCGGCGCTCGGCGCTTCTGCCGGTATCGAGGGCGGGATCTGGAGTTCCGCGGACGGTTCGATCGCGTACGCCTATCCCACCTACGAGGGCACCGGCCGGAAGACCGACCTTCCGGCTGCCGAGCAGGAAACGATCGCGGCCCTCAACGCACAGGCCCTGCGCGCCGACCGCGCGGTCTCCCTGCGCCGGCCGAGCCGCACGCAGGTGCTGCTGCTCCAGAGCTGCCCGCTGCACGGCCCTGAGCTAGGCCTCACCGCCTGGACGATGGGCCGTGCCCACGTCAACGAAGGCCCGACCTACACGCGCTTCGTGGCGGGCCTCGGAGTCCTGGCCGCGACGGTGCTCGGCTCTGCGGCCTTCCTCGGCTGGTTTCTCTACGGCTTCTCCGGGCGCATCGCACGGCTTGAGGCCGCTCTCGCGGCCCAGCGAACCGGCGACGAGGATCTGCCCCATCTGGAGCGCACCGGCGAGCGAGAGCTCGACCGTCTGGTCGAAGCCCTCAACGCTGCAGGCGTCCGGCTGAGAGAAGCTCGGACGCGGGCCGTGGCGGCCGAGCGCCTCGCCGCGGTCGGGCGCCTCGCGGCAAGCATCGCGCACGAGATCCGCAATCCGATCGCCGCCATGCGGCTGAAGGCCGAGAACGCCCTCGTCAGCGCCGATCCAAATCGAGCCGCCGCCGCCCTGGAGGTCGTCCTCGGCCAGATCGCGCGGGTCGACACGTTGCTGCGCGACTTGCTCAATTTGACCCAGGCACGCCCCCTGAACCGGATGCCGACCGCCGTAGCGCCGCTGCTCGCGGAATGCGCGCGACTGCAGGAGGATCTCGCCCGGGCTCGTTCGGTGCGGATCGAGGTCGCTGCCGTAGGGCTGCCCGTAACCGACCTCCCGCATATCGACCGCGCGCAGATCGCCCGCGCCCTGGATAACCTCCTGCTGAACGCGCTCCAGCACACGCTGCCGGACGGCCGGGTCTGCCTCGGGGCCGATCGGGTCGTGGTCGATGGCGGCGTCCGCCTCCATATCCGCGTCAGCGACACCGGGCGCGGCATCGAACCGGCGATTTACTCCAGCCTGTTCGAACCCTTCGTCACGACCCGGGCGGACGGGACCGGGTTGGGCCTTGCCATCGTGCGGGAGATCGCTCTCGCGCACCGGGGGGCGGTCGGGCTGGACGAGGCTGCTTCCGAGACTACGTTCCTGCTCGACCTGCCATGGCGACCATCCTGATCGTCGATGACGACCGGGCCCTGCGCGAGGGGCTCTCCGAGACCGTAGCCGACCTTGGACACACGCCCCTGCCGGCGGCGTCCGGCTCGGAGGCTTTGGCGCGGCTGGATGAATCGCCCGTGGCTGCAGTACTCCTCGATCTCCGGATGCCGGGCGACCTCGACGGCATGGCCACGCTGGAGCGGATCTGCACGCGGCCGAATCGGCCGCCCGTGACCGTTTTGACCGCCTTCGCGAGCCCGGCCAACACCATCGAGGCGATGCGGCTCGGTGCGCATGACCACCTGACCAAGCCGATCGGCCGTGCCGACCTTGCCGCTGTGCTCGAAGCGATGCTGAAGACGGCTTGTCTGGAACCAGCCGCCCCGATCGAGAAGGTTGGCCATCAAGGCCTCGTCGGATCGAGCGCGGGCATGCGGCGGGTGCAGAAGACCATCGGCCTCGTCGCCGACACGGCTTCCACGGTGCTGATCCAAGGTGAGACCGGCACTGGCAAGGAGGAGGTGGCACGCGCGCTCCACGCCTTCGGCCGGCGGCGGACGCGGCCGTTCATTCCCGTGAATTGTGCGGCGATCCCTGGTGAGCAGCTGGAGAGCGAACTCTTCGGGCATCTCCGCGGAGCGTTCCCGGGGGCTGCCGGGGACCGGGCCGGGGCTTTCCACCAGGCCGAGGGCGGCACGCTGTTCCTGGACGAGATCGGCGACATGCCGGTCGCCATGCAGGCCAAGATCCTGCGCGTGATCCAGGATTGCGTCGTGACTCCCCTCGGCGGCCGGCCCGCACTGGTCGATGTCCGCCTCGTCGCCGCCACCCATCGCGACCTGCCGGCGCTGGTGACCGAGGGCCGATTCCGCGCCGACCTCTATTACCGCCTCGCCGTCGTGCCCATCGCCCTGCCGCCCCTTCGCGAGCGCCTGGCCGACATCGTGCCGCTCGCCGAGCACTTCCTGGCCCCGTCGGGCAAGCATCTCAGCGGGAGCGCCGCATCCCGACTGCTCGCCTATGACTGGCCCGGCAACATCCGCGAACTGCGCAACGTCGTGGAGCGGGCGGCCATGCTGGTGCGCGGCGGCGCCATCACGGGCGGCGACATCGACCTGCCGGCGGCTCGGCCAGAACGACGCAGCGAGGACGGTATCCCACAGGATTGGCTGAACGGCGACCTGCCCGGAGCGGTCGCGCGGCTTGAGCGGACCATGATCGCCGCGGCCCTCCGAGAGACCGAGGGCAACCGTGCCCGCGCCGCTCGCCGGCTCGGCATCCAGCGGCAGCTCCTGTACGCGAAAATCGAGCGCTACGGGCTCGGCGCGCCGGGTGGCGAGATGTCGGGAGACGCGACATCCGATGTCGGGATTCCCGACGTTTCCGGGGATAGCGACCGGGGGTAAAGCCTTCCTCGCGAAGAGTTTCGCGGCGAACCGGGGGCTGGTCGAGGCTCGACGGGAACCGATCGGGCGGGCGAGCGTCAAGCACCGCGTGTGACCGTGCGGCCCAGATCGGAGCCGTGCCGGGCGTCGATCGGGGGATCGCGGCAGGATGGACAGGATCGAGACAGGCGCCAGGTCGCGCGCCGACGGCACCCGGGCGCCGTCCACGAAAGCCCTGCGGGGCCTCGATGCGCTGAATTTCTTCCTCGCCGACGTGCGCGACGGTCTCGGCCCCTATCTCGCGATCTACCTGATCGCCGTGCGCGGTCCCGATCAGGGCTGGAACGAGGCCACGACCGGCCTCGTCATGACTATTGCGGGGATCCTCGGCCTCGTCGCCCAGACGCCGGCCGGCGCCTTGATCGACGCCACCAACCACAAGCGCGCCGTCGTGATCGGCGGCGCCATCGCGGTGACGGCGAGTTGCCTCGTCCTGCCGTTCATCTCGAACTTCTACCTTGTGACCGCCACCCAATCGGTCGCCCATGTCGCCGGCACCATCTTCCCGCCGGCTCTCGCCGCCATCACGCTGGGCCTCGTCGGCCCGAAGATGTTTGCCAAGCGGATCGGCCGCAACGAGGGCTTTAACCACGCCGGCAACGCGGTCTCGGCCGCAGTCGCCGGTGGCCTCGCCTACTTCTTCGGGCCGGTGGTGGTGTTCTGGCTGATGGGCATCCTGGCCGCGCTCTCGATCGGCGCGATGCTGATGGTGCCGGCCGACGCCATCGACAACGACCTCGCCCGCGGCATGACCGAGGGCGAGGTCGAAGTGCAGGACAGGCCGTCGGGCCTCGCCACCCTGCTGCAGAACCGGGCGCTCCTGCTCTTCGCGGTCCTCTGCGCGATTTTCCACCTCTCCAATGCGGCGATGCTGACGTCGGTGGGCCAGCTCCTCACGCATCTGTCGGGCAAGGACCATGCGACGTCGCTGATCGCCGTCTGCATCGTGGCGGCCCAGTGCGTGATGGTTCCGGTGGCGATCTTCGTGGGAGCCAAGGCCGACGCGATCGGCCGCAAGCCGATCTTCCTAGCGGCCTTTGGGGTGCTCGCCCTGCGCGGCGTGCTCTACACGCTGTCGGACAACCCGTTCTGGCTGGTGGGCGTTCAGCTCCTCGACGGGATCGGCGCGGGCGTCTACGGCGCGCTGTTCCCGATCGTCGTGGCCGACCTGACCCGCGGCGGCGGCCGTTTCAACGCCGCCCAGGGCGCGGTGGCCACCGCGCAGGGGATCGGCGCGTCGCTCAGCGCGACGCTCGCCGGGGTCATCATCGTGTCGGCGGGATATTCCACCGCGTTCCTGGCGCTGGCGGCCATCGCGGCGTTGGGCTTCGTCCTCTACCTCGCGCTGATGCCCGAGACCCGCAGCGCGGCGGCCGTCGGCAGCGAGCCCGAGAGCGGCACCGGCCTGCCGCCGGCAGTGCCAGCGAGCGCCTAGGCGGCGTTCGCACAGACTGCCCACTAGGCGGGCGCTGCGAAGACGATGGGGGCGGCGGCGACCAACTCCATCAGGGCCGGTGCCGCTGTCTGCACGTCACGGCGTGATGGCGAGGGACGCCTCCGCCGGCGTGGTCACGGCGACAGCCTCCGGCGGCGCCTTGCGCGACACGTAGTAAAGGTCGACAGCGTGCCAGAAGGCGCCCTGCTCTTCGGCAGACCGGCGGGCGAGCGAACCTTCGAGGATCGCCATCGCGGCCCGCGCGGGCTCGCTCCGCTCGAGTTCCTCGAGCAGGCCAGCGAGATGCAGCATGGGGCTTACCTCCGAACGGACAGCAACCCCCAATAACGCCCGAGCTTGCGTAACGATCCGTCCCGCGATGCGCGTCGGCGTCCCGCACGATCCTTGCCTCGTGCAGGCACGTGGCTACCATCGCTTGGTCGAGTCCGACTCGCTTATCCCTCAACCGTCGAGGATCACCGATGTTCTCAAGCCGAAGCGGCGCGGCTCTTGCCACACGCGGAGCGGTCTTGGCCGCGGCCCTGGCCGGCGGACTCGGGGCAACCCACCTCAGTGCCCGCGAGATGCCGGAGGCCGACACCACCGTAGCCGCGAGGAAGCCGAACGTCGTGATTCTCGCCACCGGCGGCACGATCGCCGGTGCCGGCGCGGATGCCGCCAACAGCGCGACTTACACGGCCGCCAAGGTTCCGGTGGACAAGCTGATCGCCGCCGTCCCTCAGATGAGCACTGTCGCCAATGTCCGCGGCGAGCAGGTCTTTCAGATCGCGTCCGAGAGCTTCACGGATGCGCAGCTCGTCCAGCTGGCCAAGCGTGTCTCGCAACTCCTGAAGCAGGACGACGTCGACGGCGTGGTCATCACCCACGGCACCGACACGCTGGAGGAGACCTCCTACTTCCTCGATCTCGTGGTGAAGAGCGACAAGCCGATCGTGGTGGTCGGCTCGATGCGGCCCTCCACGGCAATCTCGGCGGACGGCGCCCTCAACCTCCTCGACGCCGTGACGGTGGCGGCCAGCAAGGAGGCGATCGGCCAGGGCGTCACCGTGACGATGAACGATTACATCCAGTCCGGTCGCGACGTGAACAAACGGACGAACGTCGTGCCCAGCGCCTTCTACAGCCAGTGGGGCCCGCTGGGCATGGTGGTCGAGGGCAAGACCTATTTCTTCCGCTCCCTCTCGAAGCGGCACAACGCGAATTCCGAGTTCGACATCGATCAGATCGACAGCCTTCCGCTGGTGGGCATCGTGTACGGCTCGGGCAACATGATCCCCGGCGTCTACGACGCGGAGGTACAGGCCGGCGCGAAGGCGATCGTCAACGCCGGCACCGGCAACGGCTCGGTGCCGGGCTACCTCGTCGACAAGCTGAAGGACATCCGATCCAAGGGCACGATCGTGATCCGCTCCTCCCGGGTGCCGGACGGCTTCGTCCTGCGCAACGCCGAGCAGCCCGATGACAAGTACGACTGGGTGGTCGCCCACGACCTGAACCCCGCCAAGGCCAAGATCCTCGCTGCCGTGGCGCTCACCAAGACGAGCGACACCAAGGAGCTGCAGCGCATATTCTGGGAGTATTGAGGGGCGTCGATGCGGAGGTTCGGGATCCGCGTGTTCCCCTCCCTCTTGCGGGAGGAGAAGGCGCCTCTGCCAGAGGTGTGTGACGCTGCAAGCCACCTGAGGGCGTAGGAGGGCGCGTCTAGCACCGCTTCGCCCGGGTTACATCGCGCAGCGCACCGCCTAGATACCCGCCCAGCGATGCGGTCGCGGGCCTGAGCCGACTCACGGCACCAGCCTCGCGCCTGTCCGCACCAAGCCTGGAGGAACGAGCATGACCGAGCTTCATCCCGAGGTCGCGGCGGTCACCGAGCGCGTCGTCGCGCGCTCCCGCGAGACCCGGCGCGCCTATCTGGACCTGATCGCCCGCGAACGCGAGGCGGGGGTCCGGCGCGGCAGGCTCGCCTGCGGAAACCTCGCCCACGGCTTCGCGGCCTCCGGCGAAGACAAGGCAGCGATCCGCGACGAGCGGACGGTGATGAACGTCGGCATCGTCACCGCCTACAACGACATGCTCTCGGCCCATCAGCCCTACGGGCGCTATCCGGACCAGATCAAGCTGTTCGCACGGGAGCGCGGCGCCACCGCGCAGGTCGCGGGCGGGACGCCGGCCATGTGCGACGGCGTCACGCAAGGCCAGACCGGCATGGAGCTGTCGCTGTTCTCCCGGGACACGATCGCGCTCTCCACGGCGGTCGCCCTGAGCCACGGCATGTTCGACGGCGCGGCGCTGCTCGGCATCTGCGACAAGATCGTGCCGGGCCTGCTGATCGGGGCGCTGCGCTTCGGCCACCTGCCGACGATCCTGATCCCGGCCGGGCCGATGCCGTCGGGTCTCGCCAACAAGGAGAAGCAGCGGATCCGCCAGCTCTACGCCGAAGGGAAGGTCGGCCGGGCGGAACTTCTCGAATCCGAGTCGGCCTCCTACCACACGGCCGGAACCTGCACGTTCTACGGCACCGCCAACTCCAACCAGATGATGATGGACATGATGGGCCTGCACATGCCGGGCGCGTCCTTCATCAATCCCGGCACGAAGCTGCGGCAGGCCGTGACGCGGGCGGCGATCCACCGGCTCACCGAGATCGGCGGCGCCGGCAACGATTACCGCCCGCTCGGTCTCTGCGTCGACGAGAAGGCGATCATCAACGCAGCCGTCGGCCTGCTGGCCACGGGCGGATCCACCAACCACGCGATCCACCTGCCGGCCATCGCCCGGGCGGCCGGCATCGTGATCGACTGGGAGGACATCGACCGGCTCTCCAGCGCCGTGCCGCTGATCGCCCGGGTCTATCCGAACGGCGCGGGCGACGTGAACCATTTCCACGCCGCCGGCGGGATGAGCTTCGTGATGGCCGCGCTGCTCGATGCCGGCCTGCTGCACGACGACATCCTCACCGTGGCGGGCCAGTCCCTGCGCGACCACGCCCGCGACCCGAGGCTCGACGGCGAGGAGCTGGTCTTCGAGGACGCGGTGGCCGAGAGCCTGGACGACACCATGCTGCGCCGGCCGACAAACCCGTTCCAGCCGGATGGCGGCATGCGGCTCGTGAAGGGGAATCTCGGCCGGGCGACCTTCAAGACGAGCGCCGTCGAGGAGCACCGCCGCACCATCGAGGCCCCGGCCCGGGTTTTTTCGGATCAGGACGAGGTGCTCAAAGCCTTCAAGGCCGGCGAGCTGGAGCGCGACGTCGTGGTGGTGGTCCGCTTCCAGGGCCCGAAGGCCAATGGCATGCCGGAGCTGCACAAGCTCACCCCGCCGCTCGGCGTGCTGCAGGACCGCGGCCACAAGGTCGCCCTGGTCACGGACGGGCGCATGTCGGGCGCGTCGGGCAAGGTGCCGGCCGCCATCCATCTGAGCCCCGAGGCGCTCGGCGGCGGCCCGATCGGGCGGATCCGCGACGGCGACATCGTCCGCCTCAGCGCGGCCGACGGGCTGCTGCAGGTTCTGGTCGACGACGCGGAATTTGAGGCCCGCCCCGTGTCCGAGGCGCCGGAGCTCGCACAGGGCACCGGGCGGGAGCTGTTCGCATTCATGCGTCACGGGGCCGACACGGCGGAGCGGGGCGCCTCGGCGATGCTCGCCGCCGCCGGCCTCTGAAACCAGCAGGGAGTTGCCGACCATGAACGATCTGACCAGCATCGACGCGCTGATGCGCTCCGTGCCCGTCATTCCGGTCCTGGTGATCGACGACGTGGCCCAGGCGCGGCCCATCGCCGAGGCCCTTGTGAAGGGCGGCCTGACCGCCCTGGAGGTCACCCTGCGCACCCCGGCCGCCCTCGACGTCATCCGGGAGATGACCCGGGTCGAGGGCGCGGTGGTCGGCGCTGGGACGGTGCTCAATCCGCGCGACCTCGACAGCGCGCTGGCGGCCGGGGCCGAGTTCATCGTCTCGCCGGGTCTCACGGAGCCGCTGACCGACGCCGCCAAGGCCAACGGGGTGCCCTACCTGCCGGGTGTCGCCACGGCGGCCGACATCATGCGCGGCCTCGACCACGGCCTCGACCGGTTCAAGTTCTTCCCGGCCGAGGCCGCGGGTGGGATCAAGGCGCTGAGGGCGCACGCGGCGGTGTTCGGGCAGGTGCGGTTCTGCCCGACGGGCGGGATCACCGAATTGAGCGCCCCTGACTGGCTGGGGATCCCCTCGGTGCTCTGCGTGGGCGGGAGCTGGGTGGTGAAGCCCGGCACGCCGGATCCAGCGACAATCGAGCAGGCGGCTCGGGCCGCCGCGGGACTGCGGAAGGCGGCACACGGCTGAACTGGCGTGCGGACTCCCTCTCCCCTCTGCGGGGGAGGGTGGCCCCTGCGTCAGCAGGGGTCGGGAGAGGGGAACCCGGGTTCAGGAAAGGGCGCGACCGGCACAACGGACAGAGCGCAATTCTGCACCGTCGCTCCCCTCTCCCGACCCGCTTCGCGGGCCACCCTCCCCCGCAAAGGGGGGAGGGAGAGCAGCGGACAGGGTGCGCTCTACTCCGCCGGCAGCGGCTGCCTCTGGTCCCTCGGAATGAAAACCCCTCCCTCCGGCTCCAGCGTGATGCGGCGGTCGTGGAAGGCGTCGAGGGTCGAGCGGTGGCCGATCGACACGATGGTCGTGCCGGGTAGCCGCTCCCGCAGCATCCGGTAGAGCGCCGCCTCGGAGGGCTCGTCGAGGGAGGCCGTCGCCTCGTCGAGGAACAGCCATTCCGGCTTGGACAGCAGCGCCCGGGCGATGGCGAGCCGCTGCTGCTCGCCGCCCGAGAGCCGCCGCTCCCAGGTATCGGTCTCGTCGAGGCGATCCACAAGATGGGTGAGCTGCGCCGCGGTCAAGGCGTCCCGGATGGCCGAATCCGAGAATTGGTCGGTGGTGTTCGGGTAGACGACGGCGCCCCGCAACGTGCCCTGCGGGATGTAGGGCCGCTGCGGCAGCAGCAGTGCCGATTGGCCGGCGGGCACGTCGACCCGGCCCTTGCCGAAGGGCCAGATTCCCGCGATCGCCCGGAACAGGGTCGACTTGCCCGAACCGGAGGGACCCGTGACCAGCGTCGCGCCGCCGCGCGGCAGCGTCAGGGTTTCGGCGGTGACGATGGGGCGCCCGTCCGGCAGGGCGAGGACGAGTCCGCGCCCGGTGACGTCGCCGGTGCTCTCGTTGCCCTGGACCAGACCGTAGCCGGCATTCTCCAGCGCCTCGGCCTTGGTCATCGCCCGGCGGAAGGAGCCGAGACGATTGGTGTTGGCCTTGTAGGCGGCGAGTGTCGTGTAGGAATCCACGAAGAACGAGAGCGAGCTCTGCACCTGGCTGAAGGCCTGAGAGGTCTGCTGAAGCGCGCCCAGGGTGATCTTCTTGGCGAAGAACGAGGGCGCCGCCAGCACCATCGGGAAGATCACGCTCGCCTGCCGGTAGCTAAACGTGAAGGCGATCAGTTTGATGCGGCGGAAGATGATCCCGATGTAGTTGTCGATGACGCTGTGGAACAGCGTCGCCAGCCGCGAGGCCTCGGCGCGCTCGCCGCGCAGCAGCGCGATCTGCTCGGAATAGATGCGGTTGCGGGCGAGCGCGAAGCGGAAATCCGCCTCCACCCGCTCCTGCCGGAAGTCGAGCCCGATGAGCGGCCGGCCGATCAGGTGGGTGAGCCACGTGCCGACCACCGCGTAGGCGATCACCAGCCAGACCAGGAAGCCCGGGATCACCGCATCGGTGAACGGCACGACGAAGTCGCGCGACAGGGTCCAGAGGATCACGATGAACGAGACGAGCTGCGCGGCTTGGCTCAGCAGCCGGATCGACAGCGTCGTGGTCTGCACGATGAAGCTGTTGACGTCGGCCTGGATGCGCTGATCCGGGTTGTCGGCCTCCTCGTCGGTGAACGGGATCCGGTAATGCGTGCCGTTGCCGAGCCAGCGCTCGTAAAGGCTGTGGGTCAGCCACGTTCGCCAGCGGATCAGCAGCGAGGAATCCACGAACAGGTCGAACATGCCGATGGCGATGTTCAGCGTGGCCAGCGGCACGAACACCCAGAGGAGCTGGTACCAGAAGGCGTTGGCGTCGTACTCCTGCAGGGAGTTGTAGATATCGCGGTAGAAGAAGTTGAACCGCAGCGTCAGCGCCACGTCGGCGAAGTTCACGAAGATCGAGAGCGCCACGAGGTTGCGGCCGATCCGGCCCTCGGTGGTGCCGAACCAGCGGAACAGGCCGATCTCCTTGGTCGGCTTGTCACGGTTGGCGAAATACGGGTCGGCGATGTTGGTGATGGCGCGGATCGGCTCGAGATACGAGATGCCCAGCACGATGGCGGCGAAGACCACCGCGCCGGTGGCGGCGAAGGCCGGCGGCAGGAGGGCCGCGATCACCGGCGGCAGCAGGCCCATGGCCGCGATGGTCTTCGATCCGGCGAGCAGCAGGTAGCCGACGCCGTAGACCGACACGAAGACCTTCAGGTAGGCCGAGATGCCGTTCGAGGCGATCAGGATCCCGGCAAGCGCGAAGCCGGCGAGCGAGACGTAGAGCGGCGGGCTCGGGATACCGGGGAATGCCAGCAGGATCAGCGCGGCCAGGGCCGTGAGCACGGCCTGGATCCCCAGTCCGGTCCTGAGTGCTGCCACGCGTCGATCCCCCATCCCGTCCGCGCCCGGCAGGGGGCGCAACCCGGCGGCCTTGGCCCCGGGTGATGGCGAGATAAGGGCACGTGGCCCGCGCTGTCGCGTGAAACTTTGGTCACGTTCCGTGCGTGCGGCGATTTACACCGGCTGCACGCCTACCAGTTCCACTCTTCGAAGCCGGGCTCGCGGCAATGATAGCCGATCGGGCATTGCGGATTGTCGCGGGTCGGCACGAAGCGCAGCTCGGCGATCTCCGAGCCGCCGCAGCGGCCGGGCCCACTGACGAAACGCTCCGGAGGGCCGCCGGTGGCGATCACGACGTCCCCCTCGCCCTTCACCAGCGCCATCGCCTCGGCGCAGGTCATCCGGGCCGTGGGCGACGACCCGCGCGGCGGCCGCGACTGGGCGAACGCATCCACCCCGGTCGCGACGGCGGCAAGGTGGGCGCACAGCAGGGCGAGGACCAGCGGCCTCATCAACAACGGGTTCCAACACGTGCCCGGGAAGAATGCCCACGAGCTCGGCGCCATCCTGCACAAGCCGGCGGCCCGAGACTGTCACCGGAATGCGCCACCGGGCCGCTTTCGCCGTGGGACCGCCGCAATCGGCGGATTATGAGATTCCCGGGACCGCCGTGCGGGGCCGCGCCGGCGTGAGCGCGGAGGTTCGGCGCAGGCGGCCTCGGCATGCCCCGCCCGACCGGCCTTCCGGCACGCGTCGTGGCGTGCGGCGGGCCGGAGATCGCCTGCCGGAGACGCCAGCCGGAGCCAAGGGACCCCCACGATGTCCGCCCTCTCGATCCTCGACGTCTCGGCGGTGCGCGCCGCTCCCGTTTCCCGCGAACCCTACGCCTACGCGCTCGGCACCAACGTGCTGAACCCGGAGGCGATCGACGACATCCGCCGCGACTTCCCCGACATCGCCAAGCCCGGCTACCTCACGGTGGATGAGGTGGCCCTGAAGGGTCGCTTCAAGGCGCTGATCGACGAGCTGGAGAGCGACGCGTTCTCGGAAATCCTCGGCGAGAAGTTCGGAATCGACCTCGTCTCGTGTCCGCGCCTCACCACGATCATGCGGCGCAGCCAGCTCAAGTACGGCTCGATCCACACGGACGGCCCCTCGAAGGTGTTGACGCTCCTCGTCTACATGAACGACGCCTGGGACGCCCCGGCCGCCGGCCGGCTCCGGGTGCTGTACGACGGGCGGAACTACGAGCCCTTCGCGGTGGAGGTGCCGCCCACCATGGGCACGATGTTCGCATTTCTGCGGGCGGACAATTCCTGGCACGGTCACGAGCCGTTCGAGGGCGAGCGGCGCGTCGTCCAGGTCGCGTGGCTCAAGGACGCGTCGGAGCTGGAGCGCAAGCGCAAGCGCAACCGGACGGCTCAGTTCCTGAAGGGGATCTTCGGCCGCTGACCGGACGACCGGGGGGGTGACCATGGGGGCATTGGTGCTGGCGGATCCAGGCGGCGGGACGCGTCCCGGCTCCAGGCGTCGCTACGCCGTGCCGGTTCTGCTGATCGCCGGCTGGCTCGGCCTGTTCGCCTACAGCGCGGCCTACCTGACGGAGGATCTGCCGTTCCGCAGTCCATCAGTCGGCGCGGCGCCCTCCATCGATATGCCCTCGGAGCAGCAGGCGGCAGCCCGCCGCGTGGTCCTGCTGGATGCACCCGCGCGCAGCGCCCCGGAGTCGTCCGTTCCCGCACCCGCGCCGGCCGACCCGGCGGCGGCACCCGCTCAACTCGCACGGTCCGCGCCGGCGGCCGCCGGTGCCGCGGTCAGTTCCCCGACGAGTGCAGAGTATGTCGGCGTATGGGGTCCGACACCCGGAGCCTGCGGAGCTCCCTCGCGGCGGCGCGGCTACATCCCCGCGACGATCACCCCGGATCACGCGAGGGCCGGCCGAACCCTCTGCACCTTCCACGACACGCGCCGCACCGGAAACGCCTGGGTCACGGTTGCCGACTGCACCGATCGTGGCCGGCGCTGGTCCTCGCAGGTTCGCCTGATGGTGGACGGCGACCACCTGACGTGGTCGAGCAACCGCGGCAGCACCACCTACGTGCGTTGCGGCCGGCGCACAGGCTGACGTCGTCCATTCGAGTTCTGCGGCCTCACCGTCCCTCCGACGCCCGGAGGACGATCCGCGCGGCGGCGCGGCTCGGCGTGTCGTTGTCCGGGAGCCTCATCCGCCCGTCGATCCGGGCGAGGGCGGCGAGCTGCGCGTCGCGGGGAGCGCCCTCCGTCAACAGGGGCAACAGCGCCTGAGCGAGGGTCGTCGGCGCGCACTCCGCCTGGACGAATTCCGGCACGGCGTTCTCACCGAGGATCAGGTTCGGCAGCACGATGCTGGGGACCTGGATGAGCCGGCGGGCGATGAACTCCTCCGTCCGCGAGACCTTGTAGGCGACGACCATCGGCACGCCCGCGAGCGCCAGTTCGAGCGTCACTGTGCCGGAGGCGGCGAGCGCCGCGCGGGCGCCCCGAAACGCGGCGTATTTCGGCGCCTCGCCGGTGACGATCCGCGCCGGCACCGGCCACGCCGCCGCGAGGCGCTCGACGAGACCGCGGTGGCGCGTCACGGCCGGCAGAACCGCCTCGACCGGATGGGCGCGGGACACACGCTCCAGCACCTGCCCGAAGACCGGCATCAGCCGCTCGATCTCGGACCGGCGCGACCCGGGCAGCACCACGAGGCTGTGCGGGCCGGCGTCGCGGGTGCGCTGCTCCGGACCTCCCGGGCGCAGCTCCGCGAGGCGCTCGATCAGCGGGTGTCCGACATAGGTGCAGGGCGGTCCGCCCAGACGCAGATGCGCGTCCGGCTCGAAGGGAAGAAGCGCCATGACATGGTCGATGAAGGGGCGCATGCCCTTCGCCCGCCAGGGGCGCCACGCCCAGACGCTCGGCGAGACGTAATCGACGATGGGGATGCCGGGCGCCGCCTTGCGCACCCGCCGCGCCACCGCGTGGGTGAAGCCGGGACTGTCGATGATCACCAGCACGTCCGGCCGGGCGCGCACCGCCGCTGCCACGGTCTCGCGGATGCGCCGCAGGAGCGTCCGGGCCCGGGCGAGCACCGGCAGGTAGCCCATGACCGCCACGTCATCGAGGGGGAACAGGGAGACGAGCCCGGCCTCGGCCATCGCCTCGCCGCCGACGCCGCCGAAGGTCGTGTCCGGCGCCGCCGCGCGCAGCGCCCGCATCAGCTTGGCGCCGAGCTGATCGCCGGAATCCTCGCCGGCGACGAGCCAGATGGTGCGGGACCGGGCGGCGCTCACGGGGCGCTGCCGTAGCCGACGACGAACAGCCCGAGGCGGTCGGCCTCCGCGGCGGTGGCGGCCCGGTCGATCACCAGGGTGCCGCCCGCCTCCAGCGCGAGGCCCACGCAGCCGGCTTTCGCGGCGTTGCGCACCGTGCGCGGCCCGATCGCCGGCAGGTCGACGCGCAGGTCCTGACCGATCTTGGGTGCCTTCACCAGCACCGTGGCGGGGAGCGGACGCCCCCGACCGAACGGGCGGCGTCCGAGGGCGCGTGCGCGGGCGAGCATCCGGTCGGTACCTTCGGGGCCCTCCACCGCCAGCACCCGTTCTCCCGCCACCGTGACGGCCTGACCGAGATCGTAGGGTGAGAGTGCGTCCAGGACGCCGCGGCCGGTGCGGATCGACGCCGCCGCCGCCGCATCGGGTGAACGCCGCCCGATCGGACCGTCCGGGCAGAGCAGGTCCGGCGCCGCCTCGTGGACGCCGAGGACCCGGTGCCCCTCCTCCTCGACGAGGGCCAGGGCGGCGCGCAGGAGGCGGTCGTCCCCACCGCCCGCGATCGCCCGCAGGGCCTCGCGGTTGCGCAGCGCCGCGCCGGCATTGAGGATGGCGGCCGGGCTCGGGCGGGAGACGCCGCCCGCCGGCACAACCACGGCCGGCCCCCAGCGCCGCAGCAGCTTCAGGGTCGCGGCGAGGTCCAGGAGATCGACGGTGGCGTCGGCGCTGGCCTGCAGGGCCTGCCCGGTGAAGCCGCGCAGGGCGATCACGCGGAACGGCCGTTGGGCCCGGCGCAGGGATTCGGCGACGAGTTCCGGCAGGCGCCCGGCCCCGGCGATGAGGACGAGGGCCTCTCCGGGCTTGGGATCGGCCGGCACGATCCGCCCCTCAGGCGGCGCTGATCGGGGTCGGCACCTCGCGCGGCGTGCAGATCGAGCGCTTGCCACCGCTGCGGATGAAATCGAGGATCTCCCGCACGGCCGCGTGGGACTCGAAGGTCGCGGCCACGTCCTCGACGCGCTCCATCAGCGTGCCCTCCGGGGCGAAGAGCAGGCGGTAGGCCCGCCGCAAGGCGTGGATGTCCTCCCGGGCAAAGCCGCGCCGCTGCAGCCCGATGATGTTGAGCCCCGACAGGGTCGCCCGGTTGCCGAGCACCATCCCGTAGGGAATGCAGTCGTTCTCCAGGCCCGAGAGGCCGCCCACGAAGGCGTGCGCCCCGACTCGGGCGAACTGGATCACGGCGGCGCCGCCGCCGAGGATCGCGTAATCGCCCACCGAGCAGTGGCCCGCCAGCATCACGTTGTTGGAGAAGATCACGTGATCGCCGACCCGACAGTCGTGGCCGACATGGGAGTTCGCCAGGAAGGTGCAGTGGTCGCCGACCGTGGTCTCCAGGCCGCCGCCGCTGGTGCCGGGATTCATGGTGACGCCCTCACGGATCAGGCAGTCGGACCCGATCGTGAGCGTGGAGGCCTCGCCCCGGTATTTGAGGTCCTGCGGCGGGTGCCCGATCGACGCGAACGGGAAGATCCGGGTGCGGGGCCCGATCGTGGTTCGGCCCGCCACCACCACGTGGCTGTTGAGCTCGCAATCCGGACCGAGCACGACCTCGGGCCCGACGTGGCAGAAGGGACCGATCCGGCTCCCGTCGCCGATCGCGGCGCCCGGCTCGACCACCGCGCTCGGATGGATGAAGGGCGCGCTCACTCCGTCACCAGCATGGCGCCGATCTCAGCCTCGGCCACCAGCGTGCCGTCGACCCGGGCCTCGCCGCGGAACCACCACATGGTCCGGCGCTGGTTCGTCTTCTTCATGTGGAAGCGCACCTGGTCGCCGGGCGTGACGGGCTTGCGGAACTTGCACTTGTCGATGGTCATGAAGAACACCTGCTTGGTGCGCAGCTCGTCCGTCCGGATGTGACGACAGCAGATCGCGCCCGCCGTCTGCGCCATGCCCTCGATCAGGAGCACGCCGGGGAAGACCGGCAGCTCCGGAAAGTGCCCCATGAATTGCGGCTCGTTGGCGGTGACGTTCTTGATGCCGACGCAGGATTCGTCACCGTCGATCTCGACGATGCGGTCCACCATGAGGAACGGGTAGCGGTGCGGCAGCAACTCCAGCAATGTCTGGATATCGGCTGTGCCCAGCTCACCGCCGGTCTCGCGCGCCGCCTCACTCATCTGAATCCGCACCTCGACGTGCCGCTCCGGGCGGCCTGACCTCCGGCCGCCGACGGCGAACGGACCGCCCTCTTCGGAAGAAATCGCCGGAAGCGCAAGACCTTCCGGACCGGTCGGCGACACAGCGGGAGGCGTGCGGCACACATCGGCGGCCTGCGTCTCAGGCCTCGTCGTCCGCCCCGGCCTTCCCGGACCGCTCCGCGAGGCGGGCCAGCGTCGTCAATTCGCGGAACCACGCGCGCACAGGCTTGGCGGGCGTGCCGCCCCAGCGGCTGCCCGGGGGCACGTCCCGATTGACGTTGGAGGAACCCGCGATCTGCGAGCCGCGGCCGATCCGCAGATGGCCGACGACGCCGACCTGCCCGCCGAGGACGACGTAATCCTCCAGCGTGGTCGAGCCCGAGATCCCGACCCCCGACACGATCACGCAGTGCCGGCCGATCACCACGTTGTGGGCGATCTGCACGAGGTTGTCGATCTTGGTGCCCTCGCCGATGACGGTGTCGCGCGAGGCGCCCCGGTCGATCGTGGTGTTGGCGCCGATCTCGACGT
Source organism: Methylobacterium sp. A49B (assembly GCF_053346215.1). Taxonomy (NCBI): domain Bacteria; kingdom Pseudomonadati; phylum Pseudomonadota; class Alphaproteobacteria; order Hyphomicrobiales; family Methylobacteriaceae; genus Methylobacterium; species Methylobacterium sp. A49B. The sequence goes on from NZ_JBKFBO010000096.1 coordinate 236,537, forward strand.
CGTCCTGGACGATCACCCGGCCGACCTGCGGCACCTTCAGATGGGTGGCGCCCATGGCGAAGCCGAATCCGTCCTGGCCGACCCGGGCGCCGGGGTGGAGGATCACCCGGTTTCCGAGGAGCGCGTGGCTGAGGGTCGTGCCGGCCCCGATCGCGCAATCCCGGCCGATGCGCACGCCGGGGCCGATCACCGCGTTCGGGCCGATCACCGTACCGGCTCCGATCTCGGCGCCCGGCCCGATCACCGCCCCGGGATCGACCGTGACCCCCTCTTCCAGCCGCGCCTCCGAGTGGACATGGGCCCCCGGCGCGACGCCGCGGGCTGCGAATTGCGAGCCGGGACGGAGCGCATCGGGATGCAGGCGGCCGAGCAGCGCCGCGTAGGCGCGGTAAGGGTCGCGGCTGACGAGAGCGATCGTGCCGCCGGGACAGCGCGCCGCGAAGCGCGGCGAGACCAGACAGGCGCCGGCCCGCGTGGCGGCGAGGGCTTCGCCGTAACGGGCGTTGTCCATGTAGGCGAGGTGCTGCGGGCCGGCGCTCTCGAGCGACGCGGCACCGGCGAGCCGGTGCTCCGGATCCGCCCCTTCCGGAAGGGCCGCGCCCGCGGCGGCCGCTATCTCGGCCAGGGTGAGGCCAACGGCAGCAGTGAAGAAGACGGGATCTGACATGCGCACCAACGCGCCGGCCGGAGATAGATCCGGCCGACGCGCGAGGTTTTTATCAGAAGCGCGAGCCGCCGGAGAAGCGGAACGCCTGGGTCTGATCCTTGCCGATATGGCCGACCTTGCCCAGCAGGGGCACGTAGATCGACTGACCCTCGTCCTTGGTGAGGGCGTAGGCGTAGTCGAACCGGATCGGGCCGAGTGGCGAGTTCCACAGGATGGACGCGCCGATGGACGAACGGATCGCGGCGGTGTCGCGGACGTTCACGCATTCCGGCTCGACGCCGATGGTGAAGGCCGAGAAGTTGCATCGCCCGGTCTGCGGCGCGGTGCCGTTGATGAAGCCGTCGCCGTTCACGTCGAAGGCGCGCCGGCTGTGATAGCCGAACAGCGTGCCGGCATCGGCGAAGACCGCGCCCTTCAGGCCCAGGTCGCGCGGGACGAGCGGCAGCGGGAACTGCACCTCGAGGGTACCGCCGATGTAGGTCGAGCCGCCGATCGCGTTCGAGCGGGCGTCGGCGATGCCGACGTCGCGCGGGCCGATGCCGTTCGGCGCGAAGCCGCGGACCAGCGACGGGCCGAGGAAGAACTCGTCGGTCACGCGCAGGGGCTTGCCGTCGATCGACTCGATGTGGCCGCCCTGGAAGCGGACGAAGCCGACCACGTCCTCGAAGAGCTCCTTGTAGTACCGCGCGTCGGCGGTCACGCGGAAGAACTTGGAGTCGCCGCCCAGGCCTGCCACGTCGGGCTTCAGCTCGGCGTAGAGACCGTTACGCGGCGCGCCGATCACGTCGAGGGTGGAGTAGGCGAGCGTCAGACCAGCCAGCGAGGTCAACGTGTTGCCCTGCGAGCCCTTGATGGCGATCGAGGCTTCGCCGTCGTAGGCGCAGTTCGGGTAGAGGGCTTGACCGCCGATGTTCCGGCCCGTGTTCGGATCGATCGTACCGCCAGCGTAGACCGCCGTGTAGCCGGGGATCGGCACCGAGCAGTCGTTGTACGGCCGCTTGAGCGTGTTCGGGACCTTCAGCTCGGTGTTGTACAGCGAGTAGCGCAGCGTGATGCCGAACTCCTCGGTGATCGGCAGGCCGAGGCGGAGCTGGCCGCCATACACCGTGGTCTCGTAGCGCGAGTACCGGGTCAGATCGGAGTACTTGTAGAAAGCGTCGAAGCCGGCCGCGAGCCGGTAGCCGAGGAAGTACGGCTCGGTGAACGAGAAATCGACGCCGCGCGAGTACTGGCCGCCCGTGCCGGCGAGGCGGACATACTGGCCGCGGCCGAGGAAGTTCGACTCGGAGACCGAGACCTCGCCGATGATGCCGTCCTGGGTGGAGTAGCCGCCCGCCACCGAGAACGAACCCGTGGGCTGATCCTCGACGTCGATGTTGATCACCACGCGGTCGGGGGCGGAGCCAGGCTCGTTGGAGAACCGGACCTTCTTGAAGAAGCCGAGACCGTTCAGGCGCCGCTCGGCGCGGTCAGTGAGCACGCGGTTGTAGGCGTCGCCTTCCGCGATATCGAGCTCGCGCCGGATGACGTAATCGCGGGTGCGGGTGTTGCCGCGGATGTTGATGCGCTCGACGTAGACGTGCGGGCCGTCCTCGACCACGAAGCCGAGAGAGACCTGGTGGTTGACCGGGTCGCGCTGGCCGGTCGGACGGACCTGCGCGAAGGGATAGCCGGCGCGGTTCACCTCGCGGGTGACGTTGTTGAGCGTCTTCTCCACGTCGTCGGCGTTGTACACATCGCCCACGGCGGCGGAGACGTTGCCGTCGAGCCGTGTGGTGTCGAGACCGGGGAGACGCGAATCCACCGAGACCGCGCCGACCTTGTACTGCTCGCCCTCGTTCACCGTGATGGTGATGACGTAGCCGGAAGTCTCGCCCTCGACGTAGCGCGCGTCCGCGTTCACCACCTGGAAGTCGGCATAGCCGTTCTTGAGGTAGTAGCGGCGAACCTGGTCGAGGTCGTTGGTGATGCGATCCGGATCGTAAACGTCGGAGGTCTTGATGAACGACAGGAAGTTCATCTCCGAGGAGCTCATCAGCCCCTTCAGCGTCCGGTCCGAGTAGGCGTTGTTGCCGACGAAGTTGATCGAGATGATGCCGGTCTTATCGCCCTCGTCGATCTGGTAGATCACGTCGACGCGGCCGTTCGGCAGGTCGACCGTGCGGTAGGTCACCTTGGCGGTGCCGCGACCGAAGCGCTTGTAGACGTCGCGGATGCGGGCGAGGTCGGCGTTGATGATCGCCTCGCTGTACGGGCCGCGCGCCTTGGCCTCGACGATCCCTTCCAGAGTCGCCTTTTCGACCTTCTTGTTGCCCTCGAACACCACCCGGTTGATCAGGTTGTTCTCGCGGACGGTGACGACCGTGCGGCCGCCGGACTGCGCCACGCGCACGTCCGAGAACATCCCGCTCGCGAGCAGGTTGCGGCGGGCCTCCTCGGCGGAGCCGGACGCCGTCCCGGTCACGTAGGACCGGATCGTGTCGGCATCGACGCGCTGGTTGCCCTGGACGACGATCTGCTGCGCCTGAGCGGCCCCGCTCAGGACGACGCCAAGACCCGCGGTGACTAGGACGATGGTTTTCCGCACCGACTTGCGTCGGGGCTTCCCCGTCAACGACATCATGCAATCGCCCGTTTCTGTTCTGGTCGCGGGGGTTAAGCCCGTCACGGGCGACCGTTGATCGGCCGTCCCGTCACCTGGTCCAAGCGTGGCTTCGGTCCAAGCGTAGCTCTTAGCGGGATTCCCCTGCCAAGCAAACGCGCGGGAGGCCATCGTCAGGGGATTTTGCCGGGTCGTGGCCTTCGCGCCACTTAACGGTCCGCTCAGCCTGTGGGCAAACCGCGGATCATGGTGAAGATCGCGTAAACGCTTGCGGCAGCGGGCGATTTCACACCCGCCGCCGATCGCATGAAGACCGTCTTAACGCTGTTCTGTGCCGCCTCCGAGACCCGATCCGGGCATGGTCCCGGCGGGATCGCGGCGGGATTGAGGCATCCTTTCCCGTGCGGGCCGGACAGAATGCCCAGCCGCGCCGGAGGGCCGGCCGATAACCCCGGTCAGGTATTCCGCCAGGAGGCGCCGAGATTGAGGATGTCGTTCCAGGCGGCGAACAGCATCAGCATCAGCACGAGGGCGAGGCCGATCCGGAAGCCGATCTCCTGGGCGCGCTCGCTGAGCGGCCGGCCGCGCACCACCTCGAAGGCGTAGAATAGGAGATGGCCGCCATCGAGGAGCGGCACGGGGAAGAGGTTCAGGAGGCCGATCGACACGGAAAGCAGCGCGATGAGCCCGACCAGACCGCCGACGCCGCCGGTCTTGGCGACCTCCCCGGAGACCCGGGCGATGCCGATCGGGCCGGAGAGCTGGTCAGCGGATTCCCGTCCGGTTACGAGCTTGCCGAGGTACGAGAAGGTGCGCTCGACGACGAAGTACGTCTCCTTCACGCCAAGGTTCAGCGAGTCGAGCGCCCCGTAGCGCACGAGGCGGGCCTCCGATCCGGCGGGCGAGCGGATGCCGAGCCGTCCGATCCGGTGGCGGCCGAACGGGGTCTTCTCCTCGAAGGTCGCGGGCGTCGCCTGGATGGTGATCGGCTTGTCGTCGCGTTCCACCGTGAAGGTCAGCGGTGTTCCGGCGCTGCCCGTCACGGTCCGGTACATGGCGTTGAAATCGCCGATCTTCTCGCCGTCGATGGCGGTGATCACGTCGCCGGGCTGGAAGCCGGCCTGGGCGGCGACGCTGTTCGGCTCCACCGAGGACACGCGGGCGGGCAACTCGTAGCGGCCGCCGAGCCAGATCGCGCCGGCGAACAGCAGGATCGCCAGGATGAAGTTCGCCGCCGGGCCGGCGGCGACGATCGCGGCGCGCTTGCCCACCGGCTGCGTCGGGAAGCTGATCGCCCGTTCCTGCGGGCTCATCCGTGCGACGGTCTCGGGATCGGGCATGCTGGCGCCGTTGGCGTCGCCGTGGAACTTCACGTAGCCGCCGAGCGGGATGGCGCAGAGCTTCCAACGGGTGCCGCGGCGGTCGTTGAAGCCGAACAGCTCGGGCCCGAAGCCGAGCGAGAACGCGTGGACGCCGACGCCGCACCAGCGGCCGACCAGGAAGTGACCCATCTCGTGGACGAAGACCACGACGGTGAGCACGAACAGGAATGGGATCACGGCACCGAAGAAGCCGCCGGCGGTCCCGCCCATCGCGTTGAGGAAGTCCATGCGCCGTTTCCTGGCCGTATCCGCGCCGGCATTCTGGGCCGACCATCCGACCTGTTTAGCAGATCGGGGCAGCCGACCGCCAACGCAATCCTGCGAGCCGGCCGCGAAGGTCGCACGCCCCAGGACGCGATGACCCCGTCCGAGGGGGGCGAAGCGGTGCTGTCCCCGCTATCCTCGCTATCGCGGCAGCCGGCCGCTCAGTGGCCGCCCCCGCCTCCCACGGCCTGCGGACGCCGGACCAGGGGTGCGGCGCAGGCCATCGCCAGAAACAGCACCGTCAGGGCGAGGAACACGTCCTCGAAGGCCATGACGAGCCCTTGCGTCCGCACGGTGTTGGTCATGGCCTTGAGCGCCATGCCGGGGGCCGCACTGCCGAACGAGTCGAAGCCGCGCTGCAGACTGTCGAGGCGCTCGACGGCGGCGGTGTTCGCCCAGGTGAAGCGCTCGTGGAGGCGGGTGAGGTGAAGGTCCCAGCGGTCGTTGAGGATGGTGTTGATCAGCGCGAGGCCGACCGCGCCGCCGAGGTTGCGCGTGAGATTGAAGAGGCCGGACGCATTTTTCATGCGTGCCGGAGGCAGCGTCCCCAGAGCGATATTGTTGATCGGGATCATGCACAGCATCAGCGAGCAGCCACGCAGCACCTGCGGCAGCAGCAGCTCGTAGAAATCCCAGTCCTTGGTGAGCCCGGTGACGATCCAGGTGCCGCAGGCGAAGCCCGCGAAACCGACGCCCATCATGAGGCGCGGATCGACCTTGCCCGAGAGCCGGCCGGCGATCGGCGCCGTGATGAACATGAACAGACCCGAGACGAACATGGTCTCGCCGATCATCAGCGCCGAGTAGCCGCGCACCCGGGCGAGATAGACCGGGTAGATGTAGGTCAGCCCGTAGAGGCCGATGCCCAGCACGAAACTCGCGACGCAGCCGCTGGCGAAGTTGCGGTCCGAGAACGCGCGCAGGTCCACGATCGGCTGCTTGGCGGTGAAGACGCGGGTGAAGAACAGCAGCGCCGACAGACCGCAGATGACCGCACAGGCGAAGACCGCCTCATCCTGCAGCCAGTCGTGGTTCGGCCCCTCCTCCAGCACGTATTCGAGGCAACCGAGGAAGCCCGCCATGAAGGCGAGCCCCGCCCAGTCGAAAGACTTCAACAAGCCGTAATTGGGCTTGTCGAAATCGACCAGGATCCAGGTCGAGACGGTGACGAAGATGCCCGGCACGACGTTGATCAGGAACAGCCAGTGCCAGGACAGCAGGTCGGTGAGATAGCCACCCACCGTCGGCCCGATGGTCGGCGCCAGGGTCGCCACGAGGCCGATCATCGGCGACACGATCGTCCGCTTCGAGGGCGGGAAGATCGTGAAAGCCGCGGCGAAGACCGTGGGGATCATGCCGCCGCCGATGAAGCCCTGGAGCGCCCGCCAGACGATCATCTCGCCGATGGACGAGGAGGTCGCGCACATCAGGCTCATGACGGTGAAGCCGCCCGCCGAGATCGCGAACATCCAGCGCGTCGAGAGCACCCGCGAGAGCGTGCCCGACAGCGGGATCGAGATGACCTCGGCGATGAGATAGCTGGTCTGGACCCAGGGGATCTCGTCACCCGAGGCCGACAGGCCGGCCTGGATCTCGTTGAGGGACGCCGAGACGATCTGGATGTCCAGGATCGCCATGAACATCCCGAACACCATGCAGAGGAACGCCACCATGCGGCGGCGGTCGAGGGGCGGCTCGGCGGCGCCGGCCGGCGCGCCCGCGGAGATGGCGGCGGTGGCGGCCACGATCGGTCTCAGCGGCTCGCGGTGCTGACCGGCCGGGCCGCTTCGGCCCGGTCGAGCGCCGACCGGTCCGCGCCGGCACGGGTGTCGACCCGCACCACCGCCGACAGGCCGGGCCGCAGCAGGCCCTCGCGGGCCACCGCCTCCGGCACGCGGACGCGAACCGGCAGGCGCTGCACGATCTTGGTGAAGTTGCCGGTGGCGTTGTCCGGCGGCAGCAGGCTGAACACGGAGCCGGAGGCCGGCGAGAACGATTCCACCACGCCCTCGATCTCGCGATCCGGATAGGCGTCGATCGTCACGGTCACCGGCTGTCCCGGCCGCATGCGCTGGACCTGGGTCTCCTTGAAGTTCGCGTCGATGCGCACGCTCTGAAGCGGCACCAGTGCGGCGATCCGGGTGCCGGGCGATACGTAGGCGCCGGCCTCGACGGCCTTGTTGCCGACGACGCCGTCGAAGGGCGCGCGGATCACTGAGAAGTCGAGGTCGCGGCGCGCCCGGTCAACCGCGGTGCGCAGCTCCGCCGCCAGGCTCTCGGCCTCGCGCTTCTGGGCCTGGAGAACGTCGACATTGGCGCGGGCCGCGACCAGACCGGCCTCCATCGCCTTGACCGAGGCCTCGGTCCGGTCACGGTCGGCGCGGGCCTGATCGATGCGCGACTTGGCGACGTAATCCGCCTGCATCTGCGTCGCGCGGGTGAAATCCGCCTGGGCGCGCACGGCGTCCGCGCGGGTCGCGTCGAGCTGCGCGGCGGCCTGGGCGACCTGCGCCTGCGCGGCCTCGGTCTGCCGGGCGATCCGCGCGATGGTGCTCTCCTGCGTGGCCAGCTTGTCCTGCGCCGCCTGAAGGGCGAGGCGGTAGTCGCCGTCGTCGAGCTTGGCGATCACGTCGCCCTTCTTCACCGACAGGCCGTTCACCACCGGGACCGATTCGAGATAGCCCGACACTTTCGCGGCCAGCACCGAGATGTCGGCCTGGACATAGGCGTCGTCCGTCGAGACGAAGAACCGTCCGACAGTCCACCAGTGCCAGCCCTGATACGCGCCGAAGCCAAGTGCAGCCAGCAGAACGCCGAGCAGGATCGTGCGCCTGAGGGGGCGCTTGCGGGCAGCGCGCGCCGGCTCGGCCACCGGTGCGGCCGATGGGATCGCGGCAGGCGCAGGTCGCGCCGGGTTCTCGGCCCGCTCGTCGTCGCCAGCCTCGATGGCGGGAAACGGGCGGTCGGCGTCCTCGCGCAGGGACATCTGAAAGCCTCACGTCCAATGACCGAACCGTTCGGTCAATCATTCGGACGCGCCTTGACGCGGGTCCGAAGGTGCCGCAGATTATGTTGACCGAACGGTTCGGTCAAGCGGAGCGGCGCCAAGCGCGCTGGGCGGGAAGATGGCACAGGGTGCAGTGCTGGAGCGTGGCGCAACCGCTCACGAGGGCGATAAGCGCCGACAGATCCTGGACGGGGCCCGGACCGTGTTCCTCTCGGCCGGTTACGACGGCGCGAGCATGGGCGAGATCGCCCGGGCCGCCGCGGTCTCGAAGGGAACGCTCTACGTCTATTTCGACAGCAAGGAGGCGCTGTTCGAAGCGTTGATCCTACAGGAGAAGGCCAGCCTCGCCGAGACCCTGTTCACCTTCGATCCGGAGGACACGGATGTTCCGGCCGTCCTGACCCGCCTCGGCATGAGCTTCCTGAACGAGATGTCCCGTCCGGAGCACATCTCGGTTCATCGCATGGTGATCGGCGTCTGCGAGAAGTTCCCGCATTTCGGGCAGGTCTACTACGAGGCCGGCCCCGCTTGCGGCGTGGCCCGGCTGTCGGCCTATCTCGACGTCCAGGTGAAAGGCGGCCGGCTGCGCATCGCCGATACGACCCTGGCGGCGCAGCACTTCCTGCATCTCTGCCTGGCCGGGCTCCTGACACGCATGCTGTTTGCCGCCGGGGGCATGGCGGACGAAGCGCGGAAGCAGTTTCAGGTTGCCGAGGCGGTGCGAGTGTTCCTCGCGGGTTACGGACCGGATTGCTGAGATCCGGCTCTGACAGTGATCGTCAGCCGGCGGCGCGCAACTCTGGCAATGCCTCGGCGCTCCAGACCCGGACATGGGCGTCGATAGCGAGGGCCTCGTCCACATCGGCCGGCGCGGTCCGATACTGATCGGCGAAGTGCGTGCAGGCGCGCTCCACCAGGTCGCTGATCCCGTAGAAGCCGATTCGGCCGGCGATGAATGCCGCCACGGCGATCTCGTTGGCGGCGTTCATCACGGTCGGCGCCGCGCCACCGGCGGCCAGGGCCGCCCGGGCGATCCGCAGGCACGGGAAGCGCGCTTCGTCGGCGGCCTCGAAGGTGAGCGAGCCGAGCTTCACGAGGTCCAGGGGCCGGCCCCGCTCGATGGTCAGCCGGTCCCCGAGCCCGAGGCAGTGCGAGATGGGAACCCGCATGTCGGGAAGCGCCAGTTCGGCGGTGACGGCGCCGTCCAGCCAGTAGACCATGCCGTGGATCACCGATTGCGGATGCACCACCACGTCCAGGCGCTCGGGCTCGATGCCGAACAGGTGGTGCGCCTCGATCAGCTCGAGGCCCTTGTTCATCAAGCTGGCCGAGTCGATGTTGATCTTCATCCCCATCGACCATGTCGGATGGGCGGCAGCCTCGGCCGCAGAGGCGGCGGCGATGCGCTCGCGTGTCCAGGTCCGGAACGGGCCGCCGGACGCCGTGATCATCATGGTGCGGACATCGGCAAGGGGCCGGCCGGCCAACGCCTGGCTCAAGGCATCGTGCTCGGAATCCATCGGCAGGATCGTGGCGCCGTAGCGCGCGGCATCACGCATGAAGGCGTCGCCGGCACAAACAAGGCTCTCCTTGTTGGCGAGCGCGACCTTGCGACCGAGGCGCAGTGCGGCATGGGTCGATTTCAATCCCGCCGCACCGCTCACCGCCGCGACCACGATGTCGGCGTCCCGGGCGGCCGCCTCCATGACGGCCCCCTCCCCCGCGCCGCTGAGGATGCCGGAGCCCGACAGGGCCTCGGCCAGGGCCGGCCCGGCGGCTTCGTCGGCGAGCGCCGCGAAGGAGGCGTTCAGCTCCCGCGCGACCTTCGCCAGGGCAATGGGATCCTTGCCGCCCACCAGGGCACCGACGCGGAACCGATCGGCGTGCTGGGCGAGGAGATCGGCGGTGGAGCGGCCGATCGAGCCGGTGGCGCCGAAGACAGTGACGATCTGGGTCACGGATTCAACTCCCTCATCGTCACGCGATCAGACCGCCCCCGCGCAGGGCGAGATAGACGGCCGCCAACACGGCCACCGCGAAGAATCCGTCGAGCCGGTCCATGACGCCGCCGTGGCCGGGAATGATCTTCCCGGAATCCTTGACGCCGTAATGGCGCTTGAGACCGGATTCGATCAGGTCGCCCGCCTGGCTCAGGACCGAGGCGAGCGCGCTCGCGCCCGCCACCACCGGCAGGGAGGCGGCGCTCGGAAGCGTCATCCCGGCGAGATCGGCCACCACCGGCACCAGGGTCCCGGCCGCGACCGCACCGACGAGGCCGCCGAGCGCTCCAGACCACGTCTTGTTGGGCGAGACCCGGGGCATCAGTTTCGGACCGCCGATTTTCCGGCCGGCGAAATAGGCCGCGATGTCGGTGGACCAGACCACCGCGAACATCCAGGCCGGCCCGACGAGGCCGATGGCAGGATCGTCGCGCAGGGCCACCGGCACCGCCGCGATCGCCGCCGCGCCGAGCACGCCGACGAAGGCGCGCAGCCGCCCGCGTCCCGTCCGCGCCACCGTGGCGCTGGCCGCGGCGCCGAGCAGCAGGACCGCCACGCAGGCCGACGCCGGAGCACCGCCGCGCTGGCAGAGCAGCAGGGCACCGAGGGTCGCCGCGCCGAGGGCGATCAGCACCTCGCGGGGCTCGGTGCGGCTCATCACCATCCATTCGGCGAAACCGATGATGCCGGCAGCGAGCCAGATTCCGGCGAAAGGCCAGCCGCCATAGATCAGCGCGGCCAGCACGCCAGCCCCGAGCACGACGCCCGAGGCGACGCGCAGCCACAGCTCGCGCCGCCCCGAGGGACGCGCGGCCGGTGCGGCGGCGGCGGTCACGCGTCCGGTCCCTTCGCCTCAGACCTGCATGATCTCTTTCTCCTTGGAGGCCAGCACGCCGTCGATCTCGCCGATGTACTGATCGGTCGCCTTCTGCACGTCGGCGGCCTGGCGCTTCTCGTCGTCCTCCGAGATGGCGCTGTCCTTCAGGAGCTTCTTGAGGTGGTCGAGGCCGTCCCGGCGGACGTGACGCACGGCGACGCGGGCCTCCTCGGTGTACTTGTGGGCGACCTTGACCATCTCCTTGCGGCGCTGCTCGTTCATCTCGGGGATGCGGAGCCGGATGGTCTGGCCTTCGGTTTGCGGGTTGAGGCCGAGGTCGGACTCGCGGATCGCCTTTTCGACGGCCGTGACCATGCTGCGGTCCCAGACCGAGATCGACAGGAGCCGGGGCTCCGGCACGCTCACGGTGGCCACCTGGGCCATCGGCATCATCGAGCCGTAGGCGTCGACCTGGATTGGGTCGAGGAGCGAGGGCGTGGCACGCCCGGTGCGCAGCGAGCCGAGATCCTTCGAGAGCGAGGCGACGGCGCCCTGCATGCGGCGCTTGATGTCGTTGAGGTCGAATTCCGGTGTGGCCATGAGGGTCGTCCCGAGACGTCTGACGTGGTCTTGAGCCCGGCGCGGGCGGTCGCGGCCTCAATGGACGAATTTTTTCAGGGCCGCAAACGGTCGCGGCGGCATTCCCGCCGCCGCGTCAGGGCGCCACGAGGGTCGAGGGCGCCTCGCCAGACAGGATTGCGGCGATCGAGCTCGGCGGGTGCAGCGAGCCGACGAGGATCGACAGCCGGCTTTCCCGGGCCAGCGCGAAGGCGGCGGTGTCCATCACCTTGAGGTCGCGGGCGATCGCCTCGTCGTGGGTGATGCGGTCGTAGCGCGTGGCGCCAGGGTCCTTCTTCGGATCGGCTGAGTAGACGCCGTCGACTTGGGTCGCCTTGAGCACGGCGTCGCAGCGGAGTTCCGCAGCGCGCAGGACGGCCGCCGTGTCCGTGGTGAAGAACGGATTGCCGGTGCCGCCGGCCAGGACGACCACCTGGCCCTTGTCGAGGTGGTGCAGGGCCGGCTGACGGGCATAGGTCTCGCAGATGGTCGGCATCGACACCGCCGACATCGTCCGCGCCTGGACCCCGGCCGCGTTCAGCGCGGTCTCGATGGCCAGCGAGTTCATGACGGTAGCCATCATTCCGAGGGAATCGCCCGTGGCCCGGTCGATCCAGCCGGCCGCCGAGATCCGCGCCCCGCGGATCATGTTGCCGCCGCCGACCACGATGGCGATCTCAGCGCCCGCCTCGATGGTGCGAGCGATGTCCTCCGCGAGCCCCGCGAGGGTCGGGGGATGCAGCCAGTAGCCGTCCGGCGCGGCCAGAGCCTCACCCGACAGCTTCAGCAAGATCCGGCGAAACGGCGTCGTATCCGGCATCGGTGTCCCCGGCTCCATCCCGCATCGCGCAAGCCGGGAGGCTTCTACGTCAGGCGTGGGAGCCGCGTCGAGGGGTTGAGGCTGATCCGGCGAGATCGACCGGTGGAGGCACAACCGGAGTGGGGATCAACCCTGGATGCGTCATTCTTAGCGGGGTGAGGCGCCGGCATCGTCGATGGCATGCCGGCTGCCGATGTCAGCTGCCGGCCAGAACGCCGACGGCGCCCAAGATGGTCATGACGAGACCGGACGCGAACACGCCGATCATCAGGTAGGAGAAGGGTTTCAGAGCCATAACGCCAAGGTAGTGCGCGACTGCGAGATGCGGTGTGCGCTGCAACACGGCGGATGACGGATGATAGCGCGAACGGCGGCCGATGGACCCCTCTCGGGATCGCGGCCCCGGCTCAAGTTTCGAGCCTGACAAAGAAACCCCGCCCGGCGTGCGCCGGACGGGGCATGGAAATCACCGATTCGAAGAGCCCGAAAGTTCAGGCGCGACCGGCCTGCTGCGCCACCTCGGTGGCGAAGTCCGGCCCCTCCTCCTTCTCGATGCCCTCGCCCAAGGCGTAGCGGACGAAGCCCGTCAGCGTGACCGGACCGCCCACCTTGGAGGCAGCTTCCTTCAGAACCTGGCTCACTGTCTTCGAGCCGTCGTGCACGAAGGGCTGATCCAGGAGGGTAACCTCCTTGTAGTAGCTCTTCAGGCCGCTCTCGACGATCTTGGCGAGGACGTGATCCGGCTTGCCGGCGTTCTTCTCGCGCAGAATGTTCGACTCGCGCTCCACCGTGGCCGCGTCGACGCCCGAGGCGTCCAGCGCGACCGGGTTGGTCGCCGCAACGTGCATGGCGATCTGGCGGCCCAGCGTCGACAGCGCGTCGACGTCGCCCTCGGATTCCAGCGCCACGAGCACGCCGATCTTGCCGAGGCCTTCGGAGATCTGGTTGTGCACGTAGGAGGCGATGACGCCCTTCTTGACCTCAAGCTTGGTGACTCGGCGCAGGTTCATGTTCTCGCCGATCGTGGCGATCAGGGCCTGCAGCTTCTCCGAGACGGTCTCGGCGGCACCCGGGAAATGGGCGGCCTGGAGACCCTCGAGCGTGCCGTCGGTGTTGAGCGCGATCTTGGCGGCCTCGCGGGCGAAGGCCTGGAAGGCGTCGTTGCGGGCGACGAAGTCGGTCTCGGAGTTCACCTCGACCACGGCGGCGTGGTGGCCGGCGGACTCGACGGCGACGAGGCCCTCGGCGGCGACGCGGCCGGCCTTCTTGGCGGCCTTGGCGAGACCCTTCTTGCGCAGCCAGTCGACGGCGGCCTCGATATCGCCCTGCGTCTCGTTGAGCGCGCCCTTGCAGTCCATCATGCCGGCGCCGGTCTTCTCCCGGAGCTCCTTCACCATCGCGGCGGTGATGTTGGCCATGGCGATCCCTTTCGTGTGGTCTGGATGCGAGAGGCCCGGCGCGCGGGTGAGCGGCCGGGCCCGGTATGCCTGGAACCGCGACGGCCCGATGACGGTGCCGTCGCGGAGTCCCGATGGATCAGGCCGCCGCGGCGGCCTCGACGAAGCCGCGGGCCTGCGAGACCCACGAGTCGCGGTCGATGCGGCCGTTGAGCTTCAGGTCGGCATCGACCTTAGCGACGTCCTCGGGGGTCATCGCGGCCAGCTGCCAGTAGTGGTAGATGCCGGCGTCGTTGAGCTTCTGCACGATCTGCGGGCCGGCGCCGTTGAGCTTGGTCAGATCGTCCGGCGCGCCGCGCGGGGCGGCGAGCAGCTCGAAATGCTCGGTCGACTCGGCGAGCATCGCCACGTCGGCCGGGTCGAGGGCGTCGGACTCGACCGTGACGGCCGCGTCGTCGTTCGCCGGCAGCTCCTCGGCCATCGGCTCCTCGGAGGCGCCGAGATCCATGCCCGACGAGCCCTGGGCACGCGAGATGCCGTCGATGGCGGCCTTGGCGATCAGGTCGCAGTAGAGCGCGATGGCGCGGCCGGCGTCGTCGTTGGCCGGGACGATGTGGGTGATGCCGTCGGGGTTGCAGTTGGTGTCGACGATGGCAGCCACCGGGATGCCGAGGCGGTTCGCCTCCTTGATCGCCAGCTGCTCCTTGTTGGTGTCGATCACGAACAGCAGGTCGGGGACGCCACCCATGTCCTTGATGCCGCCGAGCGCCTTCTCGAGCTTTTCCTTCTCACGGGAGAGCATCAGGCGCTCCTTCTTGGTCAGGCCCGGGCCACCGGTCTCCAGCGTCTCGGTGACCTTCCGCAGGCGCGAGATCGAGCCCGAGATCGTCTTCCAGTTGGTGAGCATGCCGCCCAGCCAGCGGGAGTTGACGTAGTACTGGGCCGAGCGCTTCGCCGCCTCGGCGATCGTGTCGGCCGCCTGGCGCTTGGTGCCGACGAACAGCACGCGGCCACCCTTGGCGACGGTGTCGCTCACCGCCTGCAGCGCCTGGTGCATCGCCGGCACGGTTTGGGCGAGGTCGATGATGTGGATGTTGTTGCGCGTACCGAAGATGTACGGCTGCATCTTCGGGTTCCAGCGGTGCGCCTGGTGACCGAAATGCGCGCCCGCTTCGAGGAGCTGACGCATAGAGAAATCGACGGCCATGTCTTTTGTGCTCTCCGGTTATATCCGCCGCGGAGGGATGCGGCCGGCCGAGATCTCGGACGACCACCGGAAACGCCTCATTCAGGCATGAGGCCGGCTCCGCGTGTGGGATGGGCGGGCGCTTAGCAGAGGGGCGGGTTGAAGGCAAGGCGCGGAGCAACGATCCGGCGCAGGCCGCGCCGTGCAAGCTCACTCTGTCGCGAACACCGCTGCCACGTCGTCCGCCGCCATGACCCGGTAATCTCCCGCCGGCAGGTCGGCCGGCAGAGCAAGTCCGCCGACCCGGTCCCGGTGCAGCGCCGTCACGTGGTTGCCCAGTGCGGCGAACATACGCCGAACCTGATGGTATCGACCCTCGGTCAGCGTCACGGCACAGTGCGTCTCATCCTCCACGTCGAGCCGCACCGGCAACAAGGGGCGCTCCTCGCCCTCCAGCATCAGCGTCCCGGAGGCCAAGACCGTCGCCTCGTTCCCCGCCAGCGGCCGGTCGAGGGTGACACGGTAGCGCTTCGCCACGCTGGCCTTCGGACTGATGATCCGGTGCAGCAGCACGCCGTCGTCGGTGAGCAGGAGCAGGCCCGAGGTCTCCTTGTCGAGGCGGCCGACCGTCGAGAGCGGCGGCTCCCGCCGGCGCCAGCGCTCCGGCAGCAATCCGTAGACCAGCGGACCGGCCTCCTTGTGCGAGCAGGTGACGCCGAGCGGCTTGTGCAGCATCAGGCAGAGTCCGGGCAGCGGGTCGAGGGGCTCGCCGTCGATTGTCAGGCGGTCGGGCAGATCCTGATCGAGGGGGATCCGATCCCCGGCATCCTCCAGCTCCGCACCGTCAAGGCGAATGGCGCCGGCGCGGGCGAGCCCCTGGACCTCACGCCGGGAGCCGTAACCGAGGTTGGCGAGGAGCTTGTCGAGCCGGACGGACTTCGCAGCGCTCACCGGCGCGCCTCGTAGACCCGGAAGCCGCCTGCCTGCACGGCCACCGCGACGTGCCGGAACGCCTCGCGCAGGCTCGCCTCGTAGGGCAGATGCGCGTTGGCGACGAGCCACAGCGTGCCGCCGGGACGAAGCACCTCGGCGGCCCGGGCGATGAAGGCGCGGCCGAGGGACGGATCCTCGCTCCCGCCCTCATGGAAGGGCGGGTTGGTCACGACGAAATCGAGATGGTCGGGCACCACGCCGGGGGTCCGGACATCCGCCCAATGGATCGTCGCCCGCGGGTCGGCGACGTTGCGGCGCGCCATCTCGACGGCCCGGCGATCGATCTCCACCAGCGTGAGGGTCGCCACGGCGTCGGACCTGAGGACCGCGCGGGAGAGGATGCCGAGACCGCAGCCGAAATCGGCGCCGCGGCCCTTGAGCGTCGGCAGGTTCGCCAAGAGAAGCGCCGTGCCGGGATCGAGCCGGTCCCAGGAGAAGATACCCGGTTGCGTGCACAGGGCGAGATTGTCGACGTGGCGGGGAGCCCCATCGTCGATCGCCTCGGCGAGACCGGCCAGCGAAGGCGGCCGCTC
Source organism: Methylobacterium sp. A49B (assembly GCF_053346215.1). Lineage (NCBI taxonomy): Bacteria > Pseudomonadati > Pseudomonadota > Alphaproteobacteria > Hyphomicrobiales > Methylobacteriaceae > Methylobacterium > Methylobacterium sp. A49B. The sequence goes on from NZ_JBKFBO010000096.1 coordinate 252,823, forward strand.
GGCCGTGCAGATCCGGTGATGCCGGCGCGGCTGGTCGGCGGCGGCACATCCGAACGTCGTGAGTTCCTTGGCCAAGCGGGTACCGCCGCGATCCTTCGGCGCCAGCGCCACCATGCGGCCGCCCGGCCCAAGCGCACGCAGCATCTGCGCGAGCACGTAGCGCCGCTCGACCGTTCCGGGGGGCGCCAGCACCGTGGCCGAATCGATGCTGTTCTCGGACAGATCCTCCAGTCGTTCGGCGCCGGGGATCAACGGGGAAAGCTGGACGGCGTCACCGGGGACCTCGGCGAGGTCGACCGGCGGCAGACCGTAGACGGCATGGCGCATGAAGTATTCGGGATCTGGAGAGCCGGCTCCGGAACGCAAATCCGCGGCGGAGCGGGTCGGGCCCGCGCCCGACTCGGTTTATCCGGGGGAACGCCGCGATTTATACCGCAATCGAGCCGGAAGCCCAGCACCTGACGGGTCAGCCCCGCGGAAATTCCAGGCCCATCTCGCGGTAGCGGGCCGGATCGTCGGCCCAATTCTCACGGACCTTCACGTGCAGGAACAGGTGAACCTTGGCGTCGGCCGCCTCGGCGATCTCGACGCGCGCCGCCTGTCCGATCGCCTTGATGGTCTGCCCGCCCTTGCCGAGCACGATCGAGCGCTGGCTCTCCCGCTCGACGAAGATCGTCTGCTCGATCCGCACGGATCCGTCGGACCGGATCTGCCACTGGTCGGTCTCAACGGTGGAGCGGTAGGGCAGCTCCTCATGCAGCCGGTCGTAGATCTTCTCCCGGGTGATTTCGGCGGCGAGCATGCGCAGCGGCGCGTCCGAGACCTGATCCTCCGGATAGAGCCAGGGTCCCGCCGGCATCCGGGCCGCCAGGGCGCGGCGCAGGTCGTCAACGCCGTCGCCGTTCAGCGCCGAGATCATGAAGGTCTCGGCGAAGGGAGCGGCGGCGTTGAGCTTGGCCGCGAGGTCGAGCAGACGCTCCCGCGGGATCAGGTCGATCTTGTTGAGGATCAGCAGCTTCTCCCGCCTCACCTCGCCGAGCCGGCCGAGCACGGCCTCCACCTCCGAGTCGATCCCCTTGCGCGCGTCGACCAGCAGGCACACCGCGTCGGCGTCCGCCGCGCCGCTCCAGGCCGAGTGAACCATCGCCCGGTCGAGGCGGCGCTTGGGCGCGAAAATGCCGGGCGTGTCGACGAGGACCACCTGGGCCGAGCCCTCGATGAGGATCCCCCGCACCAGCGCGCGGGTCGTCTGCACCTTTCGGGAGACGATCGAAACCTTAGTGCCGACGAGGCTGTTCAGCAGGGTCGACTTGCCGGCGTTGGGCACGCCGATCAGCGCCACGAAGCCGGCTCGGGCATCGGCGGGCGTGCCCGGCAGGGCAGACGGATCGCGCGGGGGCTCCGCCCCGCCTGGACCGTCGGGGCCGTCCCGGTCGTGCTCGTCTTCGTCGTGTGCGGTCATGCTGTCTCCGTCGGCCCCGCCTCCGGCGAGGCTCCGATCCCCTCCCGCTCCAGAAGCGCCTGGGCGGCCGCCTGCTCGGCAATCCGCTTCGACGTGCCGTCGCCGAGACCGGGCTCGAGGCCCTCGACCTGCACGGCGATGCGGAACCGCGGCGCGTGGTCGGGGCCAGTGCGCTCCACCACCTCATAGGTGGGGATCGGCAGGCTGCGGCCCATGGCCCATTCCTGAAGGGCGGATTTTGCGTCGCGGCCCCGCGGCGCAGCGTTGGGCTCGGCGGGCCGGAAATGCGCCTCGACCACCGCCCGGGCGGCGTCAAATCCGGCGTCGAGGTAGATCGCGCCCAGGATCGCCTCGCAGACATCCGCCAGGATCGTCTGATTGCGTCGCCCCCCGCCCATCACCTCGCCCTGGCCGAGGATCAGGTGCGGCCCGACTTCCCAGGCGGCGGCGACGACCGCGCAGGTCTCGCGCCGGACCAGAGCCGCCAGCTGCCGGGAGAGGTCGCCCTCGTCGGCCTCGGGGAACGCGCCGTAGAGGCGGTCCGCCACCGCGAGGCCGAGCACGCGGTCACCGAGGAATTCGAGGCGCTGGTAGCTGCCGCCCCGGCCGCTTGCCTTGCTGGTGTGGGTCAGGGCGCGGGTCAGCAAGTTCTGGTCGGCGAAGCGATGGCCGATCCGCTCCTCAAGCGCCCCGAGCGGCGGACGGGGCTTGTGGGCACGGCGTGCCCGCGCGGAGTTTCGGGGCTGCGCGGCGTCGTCCAAGTCCGGACCGGTCAATGGATCGTCGAGAACAGGCGCGTCCAGCGCACGTGGGCCGGCCAGTTCCAGACCTGCCACGCCGGGGTGCCCTCGTCGATGGAGAAGAAGATCATCTCGGCGCGCCCGACCAGATTGGCGAACGGCACGTAGCCGACGCTCGCGAGGTCGCGCGAATCCGTCGAGTTGTCGCGGTTGTCGCCCATCATGAAGAAGTGACCGGGCGGGACGGTGTACAGCTCGGTCTTGTCCCAGAACCCGTTGTCGCCGTCGCGCTCGATCACGCGGTGGACCACGCCGTTGGGCAGGGTCTCGAGGTACTGCGGCACCTTGGTGGCCTGCCCGTAGGGATCGGACGTCTCATAATCGGCGATCCGCTCGCGCTTGACCGCCTTGCCGTTGATGTTGAGCACGCCGTCGATCATCTGGATCTTGTCGCCCGGCAGGCCGATCACGCGCTTGATGTAGTCGGTCGCGTTGTCCTTCGGCAGCTTGAACACCGCGATGTCGCCGCGCTTCGGCTCGGCGCCCCAGATCCGGCCCTCCGCCTGAATCGGAATATATTCCGAAAGCGGCAGCGAGTATTTGGAGTATCCGTAGGAATATTTCGAGACGAACAGGTAGTCGCCGATCAGCAGCGTCGGCACCAGCGAGCCCGAGGGGATGTTGAACGGCTGGAACAGAAGCGTGCGAACAACCAGGGCGATGAGCAGCGCCTGGATGCCGACCTTCAGCGTCTCACGGATGCTGGCCCAGGTGCCGGTCTCGGCGGGTTTCCTGAGCGGCTTGCCGTCGTAATCCACGCGCGCGTTCCGTCTTCGCTTGAGAGTCCGTCGCCTGCCGCCGGCGGGGCGCTGCCCCGCCGCGGGCGGCCTGATATGCGGTTGTCCCGAGGAATGCGCCGCAATCGTGTCCGCTGTGTGCGGCGGTCTAGACCATGCGCGAGCCCCCCGCAACGCACGACCAGGGTCAGCTAATCCGCCGCCTCCGTCCCCGGCCGGACTTTCTGATCCGGCAAGGCCTCGATGACCACGAAGGCCTGGGCCATGGGCGGATCGTCCGTGAGGCTCACGTGCAGGCGCGCCGCGTGACCCTCCGGCATGAGTTCCGCGAGCCGCTCGGCGGCGCCCCCGGCCAGCCGCAGGGTCGGCTGCCCGGAGGGGAGGTTCACCACCTCCATGTCGCGCCAGAACACGCCGCCGCTGAGGCCGGTGCCCAACGCCTTCGCGCAGGCCTCCTTGGCGGCGAAGCGCCTCGCGTAGCCTTCCGCACGGGCGGCCCGGCGGTCGCAGCGGGCCCGCTCGCCCTCGGTGAACACCCGATGTGTGAAGCGCTCGCCGTGTCGTTCCAGCGTCCGGGCAATCCGGCGGATGTCGCAGAGATCCGATCCGATCCCGATGATCATGCGCGCCGCGCCCGGTCCATGGCGGCACGCATGTCGCGCACCGCCTGATCGAGCCCGACGAAGATGGCGTCGGCGATCAGCGAATGGCCGATGTTGAGCTCCCGAATCTGCGGCAGCGCCGCCACCGGTCCGACGCTGCCCAGTGTCAGTCCGTGACCCGCATGGATCTCCAGGCCGAGGCCGGCGCCGTGCTCGGCGGCGCGCCGGATCCGGCCCAGTTCATGGGCGGTCTTCGCCGCGTCGTCCCCGAGGGCGGCCTCGCAATAGCTGCCGGTATGCAGTTCAACCACGGGCGCCCCCAGGGCGCAGGCGGCGTCCATCACGGCGGGCTCGGGCTCTACGAACAGCGAGACCCGGATACCCGCCTCAGCCAGCGCGCGGATCCGCGGCGCGAGGTGATCGCGGCCGCCGACGATGTCGAGGCCGCCTTCGGTGGTACGCTCCTCGCGCTTCTCCGGGACGAGGCAGGCGGCGTGGGGCCGGGTGGCGAGGGCGATCCTCACCATCTCGTCGGTGGCCGCCATCTCGAAGTTGAGCGGCACGGAGAGACCGCGCTTGAGCGCCGTGATGTCGGTGTCGCGGATGTGGCGCCGGTCTTCGCGCAGGTGCGCGGTGATTCCGTCGGCGCCCGCCTCGACCGCGAGCAGCGCGGCCCGCACCGGGTCCGGGTAGTCGCCACCGCGGGCGTTACGGACCGTCGCGACGTGATCGATGTTGACGCCGAGGCGCAGCTTTTCGGAGGTCATCCGCTCGTTCGTCCCAAGATCGGCGCGATGCGCCCAGCTCCAGGCAGCGATATGCTGGCGTCCTGGCGCTCCGGCAAGGCGGGGCGGAAGATCTGCGCCGCGTTGGCGGCGAGTCGTGTGCCGGATCCCGGATCAGGTTCTTCTTCTCTCCGCCTGTCCGGGAAAGTGCGCGGATTCCCACCGGACCCTTTCCCAGGCGCATGCAGCATAGCGGAATGCGGCCCGGGACCCAGCAAACCGGGCCTCAGCACAGGAATCGCCGCGCAGCGGCTCCAACCGAAACCCGACCGCGCCGCGACCATCTCGTTCGACTTGCCATTCCCGACAAAACCGACTATGCGCCGCCCCTCGCGTTCGCTCCGGCCGGGGGCTGAACGGACGGTGCCGCTTACGGCATAGGGCTCGTCAAGAATCCGTCGTCCGGTGTCTCCGCCTTCGATCAACCGCTCGGGCCTGAAAATCGGCTCGAAGGGCTTGGCGCCGAGCGATCCGCGAGATGAACCGGCCCGAAACAGCCGCCTCTCGGCGGTCGGGCTCCTTTTGACGCTGAAAGGCCCGACGATGCCTCTCTACGAGCATGTGCTCTTGGCCCGCCAGGACGTGACGTCCCAGCAGGTCGAGTCGATGATCGACACCTACAAGGGTGTGATCGAGCAGAACGGTGGCCGTCTCGAGAAGATCGAGATGTGGGGCGTGAAGTCCCTCGCCTACCGGATCAAGAAGAACCGCAAGGCGCATTTCGCGCTCCTCAACATCGACGCCCCGCCGGCCGCCATCGCCGAGATGGAGCGCCAGATGCAGATCTCCGAGGACGTGCTGCGCTTCATGACCATCCGGGTCGAGGAGCTAGATTCCGAGCCGTCCGCCATGATGCAGAAGCGCGACCGCGACGACCGCAAGGATCGCGAGCGCGGCCGTCGTCGGGACGACGAAGGCTTCGGCGGCGGCGGCTTCGGCGGCGACCGGGGTGATCGCGGCGATCGCGGCGAGCGCAGCTTCGGCGGGGAGGGCTAACCCATGGCATTCGGTGCTGGTGCGGGCGGCGGACGCCGTCCCTTCTTCCGTCGTCGCAAGACCTGCCCGTTCTCCGGCGCGAACGCGCCGAAGATCGACTACAAGGACGTCAAGCTCCTGTCCCGCTACGTGTCCGAGCGCGGCAAGATCGTGCCGTCGCGGATCACCGCGGTCTCGGCCAAGAAGCAGCGCGAGCTCGCCCAGGCGATCAAGCGCGCCCGCTTCCTCGGCCTGCTGCCCTACGTGATCAAGTAGGACTCGAAACCCGCCGGCCCGGCATCAGCCCGGGCCGGTCCTCGCAGAGGGCGGCCCGAGGTCGTCCGATCGTTGGGGCGCGCAAGCCGCCTCTAACCCTGCCGCAGCGGCAGCGGGACAGCGGATTTCATGGCACAGCACATCGGCATCGGTATCGGCGCGGGTCTCGTCTCGGCACTCCTGTTCGGGGTGCTGCTGAAGGCGACGCCGCTCGCGATCCTGCTCTACCTCGTGGCACCGCTGCCGATTCTGATCGTGGGGCTTGGCTGGAGCCACAGGGCCGCCCTCGCGGCCGCGGCCACCGGCAGCCTCGCCCTCGTCCTGGTGGTCGCGCCGTTCATGGGCCTCGCCTTCGGCGCCTATATCGCGCTGCCCGCGTGGTGGCTCGCCTACCTCACGCTCCTCGGCCGCGAGACGCCGAACGGCCTCGAATGGTATCCGACCGGCCGCCTGCTCGGCTGGACCGCGGCGACGGCAGCCCTCGCGTTCATCGCCATCGCGGTCCTGTCCTCGCCGAACCACGCCGCCTTCGACGCGCAACTGCGCGGGCTCGCGCAGACGCTGGTGCAGACCCGCATGCCCGCGCCGCGGACGACGGCGGAGGCCCGGCGCACCGATGCGGCGCCGGCCGAGAAGGAGGGCGGCGATCCGGACACGGCTGCCGGACCGGACTCCGCGCCGAAGGCCGAATCCGACCCGTCCGACGTGACCCGTGCAGAGATGGCTGACGCCCTCGCGCGCGTCGTGCCGGCCTTCGCGGCCAACGGGCTGGCGCTGCTCCTGACCTTCTATCTCTGGGCCTCGGCGCGGATCGTGAAGATCTCCGGCCGTCTGCCCCGGCCCTGGCCCGACATCCCCTCCACCGCCATGCCGCGGACGACCCTCGCCACGCTGGCGGCCGCTATCCTGATGTGCTTTGCGCCCGGCTATGTCGGCGTGTTCGGCATCGCGCTGGTCGGCGCGCTCAGCGCGGCCTTCGCGCTCCAGGGGCTCGCCGCCTTCCACGACCGCTCCCGCGGCCGGCCGGGGCGCGGCCTGATGCTGTTCGGCATGTACCTGATCCTGTTCGTGACCCAGGGCATCGCCCTGGTGGCACTCACCGTGTTCGGCCTCGCCGACACCGCCCTCGACCGCCGCCGTCCGAAGGACAATCCGGCGCCGTGAGACCCCGGCCTCCGCGGCCGAAACCCTGAAGGAGAAAGACCATGGAAGTGATCCTGCTCGAGCGCGTGGCCAAGCTCGGCCAGATGGGCGAGACCGTGAATGTCCGTCCGGGCTTCGCGCGCAACTTCCTGCTCGCCCGCGGCAAGGCCCTGCGCGCGACGGAAGCCAACAAGAAGCACTTCGAGGGCCAGCGCGCCCAGCTCGAGGCCCGCAACCTGGAGCGGAAGAAGGACGCCGAGGCGGTCGCCGAGAAGCTGAACGGCCAGAGCTTCATCCTGATCCGCCAGTCGGGCGAGACCGGCGTGCTCTACGGCTCCGTCTCGACTCGCGACCTCGCCGAGGTCGTCTCGAAGGAGGGCTTCTCGGTCGAGCGCGGCCAGTTCATCCTGAACCAGCCGATCAAGACGCTCGGCCTGCACACGGTGCCGGTGGTGCTGCACCCCGAGGTCGAGGTCGAGATCACCGTCAACGTCGCCCGTAGCCCCGAGGAGGCCGAGCGTCAGGCCCGCGGCGAGTCGGTCACCGAGCGCGAGGCGTTCAACCTCGACGACCTGGGCCTCGAGGTGGGTCAGGCGCTCGCCGATGCCGGCGAGGGTGCCGACGACCGCGGCTGAGCCTTGTTCGACCGCCCGGCCGGCTTGTTCGCCGGTCGGGCTTGGGCTGGGGAACCGCTACGAAGCAGCTCCGCTGCGAGGCGACCTGAGTGCGGTATACCGGTGAACATTGGGGATGATCCGCCCCGAGACTTGACACGTTCCAGTTTTGTTCCAGCATGGACGCCCGCCGCTCGCGAGAGTCGGCGGGCGTCCGCTTTTCCGCGCTCCGGCCCGGCAGAACCGGCCGTCGGCTAGGCTTCGGTAACCATACCGGGGCCAAGGTCGTGCGGTGTGATCCTGGCGCGCCCACCGCGGCGCCTGATACGGAGTCGTCCGCCGATGGCCTTGCCCAATGCGCTCACGGCCAAGCTCGAAGCGGTCCAGGCCGAGTACCGCGTCGCCCCGCACAACATCGACGCGGAGCAGGCGCTGCTGGGCGCGATCCTGGTGAACAACGACGCCTACTACCGGGTATCGGACTTCCTGCTGCCCGAGCACTTCATGGAGGATGCCCACCAGCAGATCTTCACGGTGGCTGCGTCCCTGATCAAGGCCGGCAAGCTGGCCACGCCGATCACGATGAAGACCTATCTGGGCGACGCCGATTTCGGCGGCCAGACGGTGATGCAGTACCTTGCCCGGCTCGCCGCCGACGCCACCACGGTGATCAATGCCGGCGAGTACGGCCGCACGATCTACGACCTCGCGATCCGCCGCCGGCTGATCACCATCGGCGAGGATCTGGTGAACGGCGCCTACGAGGCCCCCGTTGAGGACTCGCCTCGGGACCAGATCGAGCACACCGAGCGCCGGCTCTACGAGCTGGCCGAGGCGGGGCGCTACGATGGCGGCTTCCAGAAGTTCTCGGACGCGCTCACCGCGGCGGTCGACATGGCCGCCAAGGCCTACCAACGCGACGGCAAGCTCTCGGGCATCGCCACGGGCCTGTCCGACCTCGACGCGAAGATGGGCGGCCTGCAGCCCTCCGACCTGATCATCCTCGCGGGCCGCCCGGCCATGGGCAAAACCTCGCTGGTAACCAACATCGCCTTCAACATCGCCAAGGCCTATCGCGGCGAGAAGGGGCCGGACGGCGTCACCAAGACCGTCAACGGCGGTATCGTGGGCTTCTTCTCGCTGGAGATGTCGGCCGAGCAGCTCGCCACCCGCATCATCGCCGAGCAATCGGGCGTGCCCTCCTACAAGATCCGCCGCGGCGATATCCGCCCGGAGGATTTCTACAAGATCACCGACGCCGCCCGGGACATGCAGACGATCCCGTTCTACATCGATCAGACCGGCGGCATCTCGATCGCGCAGCTCGCCGCCCGCGCCCGGCGCCTGAAGCGCCAGAAGGGCCTCGACCTGCTGATCGTCGACTATCTCCAGCTCCTCTCGGGCTCGGGCAAGCGCAGCGACAACCGCGTGCAGGAGATGACCGAGATCACCACCGGCATGAAGGCGCTCGCCAAGGAGCTGGCCTGCCCGATCATCGCGCTGTCGCAGCTGTCCCGTCAGGTCGAGAACCGCGACGACAAGCGCCCGCAGCTGGCGGACCTGCGGGAATCGGGCTCGATCGAGCAGGACGCCGACGTGGTCATGTTCGTGTTCCGCGAGGAGTACTACGTCGGCAACAAGAAGCCGCGCGAGGGCACGGAGGAATTCTTCGCCTGGGAAGCCGAGATGCAGCGCGTCCACGGCAAGGCCGAGGTGATCCTCGGCAAGCAGCGTCACGGCCCGACCGGCACCGTGGAGCTGCAGTTCGACGCCAACATCACCCGGTTCTCGAACCTCGCGCAGACGGACCGGATCCCCGAGCAGATGTGAGCGGGGCAACCGGACCGGAACGCACAGTCATCGCGAGCGCAGCGAAGCGACCCGGTGCCGCGTAACGCATCGACGCGGGGCGCCGCTGGACTGCACCGCTGCATTCGCGACGACGGTTAGATCTGTCAGCTGTCCGATCTAGAAGCGGCGTGTACGCCACGCCGGTCTCCGCCGGCCTGATCCGCGAACCATCGCCGAACCCGGCCGTTGAGCGAGGACGAGTGTCCCGCCGCCGCAGGAGCGACGATGAGCGAGCCGACCCCGCCGAAGATGCCCTACTGGCACGTCTACACCGACGCGGAGGGCGTGAGCCGGCAGGAGCGGTTCCACATCGAGCGGTTCACGTTCGAGGGGATCAACCCCGAGACCGCGCCGCAATGGAACGACAAGATGGATTCCGCACAGGCGGTGGTGACCTTCACGGTCCTGCCGGTGGGTTGGGTTGGCGCGTGGCATGAGAATCCGCGCCCGCAATGGATCGCGATCCTCTCGGGGCGCTGGTTCGTCGAGACCATGGACGGTCACCGAGTGGAGATGGGTCCCGGCGAGTTGATGATGGGCGAGGACCAGAACACGAAGGAACGCGACGGCAGGAAGGGCCATCTCTCCGGCACGGTGGGTGACGAACCCTGCACGATGATCGTGACCGGACTTCAGGTCGAGCCGACCGTGAACCAGCCCGGTCGCTTCAAGTAGGAGTCGGCTCGTGGACGGTTTCGAGCTGATCCAGCCGCGCTTCAAGGGCTATGTCCTGCCGAACGCCCCCTTGCAGAAGCTCGCCGAGGGCTTCCGCTGGACGGAGGGCCCGGTCTGGTTCGGCGACCGCGACGAGCTGCTGTTCTCCGACCTCCCCAACAACCGGGTGATGCGCTGGGCGGAATTCGCGGGCTTGAGCGTCTACCGGGAGGCAAGCGATTTCGAGAACGGTCACGCGCGCGACCGGGAGGGTCGGATGCTGTCCTGCTCGCACCGCGGCCGGCGCATCCACCGGACCGAGCTCGACGGGCGCATCACCAGCCTCGTGGAGCATTACCGGGGACGGCGGCTGAACTCGCCCAACGACATCGTCTGCAAAACCGACGGCACCATCTGGTTCTCCGACCCGCCCTACGGCATCCAGACCGATTACGAGGGCGGCAAGCAGGAATCCGAGCTGCCCGCCGCGGTCTACCGCTTCGACCCGCGCGACGGCTCGTTGCGCGTGGTGGCGGACGATTTCCAGGGCCCGAACGGGCTGTGCTTCTCCCCCGACGAGCGCAGGCTCTACATTGTGGAGACCGGCCTGCAGTTCGACATAGATCCGCTCCAGCACGTACGGGTGTTCGACGTCGCCGACGACGGGTCCCTGTCCGGCGGCGACGTGTTCTGCACGATCAGCCCGGGCAATGCCGACGGGATCCGCTGCGACGAGCACGGCAATCTCTGGTCGAGCGCCGGGGACGGGGTCCACTGCATCGATCCGGGCGGCGAGTTGGTCGGCAAGATCCTGGTGCCATCGACCGTGGCCAATCTGACCTTCGGCGGCCGCAACAACAGCCGCCTGTTCCTCTGCGCCTCGCACGCGCTCTACGCGATTTACGTCAACGTGCGCGGAGCCCCTCTGCTGTGAGCGCGGTGCGGGCGATCGTCGGGTTCGGCCGCACGGTCGCGGACCTCGGCGCCACCGAGGCGTTCTATCGCGACGCCCTCGGCTTCGTGCGGCTCGCCCCGCCGGAGCCGGTGCCGGTCGTGCAGGCGGAGGCGCTGGGGCTCACGGATCGGCGCGCCACGCAGCTGCGGATGCGGCTTGGCGCGCAGGCCGTGACCTTCCTGACGGTGGATCCGCCCGGCGCACCCTACCCGACCGATCCCGCGGCGACGGACCCGTTCTTCCAGCACCTCGCCATCCCGGTGCGGGACATGGGAGCCGCGATGGCGCAGCTCGCGGCGGTCGGCGCGACGTCGATCACCCGCGGCGGCCCGCAGCTCCTGCCGGCGTCCTCGGGCGGCGTCACGGCCTACAAGTTCCGCGACCCGGACGGGCATCCGCTGGAGCTGATCTTCTTCCCCGACGGTGCTGCGGCCGAGCGCTGGGGCGCCGCGCCGGGCCTGTTCCTGGGCATCGATCACTCGGCCATCACCGTCAAGGATCTCGCCGCAGCCCTCGCCTTCCTCACCGGGCCGCTCGGCCTTGCCGTCGTCGAGCAGGGCCTGAACCGGGGCATCGAGCAGGCACGGCTCGACGGAATGGAGGATCCGCAGGTCGACGTGATCGCGCTGGAGCCTCCGGAGCCTGCGCCGCACGTGGAGCTGTTGCACTACCGCGCGCCGACACGTGGGCGGCGAAGTCTCTACAGCCCAGCCGACCGTGCCACGACCTTTTACGTCTTCTCCGTGGCCGATCCGCAGGGCCTGTCGCGACGCCTGCGCGAAGTTGGACTGATGCCGCGCGTTTCCGCGGAAGGTGCGGCGGTCTATTGCACGGGTCCGGACGGACACGGCTTCTTGTTCGAGCGCGCATGAGAGCCTCGCGTCGGCGAGATGTGACTCGGGCTTGACGCGCCGCCCCTCCGGCGTCCAATCCGGCCGCCCCGGAGGTGAGACCGATGCCGCTCCTCGCCCTGCCCTTTCCGGCCATCGATCCGGTGGCCCTCGCGATCGGGCCGATCACGATCAAATGGTACGCGCTCGCCTACATCGCCGGCCTCATCGGCGGCTGGTATTACGCGCGCCGCCTTGTCATGGCCGACAGCCTCTGGGGCGTTGTGAAGCGTCCGCAGGCCGTCGACATCGACGACCTTATCGTCTGGGTGGCGCTCGGCGTCGTGCTGGGCGGCCGGATCGGCTACGTGCTGTTCTACAATCTGCCCCTGTACATCGCCGATCCGATGGAGATCCTGGCGATCCGCAACGGCGGCATGTCGTTCCACGGCGGTTTCCTCGGGGCGATCCTGGCCTTCCTGCTGTTCGCCCGCTCCAAGGGGCTCAACGGCTACACGCTCCTCGACATCGGCGCCGTGGTCGTGCCGATCGGGCTGTTCTTCGGGCGCATCGCCAATTTCGTGAACGGTGAGCTCTGGGGCCGCGTCGCGCCGGACTTTCCCTACGCCATCGTGTTCCCGAGCGGCGGACCGCTGCCGCGCCACCCGAGCCAGCTCTACGAGGCGGCCACCGAAGGCCTGTTGCTGTTCATCGTCATGGCGATCAGCGTCCGCCGGTTCGGCTTCCGCAAGCCGGGGCTGCTGGGCGGCATCTTCGTCCTCGGCTACGCGCTCGCCCGGACCTTCTGTGAATTCTTCCGCGAGCCGGACCGACAGCTCGGCTTCCTGTTCGGCGACCATCTCGGACCCATGGGCGGCGGCGTGACCATGGGCATGCTGCTCTGTGTGCCGATGATGATCGTCGGTCTCACCTACATCGTCCTCGCGGGAACCGGCCGGACGCGTCCACGCCATCCGCTGCCGGCGCCGGCCGCGGAGGAGGCGCGCAAGGCGCCCGTGGAGGCGTGACGCCGCTCGGCGCCGAGATCGCCGCTCTGATCCGCCAGACCGGGCCGATCGGCGTCGATCGCTACATGGCGCTGTGCCTCGGCCATCCGGTCCACGGCTATTACCGCACCCGCGATCCTCTGGGCGTCCGGGGCGACTTCACCACGGCGCCCGAGATCAGCCAGATGTTCGGCGAGTTGATCGGCGCCTGGTCGGGCTATGTGCACGGGCTGATGGGTCGGCCTGATCCGCTGGTCCTGGTGGAACTCGGACCGGGCCGCGGCACGCTGATGGCGGATGCCCTCCGGGCGCTGCGGGCTGCTGCGCCGGGCGTGCGCGTAGCGCCCCACCTCGTCGAGACCAGCCCTGTCCTGCGGGCCGCGCAGGAGCGCGCCCTCGCCGGGACCGGCGCGATCTGGCACGCGGAGGTGGAGACCCTGCCCCCGGGCCCGTCGGTGGTGGTGGCCAACGAGTTCTTCGACTGCCTGCCCGTGCGCCAGTTCGAGCGACTCCCGACCGGCTGGCATGAGCGACAGGTCGGGTTGGGTCCGGCAGGCGGGCTTGCCTTCGGATTGTCGCCGGAACCGACCCCCGGCCTTGAGGCGGCAGGGCCCGTCGGCGCGCTGATGAGCGTGCCGACGGCCGGCCTCGCTCTGATTCGCGGGCTGTCGCAGCGCCTGTGCGCAGCGGGTGGTGCGCTGCTGGCGATTGATTACGGCCACGTCCGCCCAGGCTTCGGCGACACCCTTCAGGCGCTGTCGGGACACAGCTACGCCGATCCGCTCGCGGCGCCCGGCCAAGCAGATCTCACGCATCATGTCGACTTCGCAGCCCTCGCGCAGGCCGCGCGCGTCGAGGGCGCAGAGGTTCACGGGCCCGTGGAGCAGCGCGATTTCCTGTTTGCCCTCGGCCTGCTTGCCCGCGCCGAGCGCCTGCAGAGCCGCGCCACCGAGGCTCAGGCGCCCGAGATCGGACGGGCGACCGCCCGGCTCACCGAACCGGGCGTGCGCGGCATGGGCAGTCTGTTCAAGGTTCTCGCAGTCAGTGGCCCGGGCCTCGGGCCGCTCCCCGGCTTTCCGAACACCTGAAACGAAGCGGAACTCCAGCCCTATCAGCCGAAGGATCCGAAGCCGGAATCCGTCTGGCTGGCGGGTCGCGGGGTCGGCGGAGCGGGCGGGTTCGGATCGTTCGGGTCGAAGGCAGCGGGTTCGCCCGTGACCGGATGCGCGGGTGCGCTCGGTGCGCGAGGCTCCTCGGTCTGGGTGATCTCGGTCAGGGTGTCGGTCTCGATCCCTCGTGACATCGCAATCCCTCTCGCAAACCCTCGCGAAGGAAAGCCAGCATCAGCCTCCTTTTGCGGTGCAACACGAATCTGCCGCCTCGAGCGTCATCGTCAAGGGGACGGCCATGCGGTATCGGACCGCGACAGGGAACCGCGAGGGAGCCGACTGTGACCGCAGGCATGATGATCGAGGCGCCGGAACTCTCCTCTCACGCCGGGCTGCGCCACGCCTTCTTCACCCGCGTAGGCGGCGTGTCTGACGGGATCTACGCCTCGCTCAACGGCGGACTCGGATCCCAGGATGCGCCTGAGCGGGTCGCCGAGAACCGGGCGCGCATGTGCGCGCAACTCGGCCTCGCGCCCGACCGGCTGGTCAGCCTGTATCAGGTCCATTCGGCCGAGGTCGTCGTCGTGGAGGCGCCGTTTCCCGGGTCGGACCGCCCGAAGGCGGATGCCATGGTGACGCGGACGCCCGGCCTGGCCCTGGGTATCGCGACCGCCGATTGCGGGCCGATCCTGTTCGCGGATCCCGAGAACGGGGTCGTCGGGGCGGCTCATGCGGGCTGGAAAGGTGCGCTGACGGGCGTGATCGGCGCGACGGTCGCCGCCATGGAGAGGCTGGGGGCGCGCCGCAGTCGGATCGTGGCCGTTCTGGGTCCGACGATCGCGCAGTCCTCCTACGAGGTCGGTCCGGACTTCGTCGCCCGCTTTCGCGGGGAAGCACCCGGGATGGAGCGGTTCCTGGGTCCGGGCACGCGCGCCAATCATGCGCAGTTCGATCTGCCGAGCTTCATCCTGGCTCGCTTGGCCGAGGCGGATGTCGGCGAGGCCACGTCGCTGAACCTCTGCACCTACGCGGATCCCGAACGGTTCTACAGCTACCGGCGCACGACGCATCGGGGCGAAGCGGATTACGGCCGACTGATCTCGGCGATCGCTCTCACGCCGTAGCGGAAGCCCCCCAAGCACAGGCCGGTCGGGGTGCGACACTTTGTCAACGCAGCTTGGCAGAAAAAGCGTGGCCGCAACCGAACCTTGGCCGTTCGAGCGCGTTTAGGGGTCAAGGTGCCGGGGAAAACGGCGGGTTGCCACAAGGGGCCGCGATGAGCGGTCGGCGACACCGCGGAGCGCAAAGCAGCCCTGGAACCGCTGGAACGCAACCAGATCCGTGTTCCGCGGACGACCCGCGAGACGGGCGGCGCGGAACCACCAGTGAGGACCAGACCATGAAATCCCTGCTCCGTGCCGCCACGGCCCTCGCCGGCGTCGCCGTCGCCGGTTCCGCCTTCGCCGCCGACCTTCCGCGCCGTGCTGCGCCGCCGCCGGTGTTCACCCCCGTGCCGGTGTTCACCTGGACCGGCGCCTACTTCGGTATCAACGCCGGCTACGCCTTCGACGCCAGCGACCGCAACACCGGCAACACCTTCGGCGTGCCCTTCCCCTACGCCGCCCCCGGCACGGTGGCCACCTTCCGCAACCGCAGCCAGGACGGCTTCTCCGGCGGTGGCCAGGTCGGCTACAACTACCAGTTCACCCCGGGCTCGGGCGTGGTCATCGGCGTCGAGGCCGACGCCCAGTACCTCGACTTCGGCCGCAACCGGAACAACGCCTTCCTCTCCGGCGCCCTGGCCCCCGGCTACTACGTCACCGACCCGCGCGGCCTCTCCAGCCTCGACTTCTTCGGCACCGTGCGCGGCCGCCTCGGCTACGCCTTCGACCG
>NZ_JBKFBO010000097.1:0-151192 GCF_053346215.1 Methylobacterium sp. A49B
GTCTCGTCGGCGATGCTGGTGAACGCCATGACGAGTTCCATGACCTGCGGGTCCTCGAAGAACGTCCGCGTCCCCGTCTCCTCGGAGTCCGACCCCGCCTGCCCGACGAAGAACGTCTCCACCGGCACGTGGAGCACGTCGGCGATCGCCTGCAGCCGGCCGACCCCGATCCGGTTGCGGCCTTTCTCGTACTTCTGGACCTGCTGGAAGCTGACGCCCAGCGCCTGACCCAGCGCGGACTGGCTGAGACCCTGAGCCTTGCGCAGCGCGGCGACCAGGCCGCCGATCGTGCGGTCGGCCTCGGTGGTGAGCTTCGGGCTGATGGTCGTCGTCATCTGGGTAAGCGCCTTCGCGTGGTCGAGGTTGCCTCATGTCAGGCGCTGTCTAACCCAATTGCGGTCAACTCGGTTTCGCACAATAGAACAACCCGAGCGTGCACCCAAGACATGCCTCCACCAGTTTGCCTGGAAAATTGGGTGGAACGGCCTGCCCGTCTCAGTAGTCTGCGCAGGAATGAACAATCGAGCGACAGGCGGTCGCGCCATCGACACAGGATGAAGCGAACTGTGCCGACCAATTGAAGCGCGGGGTCGCCGAACTGGACGCGCGTGATCGACGAAGCCTGTAGATCCATTTGGTGTCTACTCCACGATACTCCGCGTGCCGATACTCTGCAGCCGGACGATTGCGCGAAGGGTACACGCTCACGCAATCCGACCGGATACAGCCCAAAGGGTACGCAACCATCGATTGCAATGGAGTGACAATCCTGTCGATCCTCGGACGGGGATGACGGCCGTGCAGAAGCAGAAACTCGATCACAGGGACCTGACGGCGATCGCGGCCGGCGCCGCTCGTGTCGGCATCTCCCGCGGCGGCAACAGGGGCGCCGGTCGGCCGAGGGGCTGCCGGTTGTTGCGACATCAGGCCGATTTTGCAGGGGCGCGTGACAAGGTTGGCGCACGACTGCCCGCTGCGCGCCAGCAGAGATGGTGATGCCCTCCGCCGCGCGTCCTCCGGCGCTGCGAGACGGCGAGGGCAGCGGTTGAGTAAACTCTCCGAGTACAACTTTAAGATACAATCAACCTTTCAATCAGAAGCTGTGCGCATCGGAAGTCTCTGGGCACCGGAGGCTTCACACCCAACCTCAGTAGAGGAGTTGCAGATGCGTGAAGTCGCCATCGCGTTGATGGAAGCATCGACACGAAAGAAGAGACCGATCCGCCCTCTTCGTGCTGCAGCTTATTTGGTTTGCACCGGGCTCTCGGGGTGTCTGTTCACGTCCCCAGCCCAAGCCCAGCTTCTGCGGGGCACCCTTGATACGTCCGGCGGCGGCATCCTCGGGACCGGGCTCGGGATCAGCACGAGCGCGCCGGGAAGTGGCCTTCTCGGCACCGGCCTGCAGGTCAGCACCGGTGGGACGGGACTTCTGGGTACGGGTTTAGGACTGGGCACCACTGCGCCGGGCAGCGGTATACTCGGCACCGGCCTGCAGGTCGGCACGAGCGGGACAGGGGTTCTCGGAACCGGGCTGCTGGTCGGTACGACGGGGCCGGGCGACGGTCTGCTCGGTACGGGCCTCACGCTCGGAACCGCCGGCACCGGCGGCGGGTGCGGTACCTGCGGCGGCGGCGGGACCGGCGGCGGCCAGAACGTCTTCATCCTGACCGGAAACGTCACGCAGTCTCAAGGTCAGACCGTCGTGTCCGACCTGCGTCTCACCTCGTTCTCGGAGATCAGCGGCGTCGCGGCCAACAACACCAGCGGCCAGGCGGGCCCGAGCGCCACCGGCGGCGACGCGCTGGCCGTCGGATACGGCGCGAGCGCGTCCGGCACGGCCGCGACCGCCGTCGGAACCGGTGCGAGCGCGTCCAATACCGGCAGCGTCGCCCTCGGCTATGCCGCGGCCGCACAGGGCGTCGGCAGCACGGCGATTGGAACGGCCTCCGCGGCGCTCGGAGATGGGAGCACCGCCCTGGGCTTCGCTGCCGGAGCGACCGGCTCGGGATCCACGGCGATCGGCGCGGCCGCGTCGGCGGCCGGGAACAGCAGCGTCGCCCTCGGCAACGGTGCCGGCGCCGATCAGGGGAACGCGATCGCCATCGGCGCCAACGTGAAGACCACCCGGGCTGGCCAGGTCGCGATCGGCAACGCCGGCAACACCTACACGCTGGCCGGCATCGCCTCCCAGGCGAGCGCCGCGGCTCAGAGCGGTCCGACCAACTTCGTGACGACCGACGCCAACGGCAACCTCGCGGCGTCTGCCTACGGACCCTCCACCATCGCAGGATTGGGCAGCCGCATCGACTCGGTCCAGTCGCAGGTCAACAATCTGGAAGCCAAGACGGACGCCGTGCAGCGCTACGCCATCCAGACCCGCAAGGAGGCCCGGCAGGGAGTCGCCATGGCGATCGCCATGGCCACGGCCCCGATGCCCTCGGCCCCCGGCAAGACGACCTGGGCGACCAACGGGGCGACGTACCGCGGCGAGTGGGCAGGCGGCGTCGCGATCGCGCACCGGCTGCCGACCTGCTGCGTCCCGATCGCCGTCACCGCGGGTGTGGCCTATGGCGGCGACAACGCCCTCGGTGCCCGGGCCGGCCTCGCCGGCGAGTTCTGAGACGACCGTCCTGTCGCCCTGGCCCGCAGCGCTGTGGGATCGTGAGGCTGCGACAGGCCGTGCGGTGCGACTCGTTCAACCCCGCTCGGCGGTCGCCTGCACGAGTTCGAGCAGGCGACGTCGCTCGGCGGGATCCTGAATGCGGCGATAGGCGCGCAGCAACGCTGCGCATTGGCGCTCGCGGTCTTCGTCGGTGGCCGATGATCCATCTTCGGGTGGGAGCGGCCCGCGAACCGTATCGTACAGGCTGGACTCGGGCACCTGCAGTGCATCGGCGACCCGCCTCAACAACCGCACCCGGCGCGCCCGCTCGGACGCCGCGGTCCCGGTCGCCGCAACGAAGTCGGCGGCGCGCACCTTGCCGTCATCGTGCTTCGCCATTCCGGGTCCGCCGCTGGCCGTCATTGCTCGGATCGGATACCGTGGTGGCGAAGTCGCGCAAAATTGTGTTCGTGTCCTCACGTTGAACTGCGAGACAGCCGGACGGTGCATGTCCCGTAAGACACCCGGAATTACTCTGTGGTCACGGCCGCTGCCTGTGGCTTCGCTCAGCATCGGCGTCTGGGAGGCCGATCTGGAGGCGGATCGAACGCGCGGCGACGTCGTCATGGCCCGCCTGTTCGGCCTGTCGGAGGAAGAGGCTGCGGAGGGCGTCACGATCGCGCGTCTCCTGTCCGCGTTCCATCCGGACGATCTGATGCGGGATATGGAACGCCGTCGCCTCGTGCTGGAACAGGGCGGCGTCTTCGTCTGGGAACACCGGGTGGTGCCGGCGCCGGGGATCGTCCGGTGGGTCCTGGCGCGTGGCCACTACGCTCGGGATCCGCGTGGCCGGATGTTCGGGCGCGGCATCGTCATCGACGTCACCGACAGCCGGAACGACGGGCATACCGATGGGCCGGCACGCTTCCTGACCACACCGGAGCATCCGGGATCGAACTTGGAGCGCATGACCGAGCGCGCGCTGGAGATCGAGCGGATCATTCGTGATCTCGACGTCCAGGCTGCCAAGGCGCTCCGGCCGCTCATCGAGCCTCTGCTGCGCGAACTGGGTCGGCAGATTGCGGCCTCGCTGGCGGAGTCATCGATGCTGGCCGAGCCGGTGCCGGATCTCACGGTGCACTGACCGCAGCGTTCAGGCCGCATGCCTGACCTCGTCCGCAGCGGAGAAGCGTCTCAGGCTTCTTGACCGGCGGCCTCTGCGAGGGTGAGAAGGCGCTGTCGCGTCTGCGGATCACGGATACGCCTGTAGGCGTCCAGCAGAGCCAAGCAGTCATGATCGAGGTCGATGTCGGGGCTGAAGTCGTCGTCGCGGTTGGCCCGCCTGAATGACGTGACAGCCGTGGCCGGTCCGTACAGCACGACCGGCGGGACTTGAAGCGCTTCCGCGATCCGGCCCAGAAGTCGACCGCTCGCCGAATTCTTGGTCGTGACCGGACTGTGTTGGACCTCGTCCTGCCGGTGTTCCTTGTGCTCGGAGTGGGCGGACGACTGCATTTTCGACTCCACCGCGGCCTCCGTTCGTATACCCGACAACGCCACGAGGGAGCATCACCGGGCATGGTGCGATCCGCTCACTAGCGTATAACACGCCCAGGTTGCAAGTCCAAGACATCGACCACTGTGGATTTCAAAGTAACTGTCGGTACAAAGGACTGATCTGTTTTAGGGGCGCCATTCTCAGGCTCCTGAGTGTTGAAAATATTCGGGGCGCTGCGACCCGCTCAATGCGGAGCTTTCCTCAGTCATCGAGCGATAACGATAAGATCAATGGCTCGCTTCGGTGCGATGCGCGGCGATCGGGACTATTACGTTCGCGCGCTCGCGAATGGCTGCGTGAAAAAGGCGCCTTACGCACCCCTGAGACCGGCAGGACCGTTGCCCGATCGCGCCTTCATCGGATTGCTTCACGACGGACCGCCAACCTCGCCAGTCGAGAGCGGGACACCGACCCACCCTCCGGCCAGGGCATGTGCGCTCGGGTTGCGCGGGTGCAAGCGGCGGGACTGGCGCGTACCGTTCGGCGCATCGTGTCGTCGCCCGCCGCTTCACTGCACGAGGACAGCCTGATCGCACCGGGTACCGTCGACCGTCACGTCTACGTAACCCAGACGGACGCCGAGCAGCTTCAGCACATTGTCGAGGATGAGGTCGAGCGTCGGCGTCACTGCCGAGAGCACGGGGAGGAGCAGCGGCTTCAGAAGCGTCAGGAGCACCAGATCCTGGCCGTCGACGCTCAGGTTGAGGCTCTGGATCAGGCTGCCGGTCAGCGACGTGGTGAGGCCGGTCGAAGTGACGGTGCGGGTGACTTGGTTGGCGATGTCGCTATCCGAGAAGGTGAGGGTCTGCGGGTTCGCCGGCGCGACGGTCGTTCGCGCCAGTGCCTTGACCCAGATCAACGGCAGGTTGATCAGGGGCGCGGGTTGGGACAGGTCCGGCGTGGCTGCCCCGACCGCGATCGCGGAGTAGGGCACTTTGGCGACCGCCAGCGTGAGAAGACCCGGCTGAGCGTCGATCGTCACCTTGCGCTGGCTCGGATCCGACCAGGGGCAGGTCACCGATTTCAGCGTGGCCGTCGCTGGAGCGACCTCGGCGTAGATGGGCAGGTTGATGGTGCCCAGGCCCAGCGGCGCCGTGATCGTCACCTCGATCAGCAGGCGCGTCTGCGCGGTGTGGATGGTGGCGTTGCTGGTACCGGGCTGGACCCAGCTCGAACTCTGCCGGCGCTCGCCGACGGCGAGCGTCACCCGCGCGGAGAGAAGCCCGGCGAGGCTGGCACCGAGATCGACCGAGATCTGGCGCTGCCCGTTGGCCACTGAAGCGGCGTCGGTGATGAGGTTGAGCAGCGGGACCTTGGGGCCCGCGCTGCCGCGTGCCGGCCCGAGATTGGCGGCGTCGCCCAGGTCGACGATCTGCGCGAGCGGCACTGTCGCTCCGGCGCCTGCCGACCCGGTCAGGTTGCCGAGCAGCGTGCCGAGCGCGCTGAGGACCGGCGCCGCGTTCAGTTCGCCGCGGGCCGCGACCTGGAGAGCCGATACGACCTGACCAACACTGGCGTTCGACTGGAGGATGTCGTTGTAGCTCGCTGCCTGCAGGTTGAGGCTGGTGGCGAGCGCGTCGAGGAAGCGGAACGCATCCACGCGCGCGCCCGCGAGGGCGTTGTAATCCATCACGCTGAGCGACAACCGCGTGCCGAGCAGGGCGCCAAGCAGGGCGTTGGCGATGCCGCCGTTCAACGCGACCGTGCCTGACCCGATCGAGAAGGTGGCGAACTGCGCTTGAGCCGCCGTGCCGGTGACCCGGATCGGCACGACGGGCGCAAGGCCGAGCACGCGCGCGAAGTGGGTGCGCGCCGAGGTCTGGAGCGCCACCCGGACGGCGTTGGCTGGCGATGCGCCGGATTGGAAGCGATCGGCGGGTGCGACTTGAGCCCTCGCGGCATAGGCACCCGCCGTCACGGCGATGGGACTGCCCGTACTGTAGCCGTTGTCGGAGAGCGACTGCCGGGCCAGCGTGTCGGCCCGAGCGGGATTGGCTGCGGCAAGCATGGCGGCGACGTCGACGGCACCCTGTGCCTTGCGCCGAGCCTGGAAGACGGTGCCGAGATCGATGCCGATCGCGCCCGCGCCCATCAGCAGCGCGCTGCCGAGGGCGACCAGGATTGCAACGTTGCCACCGCGCTCGGCTCCAAACCGCCAAAACCTGCGCTGCGGCCGCGCTCTGCTCATAGGCCTCCCTTCCGTACGCTCACCGTGCTGCGCAGCAGGGTGGGCAGCATCGGGAGCAGGCGCGAGAAGGCGTTGATTCCCAGGCTTGTCGTGTCGAGCGTGATGGTGACGGTGTAGATCGTGGCGTCGTTGGGATCCGGTCCGACCTGAACGGCCACGCTGCCCGGCCGGAACATCGCCCCGGAGGCGAGGTTCCGATCGACCGTGTTCTGGGCCAGGGTCGCGCGTTCCGAATCCGTGACCCCGGCCACGGAAGCACGCGCCGCCTCGGCAGCGATCTGCCGCAAGTTGTTGGCGGCCCCGAGGCAGATCCCGAACACCGTGATCCCGGCGAAGAGGAGCAGGACTACGGGGGCGACGAGGGCGAATTCCACCGCCGAGCCACCCCGGTCACAGAGCCACGCCGAACGCAGGCCGCGCCGAAGCAAACGCCGCAAAGCCATGGGCCGCCCTCCGCGAATCGCGCAGCCTGCGGGCTGCACAACCCATGGTGGCGTTCAGATGCTAATCAAAAGTTGCATCAATTGACAGAAAGACAACTATTGAGCAAAGTTTTGCGAGAGCGCTCGGCTTCGGGAGCGCTCATTCTCGGGGGGCAGTACCGGTGCTGTCTCAACGCGAATTCGGCATGCATGGCACGAACATGCTCACCAACCAGAACCCGAGGATGACTGCGATTGCTGCTGCGCTTCCAGCGAGCCGGCTGAGCAGCAACGCCGTCGACACCAGTTGCTGCCACAGCAACGCGACCGCGATGAATCAGCCGACGACGGCTGCCATCGCGACGGGGATGATGCTGCTCGGGGCTCCTGCACTTGCAGGGCGTTCGAGGGGGGCCAACCGACCCGAGCGAGGCGACGGGTGCGAGGCAGACCGCGATCAGCTTCAGTGGATGCGATCACTCGGGACGTCTGCGGTCATACCACGTGCCAGCAGGCGACCGGCCACAGCCAAGGCCTGTCGCAGGGTTGGCAGCAGCTCTTTGGCGCCGTCTTCCTCGATCAGCCCGTGTGCCATCAGGAGATGGTCCGCAACAGCCTCCAGGACGGAACCCGGCGGTGTCGCGGGATTCATCGGAGGCGGAACGAACCGTGCGAGTGTCCCACGGACGGTCGGAGGCGTGGTGGTGTCGTGAGCCACCTCGGTGATCGAGCCGAGAAACCCGAGGAATGTCCGCGCGGGCGGCCCGTAGGACGGAACAGCCCCGATCACCACCCAGGTGTAGCTCCCATCGGTACGGCGAAGGCGGGCGTTGAGGGTGTACTCGCTCTGCTGATCGAGGGCCGTCTGCAGGAAACTCGTGGCACCCGCGAAGTCGTCGGCGTGGAGGCAGCGAGACCAGCCATGCTCCACCGCCTCGGCGGCCGCCTGGCCCGTGAAGGCGCTCCATTCGGGGCTGACGTAACTCACTCCGCCATCGGCATTCGCCACGAAAATCATCCGGGATACTCTCGGGCGCCCAGCCGAATTGTCTGTGATCGGTCCCGCGCGCGATTGCGCTTGGATACCGTCCCTTTCAGTCTTGGACGGATGAAAAGCTTCGCCCGTTCGCCGTTCAGAACGAGGCTTGTCGGGATCGTGCGAGCCGCGTTGCAGCGACGGGCTACGATGACCTGTCGTCTACATGCGTCAAGTTCCACCTGACCGTGCGTCCGCTGGCTGACCAATC
Organism: Methylobacterium sp. A49B; assembly: GCF_053346215.1. Classification (NCBI taxonomy): domain Bacteria; kingdom Pseudomonadati; phylum Pseudomonadota; class Alphaproteobacteria; order Hyphomicrobiales; family Methylobacteriaceae; genus Methylobacterium; species Methylobacterium sp. A49B. The sequence goes on from NZ_JBKFBO010000097.1 coordinate 8,018, forward strand.
GGTACGGCTGCCGGCGCACGGTCCGCGCGGGATGCGCCCTGACGATTTCTGGCGAGGCCGCTTCCTGTCGGTCGAGACGCGCTCAGTTCATGTGCCGGCGTCGGTCCTGAACCGTCCGCTGCGCCAACTTGCGGCCCAAGGCGATCAGCAGTGCATCTGCCAGGACCTTCAAGCCCGGATCCGACATCTCGGCGATCGACTGTTGTGCGGCGATGGCGTGATCGGCGGCACGATCGAGGGGCGCCTCCTCCGGAACGCTCTCCGCCTCGTTGAACGTCCCCTCGCTCATCCGCATCCGGGTGATGTCGACGAGGATCCCGCTGCCGACCAGGGGCCTGCCATCCGCATCGCTCGTGAAGCGCCCGCGCGCCAGCACCCACCGGGTGCGCCCGTCGATCGAGTTCACGCGGTACTCCGTGAGATACGTGCTCCCCTCTTGCGCGCTTCGCCGAACCAGTGCGAGGACCCGGTCTCGATCATCGGCATGGATACCATCGACGAACGACGACAGCGGGACACCATCCTCGGCTTCCTCGGGAAGCAGGTTGAACAGCAGCGCGACGAACGCATCCGAACGCACGCGATCCGTCGCGGCATCCCACGCCCATCGCCCGATGACATCGAGGGCATCGAGCGCGTGCTGGAACGTGTCCGGACTAGGCTGAACTCCGAGGGATCTGGTTTTCGGCATTGCGCCACCTGCGTCAGTCGGAAGGCCAGGATAGGTAACGGATGCGTGTTTGAAACCTCAAGAAGAAACTATGATTTATTGCAACTTTTGCGTGTGGACCACTGCCGTGCGATCGCGGCGCCCATGCGCATGATCATGGCCGATGCGGCATACGCCGTCGCCGATCTCTGCGAAGTGCACGCATCCTGCGATCGCAGAGCGCGGAACCGGTCAGGTGGTCGAATGCCGGGCATCTCCGAGGTCGGCGAGCGGCGAGCGCCCGATCCGGCGCAGCGCCGGTGGTCCGGCGGGCCGCAGACGGCCCCCGGCAGTGGCCGCAGCGCGTCGAGCCGCAGGCCTGCTCTGCTCACTTCGCGACGCTGAAGGGCGCGCATGGTCTATCGTCGACCTCCGTCGATCAAGTCGGCAGAAGGCTCTGCCGATGCGACACGCGCCTACGTGCTTCTGACGTTGACCGCCTTGGTCTGGGCTGGAAATGCCGTCGCCAGCAAATGGGCTGTCGGCCAGGTGTCACCGTTGGCACTCACGGGTTTGCGCTGGCTCGTCGCCTGCCTCGCGCTTGTCCCGCTCGCCGGTCGACGCGTTTCCCGCGAGTGGCGGATTCTGCTGCCGAGCTGGCGCCGGATCCTCCTCATGGGCGGCTGCGGCTACACCGCGTTCAACGCCCTCTTCTACGTCTCCGGGACCTACACGAGCGCGGCCAATCTCGCTCTCATCCAGGGTGCAATTCCCGTCCTTGTCTTGATCTGCAGCCGTTTCGTGTACCGGACACCGGTCGGATCCATGCAGATCGTCGGTGTCACGGTCACCCTCCTCGGGGTCGTCGTCGCAGCGTCCCACGGCGACCTTGGCGTGCTGCGCACGATGGCCTTCAACACGGGCGACGTCTTCATGCTCGTCGCCTGCGTCTTCTACGCAGGCTACACCGTGGCGTTGCGCGGTCGGCCCGCAGTCTCCGGGATCACCTTCTTCGCCGCCATGGCGGCGGTGGCGTTCGTGACGTCACTGCCCCTGGTGGCGATCGAGTGGGCTCGCGGTCACTTGCTGGCGCCGACGGCGCTGGGCTGGGTGATCGTCGTTTACGTCGGCCTTGGACCGTCACTGATCTCTCAGCTCTGGTTCATGCAAGGCGTCGAATTGATCGGCCCAAATCGAGCTGGGATCTTCGTCAACCTGCTGCCAGTCTTCGGCGCAATCCTCGCCGTCGCCCTCGTCGGCGAACCGTTTCGACTGGACAACGCCGTGGCCCTCGCGCTCGTTCTCGGCGGGATCTTCATCGCGGAACAGCAGGGACGGGGGAAGCCGCAGGCGCCCTGATGCGGCTCTGCGCAGTCGCCGCCACTCGGCCGGCCGGATCCTTCACCTCGGCGGACGGACGTGCCGCCCACCCGACATGCGATGTCGCGATCATCCGCACGCAGGGCGAGCAGCAGCGCCGCCGAGACGACGGCCAGACTGCCGCCCAGGGGGGCTGCTGCGAGAGCCAGAATGAAACCGGGATGCCAGCGCGCGCTGAGCGCCACGGCGCCCCCGAGAGACGCGCGCGCAATCGGGATCTTGATGCGGCTTGACCGCCCAGGCATCATGCAGCGCCTGTCACAGGTACCACCTGCAAGTTGTAGATTGCCTGCGCAGGGCGGCGGTGCTTCCGCGCCGCGGCGATCGGCTGACGGAGCCGCGCGATGAGTGAGGCGGCTTGACCTGACCGGACCGCACCCCTTGACCGGGGTGCATCAGCAGGCGCTCATTGAGACGATGCGCACGCGCCCCACGCTCCCCGACGACGCTCCACGCCCGATCCACCGGCTGGCGGACGCGGCACGGCGCACACGCCCCGCGGGGCGTTCGGTCTCCGGCTTCTGGGGCTCGATCCCGGGGTCGAGCCTGTGACCGGCTGGGCGACGGCGACCGGGACGTTCGACCTCGGCGATCTGCCCCTTCAATCGGGTGCGGTGTTGCCGGGCGCGCATCTGCGGTGGAAGACGCACGGGACGCTGTCCCCCGCCCGCGACAACGTCGTGCTCTACCCGACGAGCTACTCGGCCCAGCATCCGGATCTCGAATGGCTGATCGGGCCCGATGGGGTGCTCGATCCGGGTCGCTGGTTCATCGTCATCCCGGATATGTTCGGCAACGGATTGTCGTCGAGCCCGTCGAACACGCCGGACTGGCCCGGCCTCGTCACCGCCTGGGACAACGTCCACGCGCAGCGCCGCCTGCTCGCGGAGGTCTGGGGGATCAAGCGCCTGCACGCCGTCTACGGCTGGTCCATGGGGGCACAGCAGGCCTACCATTGGGCGGCCCTGTTTGCCGACGACGTCGCCCGCGCGGTGATCAACTGCGGCAGCGCCCGCACCGCCACCCACAACCGGGTCTTCCTGAAGGGGCTGATGGCGGTTCTGGAAGTGGCACCGGAGCATCGCGGCGCCGGACGCTTCGCGGCCGAGCCCGTGGCCGCGCTGCGGGCCTTTGCGCGCATCTACGCGGGCTGGGGGCTCAGCCAGGATTTCTACAGGGCGGACCTGCACCGCACCGCCTGCGGCGCGCCGGACCTCGACACCTTCCTCCGCACCGACTGGGAAGAGCGCTTCGCCCGCCGTCGCGCGGCCGACCTGTACGCGCAGCTGTGCACCTGGGAAGCGGGCGACATCAGCCGCGACCCGCGCTTCGGCGGCGACCTGACGCGGGCGCTCGGCGCGATCGCGGCCCGGCTGCTGCTGATGCCGGGGGAGACCGATCTCTATTTCCGCGTCGCCGACAACGCCGCCGAACTCCCGCACCTGCGCAATGCCATCCTGCGGCCGATCCCGAGCATCTGGGGCCACCGGGCGGGCAACCCGTCGACCAATCCGGTCGATGCCGCCTTTCTCCGCGAGACCGTGCGGACCTTCCTCGATGGGTCTGCCGGGACGGCAGACTGATCATCGGGGCTGCGACGGCGCCGGCAGCCTCCCGCGCACGGCAGGTCTGCCCCCGGCTGGGAAAACCGGGGCCTGTGACCGTGTTAGACCGTTTTGCGCACCATCCGCGGCGCGCGTGATCGCTCGGAGGACCTGATGGAATACAGGCAGTTCGGACGTTCCGGCCTCACCGTGCCGGTGCTCAGCTTCGGCACCGGCACCTTCGGCGGGACGAATGCGTTCTTCGAGCGCTGGGGCCAGACGGACGTGGCCGAGGCGACCCGCATGGTCGACCTCTGCGTCGATTCCGGCGTCAACTTCTTCGACACGGCCGACATCTACTCGGGTGGCGCGTCGGAGGAGATCCTGGGGCAGGCCCTCAAGGGAAAGCGCGAGCGGGCGCTGATCTCCACGAAGGCGACCTTCCGGTTCAGCGACGACCTGAACCAAGTGGGCTCCTCGCGCTACCATCTGGTCCGCGCCTGCGAGGCCAGCCTGAAGCGGCTCGGCACCGACCATATCGACATCTACTTCATGCACGGCTTCGACGCGGTGACCCCCGTGGACGAGACCCTGCGGGCGCTCGACGATCTCACGCGGGCGGGCAAGATCGGCTACATCGGCGCCTCGAACTTCTCGGGATGGCAGCTCATGAAGGCGCTCGCCACCTCAGAGCGCTACGGGCTGGCCCGCTACGTGGCCTATCAGGGCTACTATTCGCTGATCGGCCGCCACTACGAGTGGGAGCTGATGCCGCTCGGCATCGACCAGGGCGTCGGCCTGATGGTCTGGAGCCCGCTCGGCTGGGGCCGCCTCACCGGCAAGATCCGTCGGGGACAGGCCAACCAGAGCGGCCGCATCGCCGCCGGGGGCGCCGAGGGCGGACCGCCGGTCTCCGACGAGGCCCTTTTCAGCGTGGTGGACGCCCTCGACGCCGTGGCGGCCGAGACCGGCAAGACCGTGGCGCAGGTGGCGCTCAACTGGCTTCTGGCTCGTCCGACCGTGTGCAACATCGTGGTCGGCGCCCGGACGGAGGAGCAGCTGAAGCAGAATCTCGGCGCCCTCGGCTGGAGGCTGACGCCCGAACAGGTGGCCCGCCTCGATGCGGCAAGCCAGGAGACGCCGATCTACCCCTACTGGCACCAGAAGGGGTTCGACGAGCGCAACCCGAAGCCGACGACCTGGTAGGCGCTCGACCAAGTCGCTGCGCGCCCGGAGATCGACATGCGAGCCCGCGGCGCGATCATGCGCCGTAGGCTGGTGCCGCGACCAAGCTCCGCCCGACAGCGCTGCACCTCGGAGAAGCAGACAGTCAGTGCGGGACTGCGATGCTTGCCGGCTACGGAGCTGTCGACGATTCCTGATCCCAGGCTCGTCTTTGGGAGTTCGGAACGGAGGCTCGGGCGCGACCCGCCTCTACTGGGCCAGCGTACGCAGCTCGCCGCGGGCGAGGCCGAGCACCGTCCTGGCGACCAGCCAGAGGATGACCAGGGTGGCCAGCCCCAGCAGGGCCAGCGCGGCGGCATCCGCCAGAAGCCCCGGCATGGCGTTCGCCACGCGCAAGGCCGCCACCGATGCGGCGGCGAGGGGGAAGCTCACGCCCCACCACGACACGCGGAACGGGCAGGCCCAGCCCAGCCGGGCGAGCTTCGGCAGCAGCACCGCGAGCAGGAACAGAGCGACCGCGAAGAGCGCCTCCGCAAAGGTGTCGATCGCGCCCGTGGTCGCCACGTAGGCCGAGAACCCGACCGCGAAGGGCGCGACGAGGATCAGCAGCGACGGCTGCAGGCCGGTGGGCATCGGCGCCTCGAACAGGAGCCGGGACAGGATCAGCGTGAACAGCGGCAGCGCGAAGAACAGGCCGACGGCGAGACCGAACATCATCACGCCGTGCATCGGCGGCAGGCCGAGGCTTGGGAGCGCCAACGGGACGTCGAGGAGGCCGACCACCGGTACGATCCAGGCCGGCGTGGCGTGGGCGACCTGCTGCCGGTCGCTCAGCCACCGCGTCACGATCAGCCACGCGAACACGCTCATGCCCACCGCGCCGACGACCCAGACAGCCTGCGCCAGGGTAAGGTTCACCCGCGCCAGCGGGATCGGCAGGAGCAGCAGGCTGATCAGCGGCGTGCCGAACAGGTTGCCGGCGATCGGGTGCTGGAACTCGGCGCGCACGGCCCGAGGCGCGATGGCGATCTTAACGGCGTAGCCCGCGGCGATCAGGACGAAGGCGGCGGAGGCGGTCAGGCCGACGACCGGCCCGATCCAGGCGGGCGCGCCGTAACGCGTCTGCGCCAGCGTCCAGGCGACGCTCAGGCCCGTCAAACCCATGACGGCGGCGAACAGGCCGACCGGCAACGCTTCGAGCTGCCGCCATCCGCCGGGCGGCGGCGTCGCCGGGCTCGGGTCGCGATGCGCCGTCAGCGCGGCCTCGGATGCGGGGGCGCTCGGCTCGTCCCGGACGACATCCAGCATCCACGGTCTCCAACTCACGATTGCGCGGGTGCGTCCTTGCAACAGGGGCGCACTCGGATAAGGGGCGCAAAATGCTGGCGACTGCAACTTCCACGCGCCGGCCCGCGCTGCTCCGGCCGGGACGGCAACCCTCGGGCGGGCAGCCGTCCCCCCGGGCGGTCAGGCAGAGCCGAGCTTGGTGTTGGCGACTGGAAGCGCGCGGATCCGCTGGCCGGTGAGCGCCGCGATCGCGTTGAGGATCGCGGGCGGGACGCCGGGCAGCCCCGGCTCGCCGACGCCTCCCATCGGCGCGCCGCTCTCGACGATGCGCACGTGGACGGCCGGCATGTGCTCGCGCCGCAGGATCGGATAGGTGTCGTAGTTCTGCGATTGCCGGACGCCGTCGCGGTAGACGATCTGCTCGAACAGGACCGACGAGACGCCGAGCGCCGCGGCCGACTCCACCTGCGCCTTGACGATCGCCGGATTCACGACGCTTCCGGGGTCGAAGGCGATCCAGAGGTTGTGGACGCGGGCTTCTCCGCCCTCCACCGAGACCTCGGCGATCGTCGCGGTCTCCGACCCGAACGGCGAGGCCATGGCGATGCCGCGGGCCCGCATCCCGCCCTCGGCCCGGTAGGGGCCGCGCTGCCAGCCGCCCGACATCTCGGCCGCCGCCGACAACAGCGCGGTGTGGCGCGGGCTGGCCTTCACCAGCGCCATGCGCAGCGCGAAGGGATCCTGCCCTCCGGCCTGGGCGATCTCGTCGAGGAAGCTCTCGTAGAACGCGTCGTTCATCGAGTGTCCGACAGAGCGCCAGAACGCGATGTTCACCGGGTGCGCGACCTTCGCGAAGGTCATGCGCCGGTTCTGGACGGCGTAGGGCTTCTCGACGATGCCCTCCACCGCGGAGGGGTCGACCGGCGTCTTCATCATCATGCCGAAGTAACGGCCGATCGGCCCCTCGCCGACGGTGCGCACGTCGATCGCGGTCGGCTGGCCGGCGGCGTCGAGGGCCGCGCGGAAGCGGCTGAAGCTCAGGGGCCGGACCGCGTCGCGGCTGAACTCCTCCTCCCGCGACCACAGGACCTTCACGGGGCGACCGGTGGCCTTCGCGAGCAGGATCGCCTGCGGAAACGGGTTGCCGGCATCGTAGGTGAAGTGCCGCCCGAAGAAGCCGCCGAGCATCGGCGAATGGATCCGCACCTGCGTCGGCTGCAGCCCCGCGACCTTGGCCGAGACGGCCTGGAAGATCTCGGGCATCTGGTTCGGCAGCCAGACGTCGAGCGTCCCGTCATCGTTGAAGCGCGCGATGGAAGAGGGCGGCTCCAGCTGCGCGTGCGCGAGGTAGGGGGCCTCGTAATCCGCCGCGACGACCTTGGCGGCCTTCGCGAAGGCGCCGGCCACGTCACCCTCTTCCTCGGCCACGTGGCCCGGATCCGCCGAGCTCTTCAGCGCCGCGAGCATGCCCTCGGACGAGAAATCCGCCGCCACCGTGTCGATGCCGCCGGGCTTCGGCGCCGACCAGTCCACCTGGAGGGCCTCGACCGCCTTCCGGGCCCGCCACCAGCTGTCGGCGGCCACGGCCACCGCGCCCGGCAGGCGGTGCACGGAATGCACGCCCGGCAGGGTGCGGATCTCGGCCTCGTTCCTCAGCGACTCCGGCTCCGTCCCGAGATGGGGGGCGTGCTGCACGGCGGCGTAGAGCATGCCGTCCACCTTCTGGTCGATCGCGTAGATCGCCCGCCCGGTGGACTTGTCGCGCACGTCGAGGCGCGGGACGGGTTGGCGGATGTAGCGGAAGGTCTTCGGATCACGCAGCGGCACGGCTTCGTTCGGCTTCAGCTTCAGCGCGTCGGCCGCCAGGTCGCCGTAGGCGATGGCGCGGTTCGTGGCCGCGTGCAGCACGACGCCGTCGCGGGTGGTGAGTTCGCCGTCCTGCACCTTGAGCCGGGCCGCCGCGGCGCGGATCATCATGTCGCGCGCGGTGGCGCCGAGGCGGCGCATGACCTCGTAGCTCGACCGCGTGGAGAAGCTCCCGCCGGTCATACGGAGGCCGTTGACGACGGCGTAGTCGGGTCCGGGCGGCGCGCATTCCACGATGAAGCGAGACGGCGGCACGTCGAGCTCCTCGCCGACGATCTGCGCCATGCCGGTGGCGATCCCCTGGCCGCCCTCCACGAAGGGGCTCAGGAGCTTGATGGTGCCGTCCGGGTGGATCTCCAGGAAGGCGGGGACGCGCGTGCCGGGCTTGGGGGCAAGGGCGCCCGCGCCCTCCGCGGGGCCCTGGGCCTGGGCGCGGGCGCCGCGGACCGGCAGGGCGGCGCTGAGGATGAGGGCGCCGCCGGCGGTGAGCAGGCCGCGCCGGGACGGTGCCGAAAGGCCAGAACCGCCGGGGGCCGCCGTGCGGCTCGGATCGACGACGGCGATGCCGTGAGCAGCGCGTTCGAAATGCAGGTCCATGGCGGCGGCCTCAGGCTGCGGCCTGCCGCACGGCGGCGGCGATCGCGTTGTAGGTGCCGCACCGGCACAGGTTCGTCATCGCATCGGCGATCTCGGCATCGCTCGGCCGCGGTGTCTGCTTCAGCAGCGCGGTGGCGGCCATCACCTGACCCGACTGGCAGTAGCCGCATTGCGGCACCTGGACGGAGACCCAGGCCTCCACCACCTTGCGCCCGACGGCATCCTGCTCGATCGCCTCGATGGTGGTGACGGCCTGACTGCCGACGCTCTCGAGCGGAACCTGGCAGGACCGGGTCGCCTGCCCGTCGAGGAGGACGGTGCAGGCCCCGCACTGCGCGATGCCGCACCCGTACTTCGTCCCTGTCATGCCGAGCGTGTCGCGCAGGACGAACAGCAGCGGCGTGTCGGGTTCGGCGTCGACCGCGTGCTGGCGGCCGTTGATCGTCAGGTTCACCATGGCCGCGACCCTTCGAAAGCGAGCGAGACAACTCAAGCTCAAGCTTAGCGGCGCTCTTCCGGGCCAGCCACGTCAAAAAAGCCGCGTTTTCGGACATGTCGCTGGATCGATTACCTGCATGGGGTTGTCCAATTCTCGACAGACGCGTGCCCGGCGGAGCGACGCGAGCGGGCTCGACTGTGGCCCAACCCGGTCCGCCTCGACTCAGATCACGGCGAGCGGCCCGGCGGCGCGGCGGATCGCCCGCGGGATCGCGCCGTGGACGCGCAGGAAGGCGCGGCGCATCCGCTCGCGGTTGGCGAAGCCGACCGCGCCGGCGATCTCCTCGATCGGCAGGCGGCTCTCCTCCAGCATGAGCCGGGCCGCCTCAACGCGCAGGGCCTCGACAGCCTTGGCCGGCGAGCTGCCGGTTTCCGCGCGGAACAACCGCGAGAACTGGCGCGGGCTGAGGCAGGCGACCGCGGCGAGATCTTCGGTGGTCAGGGGCAAGGACAGGTTCTGCCTCGCATAGGCGAGAACGCCCTAAATGCGGTCGGTGGGGGCGTCGAACTCGAGCAGCGCCGAATGCTGGGCCTGGCCGCCGGCGCGGCGCCGCTCCATCACCAGCCCCCGCGCCACGCGCTGAGCGAGATCCCGGCCGTGATCGCGCTCGACCATGGCCACGGCGAGATCGATGCCGGCCGACATGCCCGCGGACGTCCAGAGATTGCCGTCCGTGACGTAGATCTTGTCGATGTCGAGCCTGCAGTCGGGATACCGCTCCCGGAACTGGGATGCGAAGTGCCAGTGCGTCGTCGCGCGCCGGCGGTCCAGGAGGCCGGCTTCGGCCAAGACGAAGGCGCCGAGACAGAGCCCGGCGAGGCGGCGCGTGGATCGGGCCGCCTCGCGCAGGAAATCGGTCAGCGCAGGGTTCGGCGTCGGGATGCGGATGCCGGCGGCGATCAGGATCGTGTCGAAGGCGGCGGGATCGCCCAGCGGTTCGGTGACGACCGCCGCGCCCAGGCCCGAGCGGACCAAGCCGCCGGTTTCGGACAGGATGCGGACATCGTAGGCCGTGGGCCCGGTATACTTGTTGGCGACCGCGAACGGCGACGTCACGGCCAGACCCATGAAATCGAAGTCGGGGCAGATGACGAGACCTATGCGCCGGGCATCCGCCATGGACGACAACCTCACGGGATCGCCGCCAAGATCAGGCTCTTGCCCGGCGTGAGCAAGCGGGACGGCCGGAATCGAGGCATCTAAGTCTTGGCAACCCGGGCCGGTCCCAGTTCACGCCGTCCGGTTCGGGGCCGAGCGGAGACAGAATGCGCGCGCCGACACGCGGGCCGTGCCGCGCACGTTGCGCAGCCGCGGCGTGCGGGCCTACCACCCGCCGGCACGATTCCCCGCGCCGCCGGACCGCGGTCGCTATCGATGGAGATGCCCCGTGAGCCACACCGAGGATCGCACCGCCCTGGTGACGGGGGCCGCCCGGGGCATCGGCCTCGCCACGGCGGAGCGGTTCCTCGCGGACGGGTGGCGTGTCGCGCTCCTCGACATCGACGGGCCGGGCGTGGACGCCGCGACCGCGGGGCTCGGCCTCCCCGACCGCACCGTCGCGGTGACCGCGGACGTCTCCGACCCGCAAGCGGTGACGGGAGCGATCCAGCAGGTCGCCGAGCGGTTCGGGCGCCTCGACGCGCTGGTCAACAACGCCGGGATCGCGATCTTCAAGCCGATCACCGAGACCACGTTCGAGGATTGGTCGCGGGTGCTCGCGGTGAACCTGTCGGGTCCGTTCCTGTGCACGCAGGCGGCCACCCCGCTGCTGGCCGAGCGCGGCGGCGCGATCGTGAACATCACGTCGATCTCCGGTCTGCGCGCCTCGACGCTGCGGACGGCCTACGGCACCAGCAAGGCGGCCCTGGCGCAGCTCACGAAGCAGCAGGCCGTCGAACTGGCCCAGTTCGGCATCCGCGTGAACGCGGTCGCCCCCGGGCCGGTGGACACGGCGATGGCCAAGGCCGTCCACACGCGCGAGATCCGCGCCGACTATCACGACGCCGTGCCCCTCGGGCGCTACGGCCTGGAGGCGGAACTCGCGGAGGCGATCGTCTTCCTCTGTTCCGAGCGCGCCTCCTTCGTCACCGGCCAGCAGCTCGCCGTCGACGGCGGCTTCGAGGGAACGGGGATCGGCCTGAAGACCCTGCGCCGGGAGCGGCGCGTCTGAGCCGGCGGCCGGCAGCTCAGAGCTTTGTGCGCGCGTCGATGGCACCCGGATCGAGCGGCGCGAGGAAAGCCGCGCCGACCCCGCCGTCGATCTGCCGGGTCACCGTCGCCCGATGCCGTCCGACCGTGATGGGCTGGCCGATCGCGAGCGGAGCCGCGATCAGCAGCGCGACGCCCGAGGCCGACAGGTTGATGATGTGCGCGTTCACCGCCTGGCCGTCGCCGAGGGTCACCTGAACGGACGTCTCGTCGGGAACGATGCGGCGGCTGACGCGGACGGAACTCGTCCTGCGCGTCTGCTCCTGGCTCAACGCGATGAGCCGTCTCGCGATCGACCCGGGCGTCGGATTCTGTCCCGTCACGCGAACGGCGAAATCGCACACGCTGGCGCGAATGACGATCGACTCGAGGCGTCCGACGCTGCGGATATTGCACGTCAGGGGATGATCGACGTGCGGGACGTGGATCGAGCGTAACTGAATGCCCGCCGCCGAGACATCGACGGTCACCGCGTGGAACTCGACGCCGTCGGCACCCCAGCAGAGGGCTGGAAGCGCTACAGGATATCGGGGGGCGGATCGGCGTTCTGTCACGGCTAATACGCCAATACGTTCGCCTTTGTTACCAAACAACCAAGATTAACAAGATCATCGAGTCATGATTGCCGCTAAAAGGTGTATCTTCGACTTCGTGCAATCGTAGGAGGTGGTGCCGCTCGTCCCGTCGGGCTCCCCGCGGTCGCCCGGACGGCGTTTCCGATGGCGTCCTCCAGTATTCCTCGTGGGCGCAGCCGCACCATCGTCACTCCGGGGCCGCGTGGCGGCGTCCGGTCCGGATGCGCGGTGTCGGGAGGATCCGTCGAAGGCCGCGGGTCCGCATCGCCCGCCCTCGACGTGCCCCTGAGGGGCCGGGCACGGCCGCGAGGCCCGGAACGACGGCGCGGCCCCGCCCAGCCACCGCAGCCAGGATTGGGGAACCCGCGCCGCGCGTCGTCCCTGCGGCACCGATGCCGGTGACGCCGCTACGCGCGCCGCAGCACACCCGGCGCGCGGAAGTCCGAGCCGCGCGCGTGCGAGGCGGTTGCCCGCGGCGCCGAAGCCCGCGGATCCGCAAGCCGGATCTGATCGATCAAGAGGGGCTTGGCGTAGTAATAGCCCTGCGCGCACCGGATCTGGGTCGCCCCCAGCAGGTAGGCGACCTCCTCGTAGGTCTCGACGCCCTCGGCGACGACCGACATGCCCAGCGCCAGGCCGAGGGATTCGATCGCCTTCAGCACGATCTGGCTGCGCGGCCTCTTGTCGATGTCGGTGATGAAGGAGCGGTCGATCTTCAACTCGTCCGCGGTGATTTCCGCCAGGGCGGCGAGGGACGAGTAGCCGACGCCGAAATCGTCGATCGAGACCCGGGCGCCGATCGCCCGGATGCGGGGCAGGACCTCGCTCTGGAACCGGTTCTTGGTGAAGAAGGCTTCCTCGGTGAGTTCGAGGACGAAGCGCCGGGCCATGCCGGTCGCGCCGAGGGCATCGCAGAAGGCCGACATGAACGGCACGTCGCAGGCCTGCTTGGCGGCGATGTTGATGCTCACGGAGACGTCCGATCCGAACAGCTCGTCGATGTCGGGCATCGCCCGCACGGTCTCGGCCAGCACCTGCAGCGTGATCTCGTTGATGAGCCCCAGTTCGATGGCGAGGCCGATGAAGTCGCCGGGAGCCTGGATCGTGCCGAGTTCGTCCCGCCAGCGCAGCAGTACCTCGACGCCGAGGACGGCATGGGTGCGCATGTCGACCTTCGGCTGGAAGGCGCAGCAGAAGCATCGGTCCCGGATCGCCAGGCGCAGGCGCTGCTCCACGGCCATGCGGGCGGTCGCGGCATGGCTCATCGTCTCCTCGAAGAGACTGACACCGCCCTTCACGCCACCCTTGACCCGGTACATGGCATTGTCGGCCTGCCGGCGCAGAACCTCGTAGGTGGTGCCGTGCTCCGGGAAGAGGCTCAGGCCGATGGAGGCGGAGGCGAAGATCTCGTGCCCATCGATGAAGAAGGGCTGCTTCAGGCGCTCCGAGATGTCGAGCACGTCCAGCAGCGTGCGGTCGCGGCTGGTGATGGGGTTCAGCAGCAGTACGAACTCGTCACCGCCGATGCGCGCCAGCAGGTCGCTCGGGCGCAAGGCGCTGCGGATCCGGTCGGCGACCTTGCGGAGCAGCGCATCGCCCGCCGCGTGGCTGTAGTAGTCGTTGATGTGCTTGAAGTTGTCGAGATCGATGAACGCGAGGGCGAAACGGTCGCCGGGCACGGCTTCGGCAACGAGTTCCTCGATGCTCTGCTCGAACATGGTCCGGTTGGGCAGGCCGGTCAGGGCATCGATGAAGGCGCGGGCGATCAGATCGCGCTGCATCCTGTGGTGATGCGTCACATCGGCGATCGTGGTGAGCGTATAGCTCTCCCGCTCGGCGGTGACCTGCCGCGACGCGGCTTCGATCACGCGCTCGCCGATCTCCTCGACGAATGCGTGATCGGGCTGCTGCCTCATCGCCGCCGGACGATCGCGGACCGCCTCGGGGCCGAGTGACCGCGCGGCGGCATTCGCCAGGATGCAGACACCCTCCTCGTCATGAACCACGACCCCGACCGGAAGGGCCTGGATCGTCGCTTCGAGCAGGCTCCGCCGGTGGCTCGGTGAGACGTCGTTCACGCTCAGCCCTGCTGCCAGAGAGCCTTGGCGGCGCGCAGGCCGGACTCCGCCGGCGGCTCGGCGGAGTCCAGGGGGCGCCGGAGCAGGCGACGATGCGCCTGGTCGAGCGCGGCCCCATTGCCCTCGCTCCCCGCCTCGCGGGCGAGGCGCGACAGCGCCGACAGGTCCGCGTCGGGCGCGCTCGCCCTGCTCATGGTCGCCCCTCGCCAGCGCTCGACGACGGCACCGACGAACGCCGCGCCGGCAACCGCTTCGCCGGCCCCGGCCGATCGCCCGCTGACGTCGTTGCGGGGCTGCCGCTCCGGGGGCAGGGCGCGGAATTTCATCCGCACCGGCATCGGCACGCCTTCGCCGAATGCGATGACCTCGCCGGTGCCGAGCGACGGGACGAAGCTCAGCAGGTTCACGGCATCCGAGACGGCCGCCGCCAGGAAGGCCTGATCGCGGTCGTTCGTCATCCGCATGGCGAACAGCGTGCTGCACTGGGACATGATGGTCGCGTCGAGTTCGGCCGGACGCTGCGTCACCAGCCCGAGATAGACGCCGTGCTTGCGGCCCTCCCGGGCGATGCGCGACAGGGCGCGCCGCGTCGGGGTGAAGCCGACCGACCGGTCCGCCGAGGCGTAGCGATGGGCCTCCTCGCAGACGAACAGCAGCGGGATCGCGCCCTCGCTCCAGATGCCGAACTCGAAGGCCAGGCGGCACAGGACGCAGACGACGGCGTCGACCACCTCCATGGGGAGCCCCGCGAGCTGCATGATCGTCATCGGGCGCCCGTCCGGATCCAGCCGGAACAGGTGCGCCAGGATCTCGCCCATCATGTCGCCGCCGACATTGGCATTCTCGAACATGAAGCCGTAGCGCGGATCGTTGCGGATCGTCTCGATCCGCGTGATCAGGCGGTGATAGTGCATCCGGGAAACCCGGTTCTCCAGGCGTCCCATCCGCTCGTCGATCAGAGAGATCAGGTCCTGCAGCACGTAGGGGACCGGCGTATCGACCGTGAAGCCGGCACCCTTGCCGATCGTCCGCTTGACGATCTGTCGGTCGCTCGCCTCCTTGTACTGAGCGTACTTGCTCTTCGCGAGCGGGATGACTTCCGCCAGGATCTCGATCTCTTCATCGACCGGCGAGCGTCCGCCGTAGATGATGTCGGCGATCTCCTCGAGGTTGAACAGCCAGAACGGGAGCTTGAGGTTGTGCGGCGCGATGACGCTCGCGCGGTCGCCGAAGCAGGACGCGTACTCGTTGTGCACGTCGAGAAGGAAGATCCGCACCGTTTCCCGCGCGTTCAAGACTTGATCGAGGATGACGGCGACGCCGCTCGACTTGCCGACCCCGGTCGTGCCGAGCACCGCGAAATGCTTCGTGAGCAGATCCTCGACCTTGATGCAGGCCGGCGTTTCGGGATCCTGGTACAGCGCGCCCACCGAGGCGGTATGCGATCCCGACACCTGATAGACGATGCGCAGGTCTCCCGGCGGCAGGAGATCGACCGCGTCTCCGATGGCGGGATAGGACGTGACCCCGCGCTGGAAGCGTTTGGCCCCATCCTCGAACACGAACTCGCCGAGCAGATCGAGGCTGGCGCAGGCGCCGGGCTGGCGGCCGTTGCTCGACGCCAGCGTCGTGATGATGCCGATGAGGGCCGCGGCTCCCGCCTGAATCCGTACGAAATTCCCGACAGTGACCCGTACGTCGGGCCGCCCGTTCTGACCGACCAGCTCCAAGTGCACCTTCGAACCCTCGATCGAGGTCACCGACCCCATCCGAGACGCGAGGCCTTCGTTCCGGCCCTCACCGTCCTCAACCCGCATCATCCGTCTCTCGGCCAACACATCGAACCGACGAGAAAATGACCTTTGCTGGATTAAAGAATCGACAAAGGCTCAAGCTGAACGATGTGATGTTTAATGATAATCAGCCGCGTATGGTCGGTAATAGGGTTGTACTTTTGGGCAAAGTACCACTTTAGCATGCATCGTCTCCGCCGAGGGCGCGCACGCCGCCCGCAGGACGCGTGCTGAGGCTCTGCGGCGTGGCGTAAAGCTGACGGGGCGTGTCGCAGATCTGTGGCCGGCGCGGGGTCCCGTCCAGGCTCGGCCGCCTCAGATCTCTTCGAAGTGCTCGCGCATCCAGCACTCGCCCGAGATCCGGGCGCCGTTCGATGTCACGAAGGCGTAGGGCGACTGTTCCACGACCGCGCCGCCGCGTGTCCGGATGAGCCAGCGATAGCATCTTGGATCGTCCGCGCAGGGGACGATCTCGATCGTGTGAGCGCGCAGCGGTGACGTCGACATGGAGCCTTAACGATCCAGGCGGGCTTTTCGCTCCCGCCGCCCGGTGCGGATGGTTACCGAGCGGGGCCGGCGCGACCCGCACAGGGTGCATCGGAACCTTCGGCGCCGGAGGCCGGTTCCGGCGGACACGAGCGGTCGGTCCGGGGATCGACGAGGGACGAGGCGAACGCGGTATGCCGATCAAGGCACTGAACGACCGGAAGAAATTGTCGAATGACTTCAACGACGCCCACGACGCATTCATCGACGCGGTGCTGAACGCGCTGCAATCCGACGAGATTCCGCTGGATCTCGCCCGTGCCTATCTCGCGCATCCCGTCGCCATGATGCACACCGACGGGGCGCAGGCCGTGGCCGACTACTTCGATCGCATGCTGGCGCAGAAGCCGAACATCGACTGGACACCGGGAAGCTGACCGCCGGTCCGGAAAGGAAGCGCCGATGACCAGCGAAGAAGTCGAGGATCTGAACCGCGCCCGCGCCGCGCTCGCGCGCCAGCGGAACGCGATCGCCCGGCGCCTGGGCGGCCTCGACGTGGCGCCGATCTCCATGGCCGAGGACCTGACCCGGACGCTGCTGGCCATCGAGGCCGTGGATCGCGCGCTGGTCGACGCCGGGCAGCCGCACGTCGATCTCGGCCCCGCGCCGGACGCCTGAGGCTCCTGCACAACCTTGCGCCGCGCTCCCGCGCGGGCTTAGACAATCCGGCGCGCCGAGGAGACCTCACGATGACCGACCGCCTGCCCGGCTTCAACACGCTGGCGATCCACGCGGGCGCGGCACCCGACGCCGCTACGGGCGCGCGGGCCACGCCGATCTACCAGACCACGAGCTTCGTCTTCGACGACGTCGACCATGCCGCGTCGCTGTTCGGCCTCCAGGCCTTCGGCAATATCTACACGCGCATCACCAACCCGACGAACGCGGTGCTGGAAGAGCGCATCGCCGCCCTCGAAGGGGGCACCGCGGCGCTCGCCGTGGCCTCCGGCCACGCCGCCGAATTCCTGACCATGCACGCGCTGATGCAGCCCGGGGACGAGTTCGTCGCCTCCAACAAGCTCTACGGCGGCTCGATCAATCAGTTCAATCACTCGTACAAGAACTTCGGATGGACGGTCGCCTGGGCCGAGAACGACGATCCGGCCTCATTCGAGGCCGCGATCACGCCCCGCACCAAGGCGATCTTCTGCGAGTCCATCGCCAATCCCGGCGGCGTCATCACCGACCTTGCGGCGCTGTCGCAGATCGCCAAGAAGCACAACGTCCCGCTCGTCGTCGACAACACCATGGCGACGCCGTACCTGATCCGCCCCTTCGAGCACGGGGCCGACATTGTGGTCCACTCGGCCACCAAGTTCCTGGGCGGCCACGGCAACTCGATCGGCGGCCTGATCGTCGACGGCGGCTCGTTCCAGTGGGCAGGCGATGCCCGCTACCCGATGATGAGCCAGCCGCGGCCGGAATATTCCGGCATGGTGCTGGCCGAGACCTTCGGCAATTTCGGCTTCGCCATTGCCTGCCGGGTTCTCGGCCTGCGCGATCTCGGTCCGGCGCTCTCGCCGTTCAACGCCTTCCTGATCCTGAACGGCATCGAGACCCTTCCGCTGCGCATGCAGCGCCACTCCGACAACGCGCTGACGGTGGCGACCCATCTCTCCAAGCATCCGGCGGTGTCGTGGGTGAGCTATCCGGGGCTGGAGAGCGACCGCTATCACCAGCTGGCCCGGCGCTACACGCCGAACGGTGCCGGGGCGGTCTTCACCTTCGGACTGAAGGGCGGCTACGAGGCCGGCGTGAAGCTCGTCTCGAACCTGCAGCTGTTTTCGCACCTCGCCAATATCGGCGACACCCGCTCGCTGATCATCCACCCGGCCTCGACCACCCACCGCCAGCTCACCGACGCGCAGAAGACCGCCGCGGGCGCCGGTCCGGACGTGGTGCGACTGTCGATCGGCCTGGAGGATCCGGCCGACCTCATCGAGGATCTGGACGCGGCACTGGGCGACTGACGGTCTCCCGCCCGACCGGGCGGTCCCGGACTCCGTGCGACCGCAGCGGTCCAGGACGGCGCCGCCTGGACCGCTGCGGTCCCGATGACGATGGCGGCGTGAGGATCTGGACCGGCGGCGCCCTCAGAACGCCTCCGCCTCCAGCGCCATCGTGCTTTCGGCCCCGGCCTTGATCCGCGCGAGGCGCAGGCCGGTCTCCGGCAGCATCCGCTCCATGAAGAACCGGCCGCTCGTGAGTTTCGACTCCCAGCGCGGGGAGGGCGCCTCGGCGTGCTTTGCCAGCGCCGCCTTGGCGATCTTGCCCCACATGTAGCCCAGGGCCACGAGGCCGAAGAGGTGCATGAAGTCGGTGGCGCCGGCGCCGGCATTGTCGGGCTTGGCGAAGGCGTTCTGCATCAGCCACATCACGGCGCCCTGGAGGTCGTTCACCCCCGCCTGCAGCGGCTTGACGAACGGCGCCATCGCCGGATCCTCGCCGTGATCCTTCAGGAAGGTCTGCACCTCGCCGAGGAACGTCATCATCGCCCGGCCGCCATCCTTCGGCAGCTTGCGGCCGATCAGGTCCATCGCCTGGATGCCGTTGGCGCCCTCGTAGATCATGGCGATGCGGGCGTCGCGCACGAACTGCGACATGCCCCATTCCTCGATGTAGCCGTGGCCACCGAGGAGCTGCTGCGCCTCGACCGCGTTGGCGAAGCCGCGATCGGTGAACACGCCCTTCACCACCGGAGTCATCAGGCCGAGATGGTCGTCGGCGGCCTGCCGCTCCTTGGCGTCCTCGGACCGATGCAGGATGTCGGCCTGGAGCGCCGTCCAGAGCATCAGCGCCCGGGCCGCCTCGTTGAAGGCGCGGATCTGCAGCAGGGTGCGACGCACGTCCGGGTGGACGATGATCGGATCGGCGGCCTTCTCGGGGGCCTTCGCGCCGGTCAGCGCTCGGCCCTGGAGCCGGTCCTTCGCGTAGGCGGCGGCGTTCTGGTAGGCGACCTCGGACTGGCCGAGACCCTGGACGCCCACGGCGAGCCGCGCCTCGTTCATCATCACGAACATGGCGTTCAACCCGCGATTCTCTTGTCCGACGAGCCAACCGGTGGCGCCGTCGTAGTTCATCACGCAGGTGGCGTTCCCGTGGATGCCCATCTTGTGCTCCAGGGAGCCGCAGGACACGCCGTTGCGAGCGCCCAGCGAGCCGTCCGGGTTCACGAGGAACTTCGGCACGACGAAGAGCGAGATGCCCTTCGTGCCGGCCGGCGCCCCCTCGATCCGGGCGATGACCAAGTGCACGATGTTCTCGGCCAGGTCGTGCTCGCCGGCGGAGATGAAGATCTTCGTGCCGGTGAGGCTGTAGGAGCCGTCGCCGTTCGGGACCGCCTTCGTCTTCAGGAGCCCGAGATCCGTTCCGCAATGCGGCTCGGTGAGGTTCATGGTGCCGGTCCATGCGCCCTCGACCATCCTGGGCAGGTAAAGCGCCTTCTGCTCCTCGGAACCGTGGACCAGCAGGGCCGCCATCGCACCCTGGGTCAGACCCGGATACATCCCGAAGGCGAGGTTAGCGCCGGACGCGAATTCCTGCATCGCGGTGTTGAGCGTGTGCGGCAGGCCCTGGCCGCCATAGGCTTCCGGGACCGAGAGCCCCATCCAACCGCCCTGGGCGTAGGTGTCGTAGGCGGCCTTGAAGCCGGTGGGCGTCCGCACGCTGGCGTCCGCCTCGCGGCGGCAGCCCTCGATGTCACCGGTGCGGTTGAGGGGCGCCAGCACTTCCTCGGCGAGCTTCGCACCCTCGCGGAGCACGGCCTCGACCACATCGGGAGACGCGTCGGCGAAGCCGGCGAGATTGTCGCGGGTGTGGAAGCCGAGCACATCGTTGAGCAGGAACAGCGTGTCTTCGACCGGTGCGCGGTACTGCGGCATCTCTGGCTTTCCCCCGGTTGCGGACCCTTTCGATCGGCCCGCGGCGCTCACGCCATGTAACCGCCCAGCCGCCCTCCGAGCAACGCCCCGGCCCCGTAGCCGGCCTGCGAATCGGTCCTGCTCAGCAGCGTGTTGGTCATGACCATTACCGCGGCCAGTTCCCCTTAACCTCGTGTTTACCAAGAAAGTTAATGGTCACGCTCGAACGATCCGATGTGCGCGTTGGTGGATACCGATCGGTGGTGACCGCCCCGCACATGCGATTGGACGCCGAACTGCCGACGATAGGCCCCCGATGACCAGCACCGCGATGCCGCAGCTCGACAGTTTCGATCCTGAGGTGCTCGACGCCGCGCGGGACGTGGCGGCGCGGGCGGGCGTTCCGCTGGAAACTTGGATCGCTTCGGTGGTCCCGCAGCCGAAGGCGGGTATGTCCGGCAATCGCCGCCAGCGCCGCCGTCACCGGGCCGAGCAGCTTCCGCCGGCGGTATCCCGTTCCGAAACGACGACCGATGCCGAGCGGCCGGCCGGTGCGCCCAGTGCCATCGCGGAAACCTACGGTGAGGGACTGGCCGCGCTGATCCATCGCCTGGAAGGTTTGGACCGGGCGCTCGACGATGAGCGCCGCAGCGTGCAGCAGGCCGAGACGCGACGCCTCGCCGACATCGAGGCCCGCATCGAGCGCGCCCTGAAGGCCGCGCCCGTGCAGGAGGTGACCGAGCGCCTCGGGCAGATCGAGCGCCGGATGTCGCAGCTCGGCGAGCAGGTCGCCGCCACCCGGCAGCCGGGCCGACGGGCGCGTCCCGCCGCCGCCGATATCCGCAGCGCCGTGCAGGACATCCGCCAGCGCCAGCGGGAACTCGCGCAGGGTGGCGTGATCCAGGCTGATTCCGATGGCGGCGTCGTCGCCAGCATGCGCATGGACCTCGCGCGCCGTCTCGAGGCGCGCATCGAGGACGGCGCCGCGCCCACGGCCGCGCTGGCTGAACTCCAGGACGAGACCGTCCGCCTGCGCGAGGCGATCACGCAGCTCGCCACCAGCCGCGACATCGTCGCTCTTGAGGAGGCGGTGGTCTCGCTGGCGAGCGGCGTCGAGCGCGCGCAGATCGGGACCGACCTCACGGCGATCGCGGCGCCGATCGAGCAGGTTCGGGTGCAGGTCGAGCGCCTGGCCGAGGAGGTTGCCGAGAACGTCCACAGCCGCGTCGCGGAGGATGTCCGCCGCTTGGCCGAGCGCCTCGACAGCGTGGCGGCGACTGGCGCCGCGGATCCGGACGACCACACCCTCGCGGGGCTGTTCACGGAACTCGAGGAAATTCGTCGGCTCATCGCGGCGCTGGCCGGTCCGGAGCGGATCCAGGGGCTGGCTCTGAGCCTGCAGGCGGTCAGCGCCCAGATCGCAGAGCTTCAGCGGGTCGGCACCGATCCGGATCTGCGCCCGCTGCTCGAGGAGATCCGCAGCGACGTCAAGACCGCGGCGCCGGCAGCCCTGGCCGGTCAGATTCAGGCCCTGGCCGAGAAGGTCGACCTCCTCTGCGCGCGGGACGATCGGTCCGATTTCGGGAGTGAAGCCAACGCATCGAGACCCGGCGAGATGGCATCGATCCACGCGATGCTGCGCAGCCTTGCCGAGAAGGTCGATCAGGTCGGCAGCCGCTCCGAGCACGAGGGGCTGGACGCTCTGGAGCGGCAGGTCGTCACCCTGGCGGGCCGCCTCGACGCGCCGCACAGCGCCGATCCGGCGCTCGCCAGCCTCGAGCGCACCATGGGCGACCTGCTGCGGCAGGTTACGGCCTTGCGCGAGACGGCTCCGAGCGAGGCGACGGTGGAGCGCGCCGCGCGTGCCGCCGTGGCCGAGACACTGCAGGGATCCGGCATCGCCGCTACAGAGACTGGCGAGATCGGCCTTCTGCGCGCCAGCCTCGCGGACATGCAGGCCCGGCAGGTCGCCTCGGACCAGCGCCTCGGCGCGACGCTCGAAGGGGTGCAGTCCGCGCTGGAGCGCCTCCTCGTCCGGCTCGGACCTGTCGAGACCGCGGCGCCGCGGGCCCCCTCCCTCGACGAGCGCCTGATGTCGTCGACGAGCGCGGAGGCGGCGCTCGCCCCCGCCGAGCTGCGCGGCACGGCGCGGCGCGACGTCGCCGAGACCCCACGGATTGCCGACGATCTGCTGGAGCCCGGCAGCGGCCGTCCGGGTCGCGAGCCGCGGGCGGGACGGGACCCGTCCGCACGCCGCACGGTCAAGGAGCGCTTGGCCGACCCGGCCCGGGTCCGCCCGTCTGCGGACGCCGGCGGCGAGGCCGACATCAAGACGAGCTTCATCGCGGCGGCCCGCCGGGCCGCGCAGGCCGCGCAGGCGGAACTGGCCGCGGAGGCCCCCGCCGAGCGCCGGGACGCGCGCGCTCAGAAGGCTTCGCCGCAGCCTGCCAACTCCGCGGAGGGTCGCCTCGGCCGGCTGAAGGCCGAGATCGACCGGCGCCGCCGGCCGCTGCTCCTCGGCCTCGCCGCCATCGTGCTGGCGCTCGGCGCGCTGCAGGCGATCAGCCTGCGCAGCCCGGAGGAGCCGCGCCGTGCCGTGCCGACGAGCCAGTCCGTCCCCGCTCGCGAGGAGACGGCCAAGGATGCCGGCCGCGACGCCGCCAAGGACGTGACCAAGGATACGACCACAGAGGACGGCAAGGACGCCGGCAAGAACGCGACGGGAGACAATTCCAACGACGGCGCGGCCGCCAAACCGCCGGTGGCCGACCCCACGACAACGCAGGCTTTGCCGAACCCGCTGCCGGCCGAGTCGCGCGCCTCCGCCGTCAAGACGTCGCTGCCTCAGGTCTCGGGGATCAATACGCTGCAGGCCGATCTCGGCAACCTGCCGCCGGCGCTGGCCAAGGTGAAGCTTGCTGCCCTCGAGGGTGACGGGTCGGCGGTCTGGGATCTCGCGACGCGGGAGGCCGATGGCCGCGGCATGCCCCGCGATCTCGCGACGGCGACCAAGCTCTACGAGAAGCTGGCCTCGGCCGGCTACGCCCCCGCCCAGTACAAGGTTGCGGGCCATTATGAGAAGGGTTCGGGCGTTGCCCGCGATCTCGAGAAGGCGAAGCTGTGGTACGGCCGCGCCGCCGAGCAGGGTCATGCCCGCTCGATGCATAATCTCGCCGTCCTCTACGCCGAAAATCCCGCCGCGAACGGCAAGCCGGATTTCGCCACGGCGGCCTCTTGGTTCCGCCAGGGCGCAGAGTTCGGCGTCCGCGACAGCCAGTACAACCTCGGCGTTCTCTACGCCCGCGGCCTCGGACTGACTCAGGATCTCGTGCAATCTTACGCGTGGTTCGCGGCGGCCGCAGCGCAGGGTGACGACGATGCCGCCAAGAAGCGGGACGACGTGGCCAACAAGCTCAGCCCGGCCGATCTCGCCAGTGCCAAGAGCCTTGCGGGAAGCTTCAAGCCGCGAAAGATTGACGCGGCGGTGAACGAGCCGCCGGCTCCGAAGGCCATCCCGGGAGCGCCGATGTCGCTCCTCGGCGCTCCAGCACCAAATTCCGTGGCTTTCTCGGCCCCGCCGCGGCGCACCTAAGCGTCGCTCACCCGAGGACGGACTTCGAAGGCGGACGCCGCGCCCAGCTTGACCACCGTGCCGCGATGCGGGAACGCTCCGCGCGGGCGGCGTCGGGCCGATGACGGATCACGCGGATCGCCAGCCGTTGCCGCTGATCGGAGGATGGATGGCGCGCCGGAATCAAGTGCCGATCGGCGCCCTCGTGCTTGGTGTGGCCGGCCTGATCCCGTTCCTGGGATTTGCCGCGCTCGCGGTCTCCGGGTCGGACGGCGGGCTCAGCAGCATCGGGCTGTCGCCGCGCACGATTCTCTCCGCCTACGGCGCGGTGATCGCCTCGTTCCTCGGGGGCATCCGATGGGGGGCCGCCGCGGCGCGCAATGCCGGCAGCGCAGATTACCTCCTGGCAATCGTTCCGTCGCTCGTAGCCTGGGCCGCCATGGCAGTGCCCGCTCCTTGGGATCTGAGGATCCTCGGCGGCCTCGTGCTGGCCTGGGGCCTCATCGACCAGGATCTGCACCGCCGCGGCCTCGCGCCGCTCTGGCTCGGGCGTCTGCGGCTCGTCCTGTCCGGCGTCGCCGGGGCCGCGCTGCTGGTAGCGGCCTGAGACCGGGCGCCGCCGACCCGTCAGCCCTCGCGCGCCATCTCGCGCAGCAGCTTCAACACCGCGTCGCGCCGGGCCGGCGACTGGATGGCCCGGAACAACGCAGATACCTCCTCGCACTGCCGGACAAGCGGCGTCTCCGCCGCGTCCGATGGCTGGTCGGCCTGCAGGAAGTAGGTCGGGCTGACATCCAGCGTGGCCGCGATGCGCTCCAGCAGGCGGCGCGTCAGCGGTGGTGTCCAGTCGTCCGTCATGCCCCTGAAACTCGCACCCCACCCGCCGCACCGATCGGGACGGCAGAACTCTTGCGGCTCAGCCTAGTCCTTTCGCGCTGACGATGCCATCCTCAGGTTGCGTTCGATCTGCAATTTGACGCAGAGCGTGCATCAACGCCGGGATGGGGCATGCCGCACTCGAAGCATCTGGACAAGACCTTCAACGTTCTGCGTGACCTCGACCGGGCGGCGACGCCGGACGAGATTGCACGGCTGCTGGTCGATGCCTTCGCCCGCTACGGCATCTCCTACATGATGGCGGGAATCGTTCCCGATCCTGGCCTGCCGGCTCGGCGGCATGCCGGCTTCGTCCTAGCGAGCACGATGCCGGAGGGCTGGACACGCCGGTACGTCGCGCAACGCTACGCCCTCCACGACCCCACGGTCCGCCGCCTGTGCACCAGCGCGGTGCCTTTCGATTGGAGTGCCGTGCAGCCCGATACGCCGATCGCAGGCCGGGTAATGCAGGAGGCCGGCGAGTTCGGGATCCGCGCCGGCATCACCGTGCCGTTCGTGACCCTCGACGGGGAGCCTGGCGGCATCAGCGTGTCCGGGGAGCGGATCGATATCGATCCGGCGGAGCGGATCGCCGTGAACCTCGTGGCGACCTACGCGGTCGGCCAGCTGCTTCTCATGAACACGCGCCCGACTGCCAGCGAGCCGGTGCGCTTGGCGCCGCGCGAGCGCGAGGCCCTGCAATGGGCCGCCGAGGGCAAGACCGACAGCGAGATCGGTATGGTCATGGGCATCACGGCCGCGGGCGTTGACTACCATCTGCGCTCGGCCCGGACGAAGCTCGACACGGTCAACCGGGCCCATACGGTGGCGCGGGCGCTCCGCGCCGGCTTGATAACCTAGAGGCGGCTTGTCCCGTGGCGGCGGAGGCCGGCCGCCGCGCCGGCAGAGCGAAATGGCTCTGCGGCAAGCCTCTGACCCGATCGGTGGTCGGCGGCGCGGACCCTACGATTTCTCGTAGTACCCGGATCCGGTCCGAGCGGGGACAACTCACGTCAGACCAACGTGAGGTTTTCTCGTGATCCACATTGTCACGCCAGCCAACGCGCATCGCTACGCCGACGCCATGGAACAGGCTTGGCGCCTGCGCCACCAGATTTTCGTCGAGGAGAAGGGCTGGACCGCGCTCGCCCGCCCGGATGGTCGGGAGATCGATCAGTTCGACACACCGCACGCGATCCATTTCCTCGCCATGGAGGAGGACACAGTCATCGGATACAGCCGGCTGCTGCCGACGACGCGCCCGCACCTCCTGTCCGACGTCCTGCCGGAACTCTGCGAGGGCGAACGGCCCTCCGGCCCACATATCTGGGAATGGACCCGCCAGGGGGTGGCGCGCTCGCATCGAACCCGGGGTCGCGTCGTCAACCCGGTCTCGATCGCGCTCCTCACCGGCATTGTTGAGTGGGGGCTCGCGCACGGTGTCGGCAGCCTGCTCCTGCAGATGCCGACGCTGTACATGATCCATGTCATCCAGCTGCATTTCCGGGCGCAGCCCCTGGGCCTGCCGGTTCAGATCGCCGGCGAGGAGATCATGGCGGCCTCCGCCCGGTTCGACGCCCGGACCCTGGCCAAGCTTCGCGCCGTCCGTGGCGACGACCGCTCGGTCGTCGTCTCCGAGCCCGCTTATCTGGTGGCGTAACGATGATCTTCGACAGCAAAGATACTGCCCTCGACGCGCTCGCCGCGCAGTGCCTGCGGGTGCGCGATCTCATCGACACGGTCGGCGATCCGCTGATGCGCGCCGCCATCGACCTCCTGCTCATCGAGGTCGCCCGGAAACTCGCCGAGACCTGCCCGCCCGAACTCGGCGGCAAAGCCTGACGCCGCGGGCCCTTGGAGCCCACATGAAAACGGCGGGTGCCCGGAGGCACTCGCCGCTTCGACACCGGGCGATGGGATCAGACGCCCATCGCGGTCTTGAGGTTCTGGTCGACCTTGTCGAGGAAGCCCGTGGTGGACAGCCACTTCTGCTCCGGCCCGACGAGGAGCGCGAGGTCCTTGGTCATGAAGCCCGACTCGACCGTGTCGACGCAGACTTTCTCCAGGGTGGCGGAGAACTTCGCCAGGTCGTCGTTGCCGTCGAGCTTGGCGCGGTGTGACAGGCCCCGGGTCCAGGCGAAGATCGACGCGATCGAGTTGGTCGAGGTCTCGCGCCCCTTCTGGTGCTCGCGGAAGTGGCGGGTGACGGTGCCGTGGGCGGCCTCGGCCTCCACGGTCTGGCCGTCCGGCGTCATCAGCACGGAGGTCATCAGGCCGAGCGAGCCGAAGCCTTGGGCAGCCGTGTCCGACTGGACGTCGCCGTCGTAGTTCTTGCAGGCCCAGACGTAGCCGCCCGACCACTTGAGGCAGGAGGCCACCATGTCGTCGATCAAGCGGTGCTCGTAGGTGATGCCGAGCGGCTTGAACTTGGCCTCGAACTCCTCCTCGTAGACCTTCTGGAATAGGTCCTTGAACCGGCCGTCATAGGCCTTGAGAATGGTGTTCTTCGTCGAAAGATAGACCGGGTACTTGCGTGCCAAGCCGTAGTTCATCGAGGCGCGGGCGAAGTCGATGATCGACTGGTCGAGGTTGTACATCGACATGGCGACGCCGGCCTCGGGGAACTTGAACACCTCCTTCTCGATGACGGTGCCGTCATCGCCCTCGAACTTGATGGTCAGGCGGCCCTTTCCGGGCACCTTGAAGTCGGTGGCGCGGTACTGGTCGCCATAGGCGTGGCGGCCGATCACGAAGGGCTGGGTCCAGCCGGGTACGAGGCGCGGCACGTTCTTGCAGATGATCGGCTCGCGGAAGATCACGCCGCCCAGGATGTTCCGGATCGTGCCGTTGGGCGAGCGCCACATCTCCTTGAGCCCGAATTCCTGCACCCGCTGCTCGTCCGGGGTGATCGTGGCGCACTTCACGCCGACGCCGTGGCGCTTGATCGCCTCGGCGGCGTCGACCGTCACCTTGTCGTTGGTGGCATCGCGATGCTCGACGCCGAGGTCGTAGTATTCGAGGTCGACGTCGAGATAGGGATGAATGAGCTTGTTCTTGATCTCGGCCCAGATGATCCGGGTCATCTCGTCGCCGTCGAGCTCGACGACGGGGTTCGCTACCTTGATCTTCGCCATGGACCGATGCCTTCCCGCGTTGTCCCCGCGCACGGCATGCAAGGGCCGTGCGGTCGTCGTCCCAAGGGCCCTGTCGGGCGGCTCGGGCCGGAATCGCCCCGCGACATAGCGCGGCCCTTCCAGCGACGGAAGGCGCGGACTGTCATCCGGGCGGCTTCGTCACCCGGCCCTCGACGGGCGAGGGGCGACCATGCCAGACGGCGCGCATGACGAGCCGAGATGCACCGGGCGACGCCCCGAGGAAGGTCACCGAGCTGCCGCCCGGAATCGCCCCGGCGGTGATTTTGGTGGAGCCGCAACTCGCCGAGAATATCGGCATGACGGCCCGGGCCATGGCGAATTTCGGTCTCTCGGAGCTGCGCCTCGTCAACCCGAAGAACGGCTGGCCCAAGAAGGGCGTGCGGGAGGCAGCCTCCGGCGCCACCCACGTCCTCGACCGGGCGACGATCTTCGGCACCGTCGCTGAGGCCATCGCCGACTGCCACTACGTGCTCGCCACCACGGCGCGGGAGCGCGGGCAGATGAAGCGGGTCTTTGCTCCCGAGGATGGCATGGCCGAACTCGTCGCCCGCGAGGGCCAGCGCACCGCGGTGATGTTCGGCCGCGAACGGGTCGGGCTCACCAACGACGAGGTGTCGCTCGCCGACGCTATTGTGACCTTCCCGGTATCGCCGGATTTCCCTTCCCTCAACCTCGCGCAGGCGGTGCTGCTCGTCGGCTACGCCTGGCGGCAGGCGAGCGGCCGGGCGCGGCTGCCTTTCTCGGGCGAAATGCTGTCGCCGCCCGCTACCCGCGACGCGCTGGTCGCGCTGTTCGGAAGCCTGGAATCTGCCCTGGACGCAGCCGGCTTTTACCCGCCGGAGAAGAAGGAGATCATCGCCCGCAACATGCGCGACATGCTGCACCGCATGAGCCTGACCGAGCAGGACGTGCGGACCTTTCGCGGCGCGCTGCGAGCCTTGACGCGGAAGGGCGCGTGATCAGCCGGAGGCGGGCTTCATCTCCGGCGGCTTGCCGCCGCCGAAGCAGCGCCCGACCGCCTCCCAGAACGCCGCCTGCTCCTCCTGGGTGCACTGGGCCATCCGCGCCTCGACTTTGGCCCGACCGGCCAACGCGTCGGGTGTCGCGGCGACGTCCGCCTCGCTCGGGTTTCTCGCCTCAGCCATGGGCAATCCTCCGTCGCAGAACAAAGGCTGAGCTAGACTGTGGTTCCGTTATCCGCCGCATTCGGGCATGGAAGTGGCGAAGATTGATCCTGCCGCCCGCCGGCGGAGACGAGGGCGGAGGATCGGGTGCGGCTCAGCGTGAACAATCTGGCCTGCCGCCGCTCCGGCCGCCGCATCTTCTCCAACCTGTCCTTCACCCTCGGACCCGGCGACGCCCTGGCGGTGACCGGCCGGAACGGCGCCGGCAAATCCAGTCTCCTCGCCATCCTGTCGGGCCGGCTGCGGCCGGATGCTGGGCGGATCGCCGCCGGCGATGTCGGCGAGGCGAGCCTGCCCGAATGCCTGCACGCGGTCGGCCACCGCGACGGGCTGAAGAGTACGCTGAGTGCGGGGGAAAACCTGCTGTTCGCCCAACGCCTTCTCGGCGCACCGCGCCTGACGCCCCGCGAGGCCCTGGAACGGCTCGGCCTCGGCCACGCGCACGACCTGCCGGTCGCCTATCTCTCGGCCGGGCAGCGGCGGCGCGTCGCCCTGGCGCGGCTCCTCGTCTGCGCACGGCCGCTCTGGCTCCTGGACGAGCCGACTGCCGCCCTCGACACGGCCTCACAGACACTCCTGGCCGAGCTGATGGCGGGGCACCGGGCCGATGGCGGCCTCGTGATCGCCGCGACCCACCAAACCCTCGGGCTCGCGGGCGCGGCCGAACTGCGCATCGAGGCCGCCGCTGCGGCGCCTTTGGCGGACGTTTCGGAGGACTGGGCGTGATCCGCGCGGTGCTCGCCCTCGTCGCCCGCGACCTGCGTCTCGCCGGCCGGGTCGGCGGCTCCGGCGCGCTGTCGCTGGTCTTCTTTCTGATGATCGTCGCCCTGGTGCCGTTCGCGCTCGGGCCCGACCTCAACCTGCTCTCGCGGATCGGCCCGGCGATCCTGTGGCTCGCCGCCGTGCTGGCGACGCTGATCGGCCTCGACCGACTGTTCCAGGCCGACGAGGAGGACGGTTCCCTCGAGCTGATGACCGCCGCGCCGGTACCCCTCGAACTCGTGGTGATCGGCAAGGTCGCGGCGCACTGGCTGACCACGGGGCTGCCGCTGGCGCTCGCCGCACCCCTCTTCGGCCTCCTCGTCGCCCTCGACGGCACCGCCATGGG
Organism: Methylobacterium sp. A49B; assembly: GCF_053346215.1. Taxonomy (NCBI): domain Bacteria; kingdom Pseudomonadati; phylum Pseudomonadota; class Alphaproteobacteria; order Hyphomicrobiales; family Methylobacteriaceae; genus Methylobacterium; species Methylobacterium sp. A49B. Next base: position 37,979 of record NZ_JBKFBO010000097.1, read on the forward strand.
AGCCACGTCCCTGACGCTGCTCGCCGGCACGCCGGCGCTCAGCTTCATTGGCGCGGTGGGCGCGGCGCTGACAGCCTCGATCCGCCGGGGCGGGCTGATCCTGGCGGTGCTGGTGCTGCCGCTGATGATCCCCACGTTGATCTTCGGCGTCTCGGCCGCTCAGGCGGCGAGCGGCGGAACCGTGCCGTTCCTCGTGCCGCTGGCTGTGCTCGCCGCGCTAACGTTGATCGCCGCCGTAGTCGGAACGCTGGCGGCGGCGGCGGCTTTGCGGTGGCCGGAGTGAGGCTCGACCGCCGAACGTTCTTTGCCATTGTTGTAAGGAAAATTATCTTCGCCTCGCCCTGTCAAAAGCAAATCCATAGGATGCCCAGCCAGCACCTTTAGTAAATAATCACAATACTTATCAATATTCTCGGCTCCTCTGAATGTCGATATTTCGACATGATTGTCATCGAAACACTCTATTCTCGAAACGCAATCCATAAAGTGTGGCATCGATCCTAATTGTGTCGGGTCGATCGCTGACAAGGCGAAATTTTAATCTCTCTTTTTTAAGAATTTGCATGACCTTGTAGACCGCTGCGGTTTCCATTGTTACGTCTCCTATTTTGCAAGCGAAGGTCGAATAAAAGCTTATGCGCATTTTTTCGCGCCAAGATCATTGGCTTTGGCGGCGGCTTTCTGGCCTAATATATCCAAGTTAAAAAATTGATTGGAAAATTCTTGATAGATGATTTCGCGGCAATTGGCTTGAATATATGCTTGGCATGTTTCGGCCATTTGTTGACAGTTCGACCTGATAAGGAATTATCTGCTTCACACGTCCACTGTCCGCCGGCTGGCCGGCCGGCGGATATACGGGCTGTTCAGGTGAAAATGATTGCTCGAGAGCAAGCCGCAGTCTGGAAAGTTTAAATTTAATTGTGAGGCCTGCCAAAAGGCTGCGCAGCATTGCCGCTTCAGTGGCTGAGTTAAGTGTAGCGTTATTTACGGACCGCCCCTTCGCCCTTCTAGAACCGAGTGGACGTATATATGAAAATATACCTATTGTTAAGGAAAATAAGCTAGATCTCGTGTCGGGCCTGGTCGGCGCTCGCTTCTGCGATGCAAGGCCGGTCTGCTCGTGCGTTGACGCGCCGCGCCCCCCTCACTATAGAGACCGCTTCGCCGAGGGGCCGCGCTTTCGCGCGCGCTGCGTCTCGGCCATCGCCAGACAACCTGACGCGACGACCGATCTCCGGCCAGGCCGGCCCGTCGGCATCGCCCGACGAAGAGAACGAGGATTTCAATGGCCAACACCGCTTCGGCCAAGAAGATGACCCGCAAGATCGCCAAGCGCACGGCGATCAACCGCTCGCGCCGCTCGCGCATGCGCACCTTCGTCCGCAAGGTCGAGGAGGCCATCGCCACCGGCAACCAGCAGGACGCGCTCGCTGCTCTCCGCGCCGCCGAGCCCGAGATGATGCGGGCCGCCCAGCACGGCATCGTTCACAAGAACAACGCTTCGCGGAAGGTCTCGCGCCTCGCCGCCCGGGTGAAGGCGCTGGCCGCCTAAAGCACACCCGCACGACCGAGACGGTTTGAAGCCCGGCCTTCGCGCCGGGCTTTTTCGTGCGCGCTGTCCGGCGTCCCGAACCTGTTTCGCGGGGACCGGGTCGGTCCGTTAACCCTGTTCAAGAATCGCTGCGATTGCAGACTCTACCGCTGACGTGTAGCTTAACAGAAACTGACGCTACACAAGCAAAACCGAGCGATTTCGGGACTCCTACGAATCGATCTGATTCGCCAAGACTCTAGCTGCCGTGTCGAGCCCGCACAGAAACACTTGCTGAGGAGGTTCCGCGTCGTCCCCGCAAGTCCCAGTGTTAAAGGAACTGTAGGTAATTGTTGATAGGCTCTTCCAATCGGCAAAAGTTCCCCGTGGAGGGGTTGACTCCATGAGGCGGACTCTGTCCCGCCCGTTCTTGCGGGACGCTGAGGGCGTAATTCGTGCGTACGCGCGGCCTGCGGAACTCCGTGGATCGCGTCGGGAGAGCCAGTGATGCGTGTCGACGGAACGGTGGCGAGCGACGACGATGGCGGCCGCAACGGCGGCGGCGTCGATTATGGGTCCGCCTGGGCGCGGGTGAAGCGCCGGCTCCGCGCGGAACTCGGAGAGGACGTGTTCGCCAGCTGGTTCGCCCGGCTCGAACTGGAGGCGGTGGCCGGCAGCACGGCCCGGCTCACGGTCCCGACCCGCTTCCTCAAGAGCTGGATCGAGTCTCACTACCTTGATCGCGTGTTGAACACCTTCAAGGCCGAGGTGGAGGAGATCGCCCGGATCGAGGTCGGCGTCCGCGGCACCGGTGCCCCGGTCCGGCCGGTCGCCGTCGGAGCGGCCAAGCCGAACCCCGCCAGCGGACCGCTCGCCCGCCTCCACGCCGCCGGCGCGCCGGTGCCGGTCGCCGCGGTGACGCCAGCACAGGAACCCCGGGCCGCGGAATCCGGTGGCGATCTCAGCGGCACCCCGCTGGATGCACGGCTGACCTTCGCGAGCTTCGTCATCGGGCGCTCCAACGCCCTGGCACACGCTGCCGCCGAGCGGGTCGCCAACCACCAGGGGGAGGGGGCGCTGTACAACCCGCTCTACCTCCATGCCGGTGTCGGCCTCGGCAAGACGCACCTGCTACACGGAATCGGCCATGCCGCCCGGGAGGCGGGACGGCGCGTCATCTATTTGACCGCCGACCGGTTCATGTACGGCTTCGTCAACGCCCTGAAGACCCAGTCGGCGTTGGCCTACAAGGAGCGCCTGCGCGGCATCGATCTGCTGATCCTGGACGATGTCCAGTTCATCCAGGGCAAGTCGATCCAGGCCGAGTTCGGCCACACGATCAACGCCCTGATCGATGCCGGCCGTCAGGTCGTGGTCGCCTCCGACCGGCCTCCGACCGAGCTGGAAGCCCTCGATGAGCGGGTCCGCTCGCGCCTCGGCGGCGGCCTCGTGGTCGAGATCACTGCCCTTGATGAAGCCCTGCGCGTCTCGATCCTCTCGGCGCGACTCGCCGCCGTGCGAGCCTCGCATCCTGGCTTTGACGTCTCTCCGCAGGTGGCATCCTATGTGGCGCGGGCGATCACCGCTAACGGCCGCGACCTCGAAGGCGCAGTGAACCGTCTGCTCGCTCACGCCACGCTGACCGGCACCGCCGTGACGATGGAGACCGCCGAGAGTGCGATCCGCGACCTCGTGAAGAATCGCGAGCCCAAGCGGATCAAGATTGAGGACATCCAGAAGCTGGTCGCGTCGCGCTACAACGTTTCGCGGTCGGACATCCTGTCAGAGCGGCGCACCGCGGCCGTGGTGAAGCCGCGCCAGATCGCCATGTACCTCTCGAAGGTGCTGACGCTGCGATCCCTGCCCGAGATCGGCCGACGCTTCGGCGGACGCGATCACACGACAGTGCTTCACGCCGTCCGCAAGATCGAGAAGCAGATCGGCGAGGATACGGTTCTCGGCGACGAGGTCGAGCTGCTGAAGCGCATGCTTCAGGACTGACGCAGCACTCAAGTCGCCGGGATCGATGCTCTTCGAAGTCCAGCGATGATCGCCTGGTGGTCCGCGCCCGGCATGATCCGGTCGATCCTGGTCGGTGCGCCTGCCGGGTGATGCCTGCGAGATCCTCCGCGTTGCGACGCGCTCTCTGCCGGCTCCGAGGAATTCGGGGCTGGCCGAGAGCGCGCGCCCCGTGGCAGACTGGCGCGAAGGAAGACGGCCCTGTAAGGCCGCGTCGCCGACCGGCGAGGACCGACGCCCCGGGGGAGAGCTGATGACGGACGCCTTCATCTACGATCACGTTCGCACGCCCCGCGGGCGCGGGAAGGCGGACGGCTCCCTCCACGAGGTCACGGCTCTGCGTCTCGCCGAGACGGCCCTGCGCGCCCTCAAGGATCGCAACGGGCTCGATACGGCCCTGGTGGACGACGTCGTCCTGGGCTGCGTCGATCCGGTGGGCGAGGCTGGCGGTGACATCGCCCGGGCCGCGGCTCTGGTGGCGGATTACGGCGCCCATGTCCCCGGCGTGCAGATCAACCGGTTCTGCGCCTCCGGCCTCGACGCCGTGAACTTTGCCGCCGCGCAGGTCATGAGCGGACAGCACGCGATGGCGGTGGGCGGCGGCGTCGAATCGATGAGTCGCATCGGCATCGGCGCTTCGGGCGGCGCGTGGCCGGTGGATCCGGCGATCGCCATCAAGTCCTATTTCATGCCGCAGGGCGTCTCGGCCGACCTGATCGCCACCAAGTACGGCTTCACCCGCGACGATTGCGATGCCTACGCGGTCCGCTCGCAGGCGCGCTCGGCGAAGTCCTGGGCCGAGGGGCTTTTCAACGGGTCCGTGGTGCCCGTGCGCGATGTGAACGGCATCACGCTGCTCGACCGCGACGAGCACATGCGCCCCGGAACCGACATGCAGTCGCTGGCCTCCCTCAAGGCCTCCTTCGTGCAGATGGGTCAGATGGGCGGCTTCGACGCCGTGGCGACCGACGCGCACCCGGACGTGGAGACCGTCGACCACGTCCACCATGCCGGCAATTCCTCCGGCATCGTCGACGGCGCGGCTGCCGTGCTGATCGGCTCCAAAGAGGCCGGGGAAGCCGCGGGCCTGAAACCTCGCGCGCGCATCCGCGCCTTCGCCAATATCGGCTCGGATCCGGCGCTGATGCTCACCGGCCCGGTTGACGTCACCCGGAAGGTTCTGGACCGAGCCGGGATGAGCCTCTCAGACATCGACCTGTTCGAGGTCAACGAGGCCTTCGCGGCCGTGGTGCTGCGCTTCTGCCAAGCCTTCGACCTCGACCGGGAGGCGGTCAACGTCAACGGCGGCGCCATCGCGCTTGGCCATCCGCTCGGCGCCACGGGCGCGATGATTCTCGGCACGGCGCTGGACGAGCTGGAGCGCACCGGCAAGGAGCGCGCGCTCGTGACGCTGTGCATCGGCGCCGGCATGGGCACCGCCACGATCATCGAGCGGGTCTGAGCCACCCTCGTGTGGGAGCGGCGCCACGCCGCTCCCCAAAGTCCGGGAACGCTGCTAGAGGCGCGGGCGACGATCGGCCCGCAACCGGGCCGGACGATAAAACCACGGGAGACAAGCCCTTGAACCGCCTGATCGCGACGCTGTGCCTTGGCGTCACCCTGAGCCTGCCGCTCGCAGCCCGTGCCGACGAGGCCGCGGACCGCGTCGCCGCGGCCACGACCCTCGTCAACAAGACCCTGATCAAGAACCTCCAGACCGGCTTCAACGTCGCGCTGGAGAAGACCGTGGCCCCAATGCCCGAGGCCAAGGCCGAGGCCGTCCGCAAGGAGCTCCTCACCGAGTTCGACAAGCAGCGCGGCATCATGGTCGAGGGGCTGTCGAAGGATTACGCCGAGAAGTTCAGCCTCGCCGAGCTGAAGCACCTCGATGAGATCTATTCGGATCCGACCTACCTCAAATTCCAGACGATGAACGCCGATCCGAATTCGTCGGTCACGGCCATCTCGCAGAACTCCGTCACCAAGCTGCTGAATATGCTGGCTGTGGCTTCGGCGGCCGACAACTCGCCGACGCCCGGCATGCCGCCTGCGCCGCCGACCGCGGCGCCGGCCCCGGCCCAGAAGTAGGGTGATGACCGCCGCGCGCGCCCCGTCGGCCCTAGGCCGCGCGCGCGGCCGGCGGGCTGAACCCCGCCACTGCGGGGAGCGCCTCCAGCTGCGGCCTGGAGAAATGGTCGTCCTACGGGAGCGTGATCCCGAGGCCGCGCAGGGCGTCGAGTTCCGCCGCGGTCTCGATGCCCTCGGCCAGCACCGTCTCGCCGAGCGCCCGGGCGGTCAGCACGACACCCGCGACGAGCGCGTGGCGCCCGGCGCGCGCGCTCGCCTCGCCGCGAGCAGCTTGAACGAACTGGTAGCGGTTTGCGTCGGTGACGCGGTCGAGGATCGTGCCGGCCGGCGCGCCGTTCAAACCGCACCCCAGCGTCTCGTTTGCCCGGACGGACCCCTCCGTGAGATCGCGGATCGGCCGGAGCGCCATCGTGACGGCGACATCGAGGGTGGTGCCGGCGCGGTACGCGCGGCAGGCGGTGTCCGTCGTCAGGTCGGTCTTCCATCGGAGCCTGCCGGCCGACCGACGGTGCTCGTCCGAGCTCGACGGACCCCTAAAGCGAGAGCCTTGGTATCTTAGCCGACAGTACCCTGGGAGGACGGCACCGTGACGCTGACCGATTTCCGCTTCGAGACCGATCCCGACGGCATCGCCGTGGCGACCTGGGACATGCCCGGCCGCTCGATGAACGTGATCACCGAAGGCGTGATGGACCAGCTTGAGCAGATCATCGAGCAGGTCGCCTCCGATCCGGCGATCAAGGGCTGCGTCATCGCCACCGGCAAGGACAACTTCTCCGGCGGCGCCGACCTCACCATGCTCCAGGGGCTCGGCCGGGCCTACGAGCAGCTGAAGGCCGAACAGGGTGAGGAGGTGGCGATGCGCCACTTCTTCGAGGCCTCCCGGCGCCTCTCGCTGCTGTTCCGGCGCCTGGAGACAAGCGGCAAGCCGTTCGCGGCGGCGATCCAGGGCCTGTGCCTGGGCGGCGCCTTCGAGCTGGCGCTGTCCTGCCACTACCGGGTGGCGTCGGAGGACGGGAAGACGCGCGTCGGCCTCCCGGAGATCAAGGTCGGCCTGTTCCCGGGCGGCGGCGGCACGCAGCGGGTCGCGCGCCTGATGCAGACCGGCGACGCCCTCCAGATGCTGTTCAAGGGCGAGCAGATCCGCGCGCCCATGGCCAAGGGCATGGGACTGATCCACGCGGTGGCACCCCAGGCCGAGATCGTGGAGCGCGCCAAGGCCTGGATCCGCGAGGGCGGCTCCGCGGTGGCGCCGTGGGACGTGCCGAAGTTCAAGGCGCCGTCGGGCAAGGTCTACTCGCCCGCCGGCATGATGATCTGGCCGCCCGCCAACGCCATCTACCGGCGCGAGACGCACGACAACTATCCGGCCGCGAAGGCGATCCTGGCCTCCGTGTACGAGGGCCTGCAGCTGCCGATGGACCTCGCCCTCCGGGTCGAGAGCCGGTACTTCGCGCATATCCTGCGCACCAAGGAGGCGGCGGCGATGATCCGCACGCTGTTCATCTCCATGGGCGAGCTGAACAAGGGCGCACGCCGGCCGAAGGCCGTACCGGCCACGAACCTGCGCAAGGTCGGCGTGATCGGCGCCGGCTTCATGGGCGCGGGCGTCGCCTACGTCACCGCCCAGGCCGGCATCGAGGTGGTGCTGGTCGACCAGTCGGTCGAGGCGGCCGAGAAGGGCAAGGCCTACGCCCACACGCTCATCACCGGCCAGATCAACAAGGGCCGGGCCAAGACCGTCGACCGGGACGCGCTCCTCGGACGCATCCAGGCGACCGCGGATTACGGCGCGCTCGCCGCATGCGACCTCGTGATCGAGGCGGTGTTCGAGGATCCGAAGGTGAAGGCCGAGGTGATCCGGAAGGTCGAGGCGGTGATCCGCCCTGACGCGATCTTCGCCTCCAACACCTCGACCCTGCCGATCACCGGGCTGGCCATGGGTTCGCAGCGGCCGGATCAGTTCGTCGGCATCCACTTCTTCTCGCCGGTGGAGAAGATGATGCTCGTCGAGATCATCAAGGGCGAGGCGACCGGGGACGCGGCGCTCGCCACAGCCCTCGACTACGTTCGGCTGATCAAGAAGACCCCGATCGTCGTCAACGACGCCCGCGGCTTCTTCGCCAACCGCTGCGTCGGGGCCTACATCCTCGAGGGCCACAAGATGCTCGCCGAGGGCGTCCCGCCGGCCATGATCGAGAGCGCCGGCCGTCAGGCGGGCATGCCGGTCGGGCCGCTGTCGCTCAACGACGAAGTCGCCCTCGATCTCGTGTTCAAGATCGCCAAGGCCACCGAGGCCCAGGTCGGCCAGGGCGCCGTCGACCCGGCCCAGAAAGCGATCCTCGCCGAGATGGTCGAGAAGCAGGGCCGGCTCGGCCGGAAGAACCGGAAAGGCTTCTACGACTACCCCGAGGGTGCGCCGAAGCGCCTCTGGCCGGGCCTGAAGGATCTGCAGCCGAACCGCCTCGACCCGGATGCGGTCGACTTCACCGAGCTGAAGCGGCGGCTCCTGGTGGTTCAGGCGTTGGAAGCCGCCCGCACGGTGGGCGAGGGTGTCGTCACGGACCCGCGCGAGGCGGATGTGGGCTCGATCCTGGGCTTCGGCTTCGCGCCGTTCACCGGCGGTGCCTTGTCCTACATCGACTTCATGGGCGCGGCGGCCTTCGTGGATCTCGCGCGGGCACTAGAGGCGAAGCACGGCCCCCGCTTCCGGGTGCCCGACAACCTGGCCGCGATGGCGGAGCGCGGCGGCACGTTCTACGGTCAGGCCGAGAAGCGCGCGGCCTGATCGGTTCCGCTCGACGACGTGGGCTCCGCCGTCTTTGCGAGCGGAGCGAAGCGACCCAGCCAAGCGCGACGCCGTCCGACGTTCGGCTGCCCTGGGTCACTTCGCTTCGCTGGTGATGACGGGAGGGATGCGTCTTCCGAGGCGAGCCGACGGACATCGTCTCAGGCCGCGCCCGCGATCCGCGCCTTCGTGCCGAGCATCCGCGCGAGGAGCACCACATCGGCGGCATTGTCCGACATCAGGTCGGTGATGTCGCCGACTTCGAGCGCCTTCACGTGGCGGCAGCGCATGCCGTAGCGGCCGGCCGTGCAGGTGCAGCGCAGTTCCGGGCCGCCGGGCCGCTCCTCCAGACTCACGTGATACCGATTGCCGGTCGAGCCTCGCACGGCGAAGCGCAGGGCTGCCGGCGCTTCCGGGAAGGCCGCCATCGCCCGCCCGCTGATCGCCCCGGGTACGCGGCGGGGCAGGGCGGGGCCACCCACCGCCCGCGTGATCGGCAGGCCGATCACGGCGGCCAGCGCGTGGATGTCCTCGGCCTCCCGCTCGCGCATCGCCGCGAGGGCGATCGCCGCGCAGGCATAGGCGTCCTCGCCGGCATCGTGGTGCTCGAAGCGGATCCCGAGGCGCCGGGCGACCTTGCCGAGCCCGCAGCCCTCCGCCGCCGGGAAGACCCGGCGCGCCACCTGGACCGTGCACAGATACGAGAGATCCGGCACGGGCACGCCGGCCCGCGCGAGCCCGGCACGCAGCACGCCGATGTCGAAGCTCGCGTTGTGCGCCAGGATGAGCCCGCGGGCGAGATCGTCGAGGTAGGGGGCCATGACGACCGCGAACCCCGGCGCGTCGGCGACGTTCGCCGGGAGGATGCCGTGGACCCGGATGTTGCCCGGCGCGAAGCGCATCTCGGGCGGGCGGATCAGGTGGCTCTCCCGGCGGACGATCCGGCCGTCCGCGATCCAGGCAAGCCCCACCGCGCAGGCGCTGTCGCGCCGCTCGTTGGCCGTCTCGAAGTCGAGGGCCAGGACCGTCATCGCGGATCTACCGTGCCGGGTGGGAGTTCTCGGAGCGTTCTCCCGCAGGTCTAGGCTGCCGCGACTCGGGCATCAACCCTGCGCGACCATCCCGAGCCAATCGTCTTCCGACACGACCCGGACGCCGTGCTTCTGCGCGTCCTTCAGCTTCGAGCCCGCGCCCGGACCCGCCACCACCAGATCGGTTTTGGCCGAGACCGAACCGGAGACCTTGGCGCCGAGCCGTTCGGCCACCGCCTTGGCCTCGTTGCGGGTCATCTTCTCGAGGGTGCCGGTGAACACCACGGTCTGGCCGGCGAACGCCGAGGCCGAGGCGGGGCGCTCCAGCGGCTCGACCTCCACCTCGTCGAGCAGGGCCATGACGGCGTCGGCATTGTGCGGCTCGGAGAAGAACACGATCAGCGCGTCTGTGGCCACCGGGCCGATCTCTCCGTCGTCGGCGAAGAGCCGGTAGGCATCGCCCGGTCGCTGACCCGCCGCCCGCTCGACCGCCGCGCGCACCGCGTCGGCATCACCGTAATGGGCGAGCAGGTTCTCGCGCTGGACGGCGCTCACGCGCGCACGCTCCTTGGCCGGCTCTTTGGCCTGCTCCTTGGTCGTGTCGTCCTGCGGGAAGCCCAGATCGAGCAGCCGGTCCCGGGTCGTCGCGCCGACCCGCGGCACGGCGGTCAGCTCCACCCAATCGGGCCCGGGTTGGGCGGCCGTCGCCTCACGGATCGCCGCGACGAGGGTCGGCATGTCGAGGAAGCGCTTCGCCAGCGCCTTGGCGGTCGCCTCGCCGATCTGCGGGATGCCGAGGGCGAAGAGCAGGCGATTCATCGGCACCCGCCGGCGCGCCTCGACGCCCGCGAGCAGGTTCTTGATCGCCTTGTCCTCGTCGTCGCCCTTCTTCTTGGTGGCTTTCTTCGGCGGTTCGGTCGCGCCGGATTCCGCGCGCCGCTCGGCCGAGAGCGCCTCGCGCCGCGCCACGATCGCGTCTTTCAGCTTCTCGAAGTCGAGCCGGAACAGGTCGGCGGGCTGGTGCACGAGGCCCGCCTCGAACAGCACCTCGATGTAGGTCTCGCCGAACCCCTCGATGTCGAAGCCGTTGCGCGAGACGAAGTGCTTCAGCCGCTCCACCCCCTGCGCCGGGCAGATCAGGCCGCCGGTGCAGCGGCGCACGGCGTCGGGCCGGCCCGTGCGCGGGTTGACGGCGCGGACGGCGCGGCTGCCGCAGGCCGGACAGGCCTCCGGGAAGGCGTAGGGCCGCGAATCGGCCGGGCGCTTCGACAGATCGACGTCCATCACCTTCGGGATGACATCGCCGGCCCGGACCACCGTCACCGTGTCGCCGACACGGATGTCGCGGCCGTCGCGGATCGGCTCGCCGTCCGCCCCGACGCCCTTCACATAGCCCTCGTTGTGCAGGGTGGCGTTCGACACGACCACGCCGCCGACCGTCACGGGCCGCAGCTTCGCCAGCGGGTTCAGCGAGCCGGTGCGGCCGACATTGATGACGATGTCGTCCACGACCGTCGTCGCCTCCTGCGCGGCGAATTTGTGCGCCAGCGCCCAGCGCGGCGAGCGCGAGACGAAGCCGAGCCGGCGCTGGAGCGCGAGGTCGTCGACCTTGTAGACGACGCCGTCGATGTCGTAGCCGAGCCCGGCGCGGTCGGCCTCGATGCGCCGGTAATGGGCGAGCATCGCGTCCGTGTCGGTGAAGGTCTCGGTCCGCGGGTTCACCGGCAGCCCCCAGGCGGCGAAGCGTTCCAGCGTCCCGGACTGCGTCCCGGCGATGGGTGCCGACAGCTCGCCCCAGGCATAGGCGAAGAATCGGAGCGGCCGGGACGCGGTGATCGCCGGGTCGAGCTGGCGCAGGCTGCCGGCGGCCGCGTTGCGGGGGTTGGCGAAGAGCGGTTTGCCGGCGGCCTCCTGGCGGCCGTTGATGGCGGCAAAATCGGCGTGCGACAGGTAGACCTCGCCGCGCACCTCGCAGATTGCCGGCCAGCCTGAGCCCGCGAGCGTCGCCGGGATGTCCCGCACGGTGCGGGCGTTGGTCGTGACGTTCTCGCCGATCTCGCCGTCGCCGCGGGTGGCGGCGGTCTCGAGGCGGCCGTCGACGTAGCGCAGCGACAGGGACAGGCCGTCGATCTTGGGCTCGGCCGTGAAGGCGAGAGGCGCCGCGTCGGACAGGCCGAGGAAGCGACGCACCCGGGCCACGAACTCGGCGACCTCCGCCTCGTCGAAGGCGTTTCCGAGGGAAAGCATCGGCACGGCGTGCCGCACCTTCGCGAACTTCTCCGAGGGTTTCGCACCCACCGAGGTGCTGGCCGCCCCCGTGCCGGCGAGATCGGGATAGCGGGTCTCGAAGTCCTCCAGTCGCCGGCGGAGGCGGTCGTATTCCGCGTCCGAGATCTCGGGCGCATCCTCCTGGTAGTAGAGCCGGTCGGCTTCCAGGATCGCGTCGGACAGGCGCGCGTGCTCGGCGCGCGCCTCGTCGGCGGTGAGGTCGAGATCGGACGGATCGGTTTTCGCAGCGGCCATGGCGGGGTTCTAACGCATCGGTGGCCGGCGGGGAGTCGCTTGAGGCGCGGCGTCCCCGGTTCCCTCAATCCTGCCGGTCGAGCAGATCGCCGCGGCCGGTCATCCGGAAGGCAGCCAGGAAGACGATCGCCACGAGGGCCGCCACGGCGTGCAGCGGCAGGACGGGCGCCAGCCAGCCGGCCAGGGCGGTGCCGACCACCGAGCCGAGATTCATCGCCGCCATGTAGACCTCGAACTGCGTGGCCGCCCCGGCCCGCCCGCGGCTCGCCTGGAGGAGGGTCGGCATCAGTGCGACGATCAGCAGACCGGGCAGCATGTTGGTGAGCGCGAGGATGACCGGGCCCGCCGGGCCGACGAGACCCAGGCCGATCAGCCCACCGGCGAGGACGAAGGTTGCCGCGCTCGCGAGGAGGAGGGCGCGCAGCGGGCGCACCGGCCCGGCCCTGTCCGACCAGACGCCGACCGCGACCGCCCCGGCCGTGCCGCTCGCCAGCGCCAGGGCGGCCTGGAGGCGCGACAGGACGGCCGGGTCCCAGCCCTGTCGCTGAAGGAGATCGACCGAGAAGGGCAGCTCGAACAGGCCGAGCGCACCGTCGAGGCCGAAGCAGAGGGCGAGGAGCCTCAGCGCGCGCGGTCGCCTCAGGGCTGCGGCGAGCCGCAGCAGGAAGCGCCGGAACGGGAGGGGACGCCGCGCGCCTCCGCGCCGGGCAAGCGCGACGAGTGCGTCCGTCGGTGCCTCGCGGATCAGCAGCATCGGCAGGCTGGCCAGGATGGCGGCCACGAGGAGCCAGCGGACGCTCATGGCGACACCGGATGTCGCCAGCAGCCACCCGAACAGTGCGGCGCTGGTGCTGGTGCCTGCCACAAAGCCGGCCCGGGTGCAGGCGCTGACCCGCCCGAGTTCGGCCGCCGGGACGTGGTCCATGATCATGCGATCGCAGGCTGTGTCGAGCAGGGATGCGAACACGCTGTGGGCGAGGAAGATCAGGCCGAGGGCGCCGATCCCGCCGGCACCGGGGAGCAGCAGGAGCGCCAGCGCCCCGTGGCATCCGAGGATCCCCGCGACGGCGAAGGGCCGGCGCCGCCCCATCCGGAAGTCTCCGGCGCGATCGATCAGGGGTCCCCAGAGGATGGGCTGCAGGGTCCAGGGCAGACCCGCCAGGGCGAAGTGAAGCCCGATCTCGGCCGCGGAGACGCCCTGGACCGCGAGGTGGTTGGCCAGCGCCGTCAGGGAGAATCCGGCGATTAGGCCTTGGTAGAGATAGGTCGCGAAGAAGACGCCGTAGCGCGCGCGGCGACCGGCGAGGCTCGGCAGGCCCCGGGCGCCGAGGGGAAGGCCTGCCGCGCCCGGCGCGTTCAACCCGGGTGCCCCTTGTCGGCCGGGTGCCGGACCGCGATGCTCGTCATGCCGTCATCACCGGGGCCGTTCGCGTGACGCTTCACAGAGACGACGTTAGCCTGTGCCTCCCGCCGCGGCGAGCGGGCGAAGCCGCGCAGCACCGGTCGTGCGGGTCGCGAAGGGACGCGTCGTCTCTCACACAGGACATCGCGTGACCGCGGTCTCGGCCTGGCTCGTCGATCTCGCGCTTCCGCCCGCCCGGCTCGACCGCTGCAGCGAGATCCTCGACGCGGCCGAGCGCGACCGCGCCGACCGGTTCCTGCGGGCGGCGGATCGCGCGCGGTATGTGGCGAGCCACGCCGCGCTCCGGCTGATCCTCGCGGAGCAGCTCGGAATCGACCCCACCGAGATCCGTCTCGCATCGGGACCGGGCGGCAAGCCCGAACTGGCCGGCGCGGAACTTGGAAGCCTGGCGTTCAACCTGTCGCATTCCGGGGACCGCGCGCTGGTCGGCCTGACGGCGGGCGCCGCGATCGGCGTCGACGTGGAAGCGATCCGGCCGATCCCGGACGCCGTGCAGATCGCGCGGGGGCATTTCGCTCCCGATGAGGCGGCAGCCTTGGCGGCACTGCCCCCGGACGCGGTCGAGCCGGCCTTCTTCGGCCTCTGGACCCGGAAGGAGGCGGTGGTGAAGGCGCTGGGAACGGGCCTGTCGCTGCCGCTCGGCCGGTTCAGCGTCACCCTGCCGCCCGCGCCGCCGCGCCTCCTGCGCATGGCGCCCGGCGGCGCCTGGACCCTGGCGGCGCTCGATCCCGGGCCGGGCTATGCCGCCACCGTCGCGGTGCGGGCGGCCGACGCGGCGATCGTGTGCCGTGGCATGTCTGCCGATTGGCCGGATCGACTTGGCTGAAACCGGCAAGACCGCGCTTGCAGCCCGGGAACGGCGCGGCTATAAGCCCGCTCACCGGCCCTGGCGGACACGCGGGACGGTCTTCGGAGTGTAGCGCAGTCTGGTAGCGCACCACGTTCGGGACGTGGGGGTCGCAGGTTCAAATCCTGCCACTCCGACCAGTTTTCCCCTCTGGGGAGGTCATCCCGCCATTCACAGGCTTCGGCCCGGCCACAGGTTCGGCCACGTTTTTGCGCCACTGCGCGCATTCGCGTATCTGCGAAGTTTCGATCCAGTCGCCATAGTGCGCCGGTGCCGCTCAGCCTCCATCCGTCCTGCCTAGCCCGACTCGAAGAGCTCGCCCGCGAAGCCTTCCGGCATGTCCGCGTCTCGAATGGCTGGATGCTGGACTGGTTCAGCACCATGGCGCTTACGCCACTCGACGAGGCCATCCCCAAGACTGGGAAGACCGTCGCGCCCCTTCCGGGAATGATCGACGATCGACCTGTGTCGGACTTCATGACCGACCGAATCGCGCGGCGCCTGTCCAAGCTCGGGGGCTGGAAGGAGGATGCGGGTCCCGAGCCGCTCCTGGACGTCGCCGGCTTCGAGGACCCGGCCGCGCTAGCCCGCGACCTGGTAGCCGAGTTCGAGAGCCTGCCGTGGCATTACATCTTCAGCATGCGCCTGCCGCATCAGCTCGGCGCGACGCTACGGCCCATGATCGACGGCACCGGCCGCCACGCCCTCGGTGGCGGGATCTACCTCGCGGACGACCGGGCACTCGACCCCCACTTCCCGCTCCCGCCCGGGATCAGCCCCTTCGGCCTACTTGGTGACGGCCATGCCTGGGGGGTCGACAACGTCTACCTCCAGGTCCCGTTGGATGGCTACGCCGACAGCTACGGGGCGTCAGGCACGGCACGTCGTGCCGCCGAGACGCTGCAGACCTTCATCGGTCTCGGGATAGCGCTTCGCCTGTTCCGCTACGATCCGTCGTACAGCCCTCTCGGGTTTGCGCAGCCGGCGATCGTGCACCAGGTGCATCGCGTCACTGCGGACCGGGACGTCATTCACGACACCAACTTCGGCCTCGACGCCGGCATCCTGATGGGTATGGAAGGCTTCCGGTTCGCCGAGTACGGCCCGGACTTCCCCTTGGCCGCGTTCGCCATGCGCGTCCTCGGCCAGATGCGGATTTGCTTCGACAACCCCAAGACGGCCGAGCGCATCAATAGGTCGGCGCAGTGGCTTGCCACCAGCTACATGACCCGCAACGGCACCATGGCCTTCGTCCAGGCGATGGTCGCCATGGAGATCCTGCTCGGCGACAAGAAGACGACCGACATGGTCGGCATCGGCGAGCTTCTCAGTAACCGGTGCGCCTACCTCATCGGCGACAGCCAGGCAGACCGCGAGCAAGTCCTAGCCGACTTCCGAAGCCTCTACGCGGTCCGCTCCGAGATCGTCCACTCGGGCAAGAGCCGTCTGTCGCATTCGGAATGGTCCAAGTACAACCGCCTACTCTACATGTGCGGCCGGGCGATCATGGAGGAGATCAGCCTTCTCTCGAAGAACCAGCCCGCCGCCTAGGCCGCGCGCTTCCGACCCCGGCCGCCGAGGGCCGCCCGGGCGCCCTCCATGTGGGCCGGCGAGTGGTGGCCGTACCGCCGCTCGATCATCTCGACCGTCATGCCGACGTAGCCGGCCAGCTCCCAGATATCGACGCCGGCTTGCATGCCCCAAGTCACCGCCGTGTGCCTCAAACTGTGCCTGATGACGTCGTCGCCGAAGCCCAGCTCGTAGCATAGGTTGGCAAAGGAGCGCTTCGTCGATCCTACGGGCTTGCCGTTCCACTCCACGACATAGCGCTGCCCGAGGACATGGTGCCAGCGCCAGAGATGGGCGACCAGGCCGTCCGGCATCCGGACCGTCGGCGCCTTCTTGTTCTCGGCCTCCTTCGTCCCAAGCGCCTTCCGGTGGAAGATCGCCACCCTCTTGATCGTCGGGACCTGGACGCGGCGCTCGAAGGTCTCGCCGTCGATGACCCGTGTCTCGATTCGCTCCTCCATGACGGTCTCGGTCTTGAGCTCCATCCAGGGCTTGCCGACCTCCTTCACGAAAGACGCGCCGCAAATCGGTCCCGAGCGGGTGCCGGTCCTCAAGGCGACGATGACGAATCGTGCGAGGTGCTTTCCGACCCGGCGGCCGACGACCTGCTCGCCCTTGCGGGCCCCGCGGTGGACTGTCTGGACCTCGACCTTGCGGAACGCTCGCCGGACGATGAGCGCCGCCTCGGGCACGGTCAGCCACCGGTCGCGCTCCTCGCCCTTCTGCGGCAGGGTCACGTGTACCAGGTCGCGCGTGAGGCCGTCCTTGACCGCGACGTTGATGGCCGCCCTGAGGTCCTCCAGCTCGCGTCGGGGGCCACCCTCTCCCACAACCCTTTGCTTGGCGGGCTTGGAGTGCCCCCGGCGCTTCGGCTTGCCGTCACCTGGGCGGGGGTCGCCGTTCCGGTCGAGGCCTGCGCGGGCGTGCGTCTTCCACGGCGTTCCGACGCGGGAGGCGACGTAGGCGGCGCACGTGGCGCTGTCGACCTCGTCGAGCGTGCGCTCGCCCCACCAAAGGAGCAGGCTCTCGACACGCTGCGCGAGCTCGTTGTGCCTGGACACCCCGCCCTTGGACTCGCCGGTCGATTGATCGAGCCGACCCTTCTTGGCGCTCAGGTAGCGGTCCAGGACCTCCGCGACGAGTACCTCGTGCGCCGGCCGGTTCTTCCGGGGGCCTCCGAGCTCGTCCGGAGCGATGACGGCCAGGCTCGCCGTATAGTCGTCTAGCGCCCGGAGCGCTTCGCGTTCCTGGTCCTTGCCATGACCGCGGCCAGTGCTGCGGACCTGCTTGCCGCGGTGGACGATCCACCAGACCCCCGAGCGGTCGACACCGTCGGCGTCGACGCGTCCGGGGCGCCACCAGAGATAGGGGTTGCCTCGGCCGGTCTTGCCGAGAGTCCTGGGCTTGGCGGCCGCTCGGCTTGGGCGGGGGCGTCTGGGCTTCGGGGCGTCGTCCGGCATCGGGCTCTCCATTCGCGGACGAGCCGCTTGGTGACGTACATCAGCCGACCGTGCCTCTCGACGGCGAGGTCCCCCCGGTCGATCGCCCCGCGCAGCGCGGCCGCCGTCCATATCGGGGCGCGTCCCAGGACCTCGTCCGGCTGGGTCAGCTCGGGGATCCAGCAGGCCTGCTCCAGCGTCAGGGGCGCGTCGTCGTGCGCGCCCTCCGCCACCCGGGCATCCGCGAAAAAGTCGAAGCTCTGCCCGGTGTCGAAAACGTAGGTTGGCATGACGTCACCATGCCAGAAACTGTGGCCGCGAAAAGCGCTGCGCAGGTCCTCGGTTAATGCCGTGGGTGCGCCCGTCCCTGGGCTCCGCCATCCCGCCCAGGGGTTCGCTAACTGCCTCGCGAATCGGCCCTTGCCGACGGCGCGCCGATCGGCGAGGCTCGCCCCCATGAGCACGTTCCTCCGCATAGGCAAACGCCGTTTGGCCTGAGGCCAGCCACCGCCGCCGGGACGCCCCGGCCGGCACGCGTTCCCCTATGCCCGGAGGCCGCCATGACGGTCTTTTTCACATCCGATACCCATTTCGGCCACGTCGGCATCCTCGGCCAACGGATGTCGCGGCCGCGCCCCTTCACGTCGATCGAGGAGCACGACGAGGTCCTAGTGGCGCGATGGAACGGGCGCGTCCGCCCAGGCGACCAGGTCTGGCACCTGGGCGACTTCGCGTATGGCGCGTCCGCCCAGCATTGCCGGGACATGTTCGCGCGCCTCGCCGGCAAGAAGCACCTGGTGTGGGGCAACCACGACAACGCGCGGGTGAAGGCCCTGCCGTGGGCAAGCCAGCAGGAGAGGGCGCTCATCACGGTCGACGGCGTCTCGATGGTTCTGGGACACTACGCGCAGCGCGTCTGGTACGGCATGCACCGCGGTGACCTGCACCTCTACGGGCACTCGCACGGGTGCCTGCCCGGCACGTCGGCGAGCCTGGACGTGGGGGTCGACTGCTGGGCCTGGGCGCCCGTCCGGCTCTCGGAGATCCGGGAGGCCCTGGCGGACACGGCCGCCCGGGAGGCCGGGGCAGGGGCGGCGGCCGCGCTCGCCGAGGCGGCGTAGACGGGGCGGTAAGCCGGGGCTGCCAGGATAGAGCATGCCCTGGCGCACCCGCACCGCCCGACCGATCTCCCTCCGGTTCCACGAGGCCGATCCCGATGGACGGCCGCCGATGCGGTTCGTCGCCCGCCGGATCCCTGTCGGGGAGAGCTACGTCGATCGGCCGCTCTGGCAGCACGTCCACCTGAGCGCTGAGTACAGGGCGACGCTGGCGGCCTTGGCGCCCGTCTGCGATGCCTGGGAGGCCCGGCTGCCCGAGGAGACGGAGATCTCCGCCTTCGTGCTCGTCTTCGATCCGTGGCCGGTCGACGTCGAGATCCGACTGTCGGACCACAGGATGCACGGGAAGATGAGCCGCGACTTCTCGGTCGTCGCGCTCACGAGGCACACTGCGTCAGCGGTCTGGGGCGGCTCCGAGGGCAACGGATTCGCGGTGCTCGCCGACGACATCTACGCCTACCGGGAGGCCATGTCCGCCCCGGACCTCGATGCGCTCCACTCGCTGACGCCCCAGGCGTGGGAGACCCGCTAGGGTCCCGGGGCGGCTCGTCAGGCGCGGGCGGGCAGACGGATGAGCGAGAGCTGCAGGATCTCGCCGAGCGTCCATTCCCGCCCCGCCAGGGCCCGGTGCACGTCCTCGGCCAGTCGAGGGATTTCTGGCATCTTGGACGCCGCGACCTGCGCCGCCATCAGCTTGGCCCGGCGCCGGCGCAGGTCGCGGCGCTCGGGCACGCCATGGATGCGCGCCCTACGGAGCTGGCGGTCGAGCTGGTCGATGATGATCCTGGTGGTCATGGGCCATCCTACGGCTTGGGGGGTTGCGTGGAGGTGAATGGGCAGCTGGCCGCGGCGATCTCGGCGGCGCGCGGGGGGACTCGGAGAGTCATGCGATCCAGTCCCACGGGGGCTCCTGGCGGTGGTGCATTGTTCCCCGGACCTGCCAGTGGTCGACCTTGCT
Organism: Methylobacterium sp. A49B; assembly: GCF_053346215.1. Taxonomy (NCBI): domain Bacteria; kingdom Pseudomonadati; phylum Pseudomonadota; class Alphaproteobacteria; order Hyphomicrobiales; family Methylobacteriaceae; genus Methylobacterium; species Methylobacterium sp. A49B. The sequence continues at coordinate 57,316 of NZ_JBKFBO010000097.1, forward strand.
CCGGGGCGCCCGGCACCAGGTTCGCAGGGCGGCGTCGAGCTCAGGCGTCATCTCGATGTCGTGCGTGTAGCGGCCGATCGGGTTTCCGACGCCACCCGCGATCCGGACGACCGTCGACCGGCTGCAGGCCAGGGCCCTGGCGAGGGCCTCCGGGGTGCAGCGCCCGCCGACGGCGGGGAGCTCCGGATCGAACGGGACGCCGAGCAGGACGTCGACGGCCTGCCGGAGCCGCCGGGTCCGCATCGTGCACGCCCGGTCCGCGGCCCGCTCGGCCCGCTTGAGCGCCCGGCGGTAGAGCCGGCCTTCCTCGATCGGCCGGGCGCTCAGGGCCTCCCGGACGACGTGGCGCATGTGCCGCTCGTGCCAGGGCGCGGCCGCGGCCCCGACGATCAGGGCCCGGCACGACCAGGCCTCGCCGTCGCCGGCGTCGACCACGTACGCCCGGGCGGGCGCGCCGGCATCGAGGAGCGGGGCGACGTCGCAGGCGAGCGTACGCGGGACGTGCCCGAGTTGCCGGTCGTTGCGCCAGACGACCCGGATCGCGTTGCGGTCGTGCGGGTTCTCGGGATCCCGCATGAGCTGCAGGCGGTCTCCCGCTGCCGGCATGACCAGCACGTCAAGGTCCTCGTCGTGCCGGTGGTAGTCGTAGAACTGCAAGCCCGCGACCTCGCATGTGAACCACGCCTCGCCGCGGGCAAGACCGTCGTGCTCGATGCCGACAGGCGTGTCGGCGAGCCCGTCGAGGTCGGGGACGATCGGCAGCGGATCCCTCACGCTGGCCTCCCGCCGATCGCGGTGACGGGCTGCCGGACTGCTCGCGCGATGATCGTGACGATGGAGTGATCCGTCTCGAACGTGATGGCACCCCGCGCCGGGTCGATGGCGTAGAGCCTGGGCGGCATCAGCGAGTCGTGGCCGACCACGTCCACGTCCCACATGCCCTGGGCTGGCCGGCCGTACGGTGTCCGGACCATGTACGCGATGCCCGCCTGGACGTCCCGGATCGTCTGCGTGAAGCGGCTGCCCTCTCGGCCGCGCGAATCGAACACGCTCACCATCAGCTCCATCGGTAGGGTGGGATCCGGGGCGACCGGGCGGCCGCCCCGGCAGGGTCAGGCGGCCTCGGCCTCGGCCAGGGCCTGCTCGGCGCCGGGCCCGGCATAACCCGGCCAGCGGATCTCGCGGGGCAGCCAGCCCGTCGGGACGACCGTCGCGATCGCAAGCGCGACGAGCTCGCCCTTCTTGACCTTGCCGGCCCGGGCGGCTGCCTCCGCGCCGCAGGCCTCCTCGATCGCGGCGAGCGTCACGGCCTTCGGGGCCGAAGCGAAGAAGTCCGTGGCGTCGAATCGGCTGTGCAGCCGGGCGGTGAGCACGTCGGCATCCATGGCGCCGGCGAGGCCCTGGATCGCCGCGCTGGTCGCGGGGGCGCCGGCGGTCAACCCGGCGCCGGGCGTACGGGTCCGGAGGTCGACGCCGCGGGCCAGGACGCGACCGAGGCTCGCGAAAAGCTCGGCATCCGACATCGTGAGGTAGCGGTCGAACAGGACCTGGAACGTCTCGTTGTCGGACACCCGGGCGGCCTCGTGCCCGAGGCCCTCCAGGCGCAGGCGGACCGGTGCCGACCAGGGGTTCTTGCAAGTCGCACCGGCCAACAGGCCAGCCAGGGCGACCCGAGGCTCGGTGTCGAGGGCGTCCCGGACGGCCTCGGTCATCTGCGTGGAGAGGCGGTCGACCAGGGCCGATGACAGGCCTTTCACATCCGGTTCGGCGGTGGCGGCGTCGGGCGCGGTCTCCGCCTTGGCAGGCTTCGCCTGGCCCGGTCGGACGACGTAGTCGCGGACGTGGATCTCGCCGCTCCAGCCCCAGGACACGACGCATCCGGAGCGTGCGCGATCGTCGGGCCCGAGCTGCGTCATGAGCGAGGCCTCGATCGCCCGGTGCTCAGCCGTCAGCGCCTGCACCGCCTCGTCGGACACCGACCCGTCGTCGTCGGCCTCCGTGATGGCCTCGATCTCACGGAGCCGCGCCGCCTCCGCCGCCGTCGGCTCGCGCCTCTCCGCATGCAGGGTCGCCCAGCTGTAGCGGGCCTCGGCCGGGAGGTCGGATTCGAGCTCGACCCAGGCCCACCCCTCGGCCCGAAGCTCGTCGCGCCGGGCGATCAGGCGCTCGTCGGACAGCCGCTGCAGCAGGGCCCGGTCCGTCACGGCCGTGGTGTCGCCGAACAAGTCCCTGACCAAGTTGCCCCCGGCCGCCTTGTAGGCGTCGATGCCGACGCGCTTCAGCATCGTCTCCGTGGAGTGTCCGGCGCCGAGCTCCTCGCGGATCTGGTGGCAGTAGATGCTGCCACCGGCCGTCGAGAGCTTGCCGTAGACGCGCTCCTGCTCGGCTACGGAGGGCGCGAGCGTGAACGCCTTCACCGCTTCGATGTTGACGCCGTGCTTCCCTGCGCGCCAGGCGTCGAGGATGCAGGGGGCGACCGAGCCCAGCGCCAGAAGCTTCTTCACGTGCGGGATGGAGACGCCGAAGCGCCCGGCGATCTCCTTCGGCTTGAGGCCGCCGGCCGCCAGCTCGGCGAACCCGAGCATCTGGTCGGCCTCGTGCATGGTCGACTGGGTCAGGTTGGCGGCGAGCCCCGCCTCCCGGGCTGTCGCGGCGTCGCGCTCGACGACGTCGATCTCGTGCTCGGCGGAGATCGTCCCGGCCGCGGCGAGGCGCATGAGCGCGGCCAGCCGCCGGTTGCCGTCGGCCACGTAGGACAGCCCCTCATGCCGCACGACGACGAGCGGCTGGAGCAAACCGACCGAGGCGATCGAGGCGGCCAGCTCGGCGAGGCCGTCCTCGCGCCCGGCGATCCGGACGTTGCAGACGCCGGCCGGGGCGCCCTCGTCGTGGCCGTGGCGGAGGCGGTTCAGGGGGGTCAGGGGGAAGCTGTTTTTGGTCAGGGTCACGGATGCAGCACCATCAGTGAGAGGGGGGGATATCGGGGGCGCCCCTGTCGCCGGGCGCGTCGACGCGGCGGGGGTCAGGCCGTTGCGACCTCGGGAGCGGGCAGCTCAGCGGGCTTCGGACCCCACTTCTTCAGGTCGACGTTGCGGATCCATCCGAGGCCCATCTTGCCGGTCGAGGCGGCGTGGTAGAGCACGTTCGTCGTGCCGTCGGTCGGGTCCACCTTCTGGACGATCCCGATATGCAGGCCCTCGATGCTCATCGGTGCCTCGGTCCCGCGCGGCTCGGGCACGATCTCGACGGTGTCGCCGACCTTCTACTCGGCCCGGACCTCCTTGCCGGCGGCCCGGTCCCGCAGCGCGGAGATGGCCTCGGATAGGGTGATCGGTTGCGGGCCTGCGGCCTCCTTGGCCAGCTTGGCCCGCCATGCCTCCTCGTGCGCCGGGGTCCAGGCCTCGAGGTCCTGCGACTCGACCAGGAAGGTGAGGACCGCTCCGCCCTTCATAACGGCGACGCGCATGTCGAGCACGCGCCCAAACCCGGACGAGGTGGCCTTGTCGAGAGGAACCCTCTCGTCGCGCAGGACCACGGGCGGGCTCCACGTCAGCCCATCGCCGGGGGCGCACCCGCCGAGGATCTCGATGACGACATGCGGGTCGCCGGCATTCGTCATGTTGCCGTCGGCGCGGGGGGTGACGAGGGTGCCGGCCGAGAACTGGACCGGCTTCGCGTAGAGCTGCGCCGTCAGGCCCAGGCGGGCGAGGATCACGTCGGGCGTCGGGGGCGGGGTGTTGGGCCGCTTGGTCTCGGAGAGGGCGGCGGCGGCGAGCGTCGAAGCTAGCAAGTCGAGCATGGGTTCCTCACTGGGTGGGGTGGCTCAAGGAGTGCGCCCCTGTCGCCGGGCGCGTCGGCGGGGGAGCCTGTCAGCTGGGCGGCTCCGCGGTTGTGGGTTGGCCCGGGCCTGGGGCCGCGAGGGCGAGGGCCTGCTCGATCGTGTCGGGCCCACCATCCCAGCGGGCCTCGAATCCGTCGGGCGTGACTGACGTCACGATCGCGTCCACCATCATGGCCCGGAAGCCCGTAGGCGGCTGCGCGGGCGCCCGTTCCGCCTCGGCCCTGGCGATCGCGGCGCGGTATGCCTGAATGAGGTCCCGGGAGCCGGAGGCCATAAGCGAGAATTGGCGGCCGGCCGAGAAGCGGATCCCGGATCGCGTCCGGAATGTCTCCATACCGGTGTCGAACGAGTACCGGCACTCGACGATCGGGTCAGGCTCGTTCGCGGTCAGCTCCATGGCGAGGTGGACCGGCGTCTGGTAGCTAACCGTTTCGAGGATCGGACGCAGGGGGTTCTCGTTGGAGCGGATCTCCAGGCGCTCGATGCGCTCCTCGATCACAGCCGCCCCACCGCCCCCGCCACCCGGGAAACCACCGTTTCCGGGTGACCCATGAGAAAAGACAGCGCCGCCGCCGCCAGCACCGAATCCGAATGGTGCGACGTCGCCGAGCGGGATGAATGCCGGACTGCCGGCCGATCGAAACTCGGCCCGGCCGGTGACCATCACGTACCGCGCGCCGACCGCATCCGACCGTATCGCCGCAAGGGCACCCGCGTGCGCCTCATGCAGGCTCCGCGCCGCCTCGGCTCGGGCCGCAGCTACGTCGGGCGGGAGCCGGTCATCACGGAATGTTCGGCCGTCCGCCAGTAGGGTGATCTCCGTGTCCTCAGAGACCCGCAGCGCGTGGCCTGCCACCTTGAAGGCCGCGACCAGGTGGGCGACCTGCATGGCCTCGAAGCGACCAACCTTGCTGTTCCGGGGGCCCTTGGCGGACATCACCCAAAGCTCCTCGACCTCCGCCGTCAGCACCGACACGCCGTCGGGCCGACGCAGGCTCCAGATGGCGTCGTCGTGCATCTCCTCCGAGCCGACGGCGGTGTCGTAGTCCCCGTCGCCGACGCAATGGCCCATGCAGCTGCCCTCGCGGTCGAGGGCCTGCCACGTCGTCAGGCGCACCCAGGCGTGCCCGTCGTCGGCCTCGATTCGATCGGCCGTCCCCTTGTCCCCGGCGGGCTGGCGCGTGGCGGCAGGCATCAGGGCCTCCACCTGCCGAGGGCGGCGCCGGCCATTGGGCTGATGGGATCCCCGACGCGGACGAGGTGCCGCTCGACCCCGACCCACAAGGCCATCCGCTCCGTCGGCAGCCGGCGCTCGCGCAGGACCTGAGACAGGTCGCCTTCGTGGATGGCGCGGGCCTGCGCGTATGCCCGCTGGGAGCCGGCCTCGGCCACGCCAGCGCGAAGCAAGGCGACGATGTCGTCGTACGTCACCACGGGCACCAGGCTCCCGGCACCCGAAAACGGCGCGGCACTCATCAAGTCATCCTCGCCTGATTAAATGATATTCGCCTTAGTTTGCCACTTGCGGTTTTGCGCGCAAGGGCGAAAATGTGGCTGCACGCAGTTTTTTTCGCTTCTGGAAGCGAACTGCCGTTCAGTATCATTTGCCGTAGATTGGGAACGCCGATGCTTCAAAGGATAGATTGCCCGATCCTTGGCGCGAAGAGCGCGTCAACTCTTGGCGAACCCCCGGCGTTGCTTGACCTCTCGTGGCGTCGGGCAGGCCACGGACGCTGGATCGCCGGGCGCACGGAGCAGGGCGATCACCTGCTCAAGAGGTTCCCCAACGCCACCGCGCGAGCCGGCCTCGCCGTCCGGGATCGCATCATCGAATGGGACCTCTCGGCCGCGGCGCAGATGCCCGACCTGCCGAAGCGGATCTCGCGCTGGGAGCAGGACGTCCGGCAGGACCTCGCGCACCACGCCCGGGTGAAGGTGGCGAACGGCGGCGTGGACGAGGGCGCCCTCGTGGCCGTGCAGGACGCCCTCGCCGACGGGCTCACGCGCCACGGCTGGGCGTTCCGGAGTAAGGCCCCCCTGGCTTGGGGGCTTGCCGGGGCCCGGCGGCTCACGCCCGGGCAAGTCCGCCTAGCGCACGCGCTCCTGGCCGAGGCCCGGGACGTCGTCGCGGCGGTGGATCGCCGGCTCGGCCAGCCCGCCTCGCCCGAGGACGTCGCCGCCGTCAGGGATCCGGACGTCAGGGCCGACCTGCTGGAGGCCTGCCGGCACCTTTCAGGCCTCGATGGGGACCAGGCTAGGGAGCGGAATGGGGTGGGTTGGTCGGCCGTGGCGAGCGCCGAGGGGCACCGCCTCGCGGCGATTGATTCGCTCGACGTCGTCCAGGCCGCGCACGCCCGGCCGCTCGTCCACGGGCACCGGCGTCAGCTGCCCCGGGACCTCAGAGATCGCCTCTTCCCCGAGGCGTGACATGTCCCGCTTTGTGCCTTTCATCCGCGAGGGGCACGCTCCTCTCACGGCACCCGCATCCAACCCGCCGTGAAGGAGAGAGACCGTGAACCTTAAGGACAAGTTCGCCCGCGCCGCCGCCGCCGTCGCCGCGATGATCATGGCGATGATCCGAGCGCTCTTCGGCGGCGTGAAGGAGGCCGGATCCCTGATCGCGGCCGACGCCCGCATGGTCGCCGGTGGCGTGCGGGGGGCCGTCGCCCACACCGCCCACCTCGCCGGCAGGGGGCTGACCGGCCCGCTCCGGGCCCTCGACCTGACCGCGAGCGGTATCGGCGGGGTGCTCGGCGCCCTGATACCGCACAGGCCGGTCGGGCCGCGCGACGTCGCGGACGCCGCCGTCCGCCGGGACAGCCGCAGGGCCTCTACCGCTCCCTCGTTCGATCCGGTCGGGCAGATGTCGCCTGCCGCGCGGGCCGAGCTGCACGAAGTGATGCTGCTCGGCGGGGCCGTGCAGAGGGCCGCCGAGGCCCGCGCCTCCGGGGACCTCGGTCGGGCCGAGTTCCTCAACCGGGACTTGCCCCCGAACATCTCCACCTGGCTGGCTGGCCTGTCGCCCAACGCCTTGCGCCACATCGCGGGGGCGGAGACCTCGCACGTCGCCGCCCATGTCGAGGGCCGCGCCGCATTCGACGGGATCCCGGCGGTGCCCCCGCTTGCCGCACAGCCCGCCCCGGTGGCGCTGGACACCCGCAAGCTTCTCGCCGAGATCCGGGCGCGGGCGGCCACGGACCGCGCCGAGGTGGCGGCCATGATGAAGCGGGGTCCCCGCCCCGTGCTGCCCACCGAGGACGAGGATGAGGACTACGCCCCCCGGCGTTCCGGCCCCCGCGCCGCCTTCGGCTGAAGGCGCCCCAACCGACAGAAAAGGCCGCCGGTCACCCCGGCGGCCTTTCGCGTTTCTGGGTCCCGGATTCGCCTCAGTGTCCGATGATTTCCCGCAGGCCCTGTGTCAGCTCCATCTCGGCGGCGAGGGCCTGCCGCAGGACGTCCGCCTCGGCCACGGACCGGGCCAGCGCCATCTCCATGGCCGCCAGCCGAGCCTCGGCCGCAGCGGCCCGCTCCTCGGCGTCGGCCTGATCCTCACGAGCGTCCTGGAGGCGGTAGGCGAGCCGGGTCACGGAATCGACGGCCTCGTCCCGCCGGGCGCGGCTTTCGGCCTTGGCGATCGCGAGCCCGAGATGGATCGCGGATCCGATGCTGGCGAACTTCCCGGCCACGTCGAGCGAGACTTCGGCGGCGATCCGGTTCATCGGGGGCTCCATCGGGGTCGTGGTATGCCCCATAGATGTGCCTGGGCGGACTCCCTCGTCCAGAGGTCCGGCCCGAGTTTCGAAGGGTATCCCTGGCCGTCGGTTAACCTGGGACGTGTCCAACGAGTGTTTTTGGGCCGACGAGTTGTCCCCCCGTTACCTTGGTCCAAAGAATCGCCTGACGCGATTTAGGTAACGAGGATTTCGGGTGCCGTCCTAGGCGGCTTTGTTCGGCTCTGAGGCCCTGCGAGGCGGGGTCAGCAGGCGGTCCTGTATCGCCGAGAGGACGGCCTCGGAGCGGTAGCGGACGGGCTCCCGGCCTGCTCCCTCCGACCGCACGGACCGCAAGAGGAGGTGCTCCTGCGTAAGCCTGAGCAGCGCCGCCGGGGTCACCGGCCGGGTCAAGGCGTCCCCGCCGCGCGAGAGGATCGAGCGGACCGCATCCCCCAGCGCCCGATCCAGCGTCGCAGCGTCGGGGCGGCCCTGGTCACGAAGGCGCTCCCGCTCGTCCTTCTTGCGCCGACGTCCGAGGCCGCGCTCGTGGGTGACGCGCTCGGCATGGCTCAGGGTGGAGATCTTCACGCGCATGGGGGGCTCCTCAATGCTGAGGATGCCCCGGGGCGATGCATAGGTCCATGACATGTCACGCCAGGACACCCCCGAAGCGTGAAATGTCCGGGCTTCCTGAACATTTGTTCATTTTCATGGGCGCACAGGTGGCGCACGTGCGCCCGCCGTCGGCCCGCCGTCGGACTACGCCTCGGCGCGAACTCGCGGCCGGATCGTCACGACGATCTCGTGATCAATGCTGGCCACGGCTGCGCAGAGCCTGTCCCACCCCCACCCGGCGATGTCGCCGCCCCTCAACTGGGTCCGGGCGTGGCTGTCCCGCATCCCCTCCGGATAGCCTACTGCCCTGGTAAGCCGGCAAGGCTTGGCGCTCGGGACCGCTGGCTTGAGGCGATCATGGAAGGTCTGGAGGGGACCGGCGTGGGCCGCGGCGACCTGCGCGGCGAGGGCGTCCTTCGCCCGGTCCGCGTCGACCCGGCCCCGGGGGCGTCGCAGCGGGCGACCATCTCGTCGCCCCGGATCCTCGCGGCGCCCTGGGCGCACAGAGCTGACATTCCGCAAAGCGCCCATCCCGGTCATACACTCGCATCCTCACGATGCCTGGAAGCAGACATGCAAGCTTGGCATCGATTGTTCAGCAGCAGCAACGCTTCGATCAGCACTGCTGTGATGTAAAGCCTCCGGACATCCACGGTCACCGACGACCGTCGCGAGTCGGTGTGCCATGTATCGTTGTGCTATGGAGTGCGGGGAGGATGACACGTCAGGATGCGGTCTATCGGTCAGCACCTCGTCGACGCATGGCCGCGTCTGTATCGCTACGCGTTGACCCTGACGCGCGAGCCTGACGCCGCACGTGACCTGATGCAGCAAAGCGCTCTGAAGGCGCTCTCCACGCGAACGACCCCCAGTGAGCCTCGGGCGGCCCGCGCGTACCTGTTTCAGATCGTGCGCCACGCCTGGATCGACCGAATCCGCCGTTCCCGCATCCGCAACGAAGACGATCTCCTCGATTGGCCTGACGAGGGGTTCGACGACCGCCTGATCGAGGCCATCGCCGTGCGCCAAGCCTTCGCCGCCCTTGATGCACCCTGCCGGTCTGTCGTGACCTGCGTAGATATCGAAGGCTTGAGCTATCGGGAGACCGCTGAACGGCTCGGTCTTCCCATCGGCACGGTCATGAGCCGGCTGCACAGGGCGAGGAGGATCATGCTGCACCGGATCGCCGGGTCATCCGATGGGAACGAGGTGCCGTGATGCGCTGGGAGACCCTCAATGCCTATGTCGATGGGGAGCTCGATGCGCAGAGCCGGCACGAGGTCGCGGAGTCGCTGGCCCGGGACCCGGTCCTAGCCGCGCGGGTCGCAACCCTGACCCGGCTGAAGCAGGGCGTGAAGGCGGCGGTCGTGCAGCCCCGGCGCGCGCCCATCGCCCGCGCCTCCCTCGGATGGGCCTGCGCCGCGGCCTTGGCCGTTCTCGTCGGCGCCGGGTGGCTGGTGATGGCGTCCCGGCCCCCGTCTGATTCCGCGCGCGCCGCCTTCGCCGCCTGGAGCGCGGCGGGCTCGCCCGCGAACGATGTGCGGCTCGCAAGCGGCGCCCGTGGCTTCCCCCTCGATCTCGCGGTGGCTGGCTTCCGCTTGGTCTACCTGTCCCCGGACGACGGTCCGGCCGGTCGCCTCGCCGGGTACGAGGGGCGCCATGGCTGCCGGCTGGCCCTCTGGAGCGGGCCGGCGCCTGCCCAGACCGGTCTCAAGATCGCGGAAGGCAGCCGCGGCCTGCGTCTGGCCCGCTGGGACAGCGAGGGGCGCCACTACGTCCTCCTGTCCGAGACGGTGCCGGCCGAGCGGTTCGCCCTGCTGGCCGAGGCGGCCGTGCTGCTCACCGCGCCGGACATGACCGACCGCCTGCGCATCGCCCTGGACCGGGCCACCGGCCTCCCTGAGCGCCCCTGCGCCGGGTGAGGGGCGAGGACGGACTTTATTTCGATCCGCCGCGAATAGACCGGGGGCGCCATGCGTCTCCTCCTCCGCACAAGGCGGGCCCGGTCACCGGAGCCACGCGCGGACGGGGAGGACTTTCGAATGCTCGACAGACGGGATCTCATCAGGCGCGCGGGCCTCACGGCTCTGGCGGGCCTCGGCGGCGGCAGCCTCGCTCCGCTTCGGGCGCTCGCGGAAGACACGGCCACGCTGCCCTTCGGCAACGGCGAACGGCCCCTGGTGGCCTATCCGGGCAAGCGCCCGCTGCTCCAGATGACCGCGCGCCCGCCGCAGCTGGAGACCCCGTTCTCGGTATTCGACGAGGGCGCGATCACGCCCAACGACGCGTTCTTCGTCCGCTACCATCTCGCCGACATCCCGACCGAGATCGATCCCGAGACCTACCGGGTCGCGGTCAAGGGGCATGTCGAGAAAGAGGTCTCGCTCTCGCTCGCCGACCTGAAGGCGATGCCGACGACCGAGATCGTCGCGGTCAACCAGTGCTCGGGCAACTCCCGCGGCTTTTTCGAACCGCGCATGGCCGGGGGGCAACTTGCCAACGGGGCGATGGGCTGTGCTCGCTGGACCGGCGTGCCGCTGAAGGCCGTGCTCGACAAGGCCGGGGTGAAGGCGGGCGCCGTCGAGGTCGCCTTCACCGGCCTCGACGGCCCGGTGATCCCGGAGACGCCGGACTTCGCCAAGTCGCTCAAGCTCGACCACGCCAGCGACGGACAGGTGATGCTCGCCTGGGGCATGAACGGGCAGGACCTGCCGTGGCTCAACGGCTATCCCCTGCGCCTCGTCGTGCCGGGCTTCTACGGCACCTACTGGGTCAAGCACCTGGAGAGCATCAGCGTGCTCGACAAACCCTTCGACGGCTTCTGGATGCAGAAGGCCTATCGCATCCCCGACAACGACTGCGCCTGCACGCAACCCGGCAAGGCGGCGGACAAGACCGTGCCGATCAACCGCTTCACCGTGCGCTCCTTTCTCACCAACCTGACCGACGGGGCGGACGTGAAGGCCGGGCGCACGCCCTTGCGCGGCATCGCCTTCGACGGTGGTTCCGGGATCAAGTCGGTGGCGGTCTCGACCGACGACGGCAGGACCTGGACGGAGGCACAACTCGGGCAGGATCTCGGCCCCTACGCCTTCCGGCCCTGGACCCTCGCGGTCGACCTGACGCCGGGGGCGCATGCGATCCGGGTGCGGGCCACGGGCAACGACGGGGTGAGCCAGGCGATGGAGCCGCGCTGGAACCCGGCCGGATACCTGCGCAACGTGGTCGAGACCACCCGCGTGCGCGCGGCCTAAGGGAGTGACGAGAATGACCCGCATCACCCTCGCCCTGACGGCGGCCTTCGCCCTCGCGGCCGGCACGGCCCTCGCCGCGCCGAAATCCTACGAGGTGCCGGAGCCGACCGCGACCCTGCGGGCGCCCAAGGCCGGCACGCACGCGGAGGGCTTCGAGGCGGCCCAGGCGAACTGCCTCGTCTGCCACTCGCCGGACTACATCGCCATGCAGCCGCCGGGCAAAGGCGCGGCCTTCTGGGAGTCCGAGGTGACCAAGATGGTCAAGGTCTACCATGCACCGATCGACGAGGCGCAGGCCAAGGCCATCGCCGCCTACCTCACCGACACCTATTGAGGCTTGCAATGGGGGGCGGTCCTGCGACCGCCCCTCCTCTCGTTACCGCGGCGCCTGCGTCTGGACCGTCGCGCCGGTCTCGCCGGGCTTGCCCTCGACGATGACGAGGCTGCGCCGGGCGGCCGCATCGGCGTTCTGCGTCACCTGCCGGATCGGGCCGACGGCGTTGACGATGGCGGCGCCCGCCGGGTTCGTCATGAAGGCGGCGAGCGGCTCCAGGGGCCCGGTCCCCTTCGGATCGGCCGCGAGGGCCAGGACGTAGGGCTTCTTCGGCGTGAGGCCGGTCACCGCCGCTTGCAGGGTTTGCAACACGCCCTGGTCGAACAGCGTCACCTGCGTGGCCGCCTTGCCGTCCGGCCCGGCCAGCGTCAGCGTGCTCGATTGGCCCGCCACGCCCAGCGGCTGGAGGTTCGGGGCGCCGGCCCCCTCCGGCACCGCCTCCGAGACGTAGGCGACGCCCTGAGGTCCCTGGCCGATCGGGATCGTGGCGATGACGGCGTTGCTGCCCGTATCGATCACCGCGACCGCATCGGCATTCTCCAGGCCGACATAGATCCGCGATCCGTCGCCCGAGGGCCAGAGGCCGTGGGGAAGCGCACCGGTGGGGATGGTCGCGACCTGCGAGAAGTCGTCGGTGCGGAACACCTTCACTTGGTTCAGGCCGCCGATCGTCACGTAGGCGAACTGCCCGGCCTTCGTGCGCGCGATGTTGACGTGGTTGGTGATCGGGCCCGTCTCGATGGTCTTGATCGCCTTGAAGGGCGGCGTGGCCTCGAACACCTGGACGCGGCCGACGTCCTTGAGGGTGAACCACACCTGCTTGCCGTCCGGCGTCGCCGCGATGTCGGGGCAGAACGGGCTCTCCTGTTTGATCCGCCCGACGATCTCGCGGCTCTTCACATCGATGGCGACCGTCTCGGGGCTGAAGCTGGAACAGACGTAGCCGTAATGCCCGTCGGGCGAGAAGATCGTCATGCCGGGCCCGTTCGGCACGGTGATCCGGCCCGTCTCCTTGCCGGTCCCCGCGTCGAGGATCGCGATGTAGTCCTCGCCCCGCACGCTCACCCAGACTTCGCGCCCGTCCGGCGTGAAGAATGCCTCGTGCGGCGAGCGGCCGACATAGGTGGTCTGGCGCACCGTGTTGGTGGCGGTGTCGATGAAGCTGACCGAGTTCGAGCCGATCGAGACGGCGAGCAGGGTCTTGCGGTCGGGCGAGAAGCCCATCCCATGGACGAGAAGCTGGCCGCGATAGAGCGGGCTCAGGTTCGCGGGCGTCGTGTCGCCGAGGCGGATCACGCCGAGGAGTTTGTTGGCGGCGGGATCGATCACCGAGACCGTGTTGGAGAACTGGTCCGAGGTGTAGAACCGGTCTCGGGGGCCGACCGGCACGTCCGGCGCCGAGGCGGACCCCGGTGCCTGACCCGCGAGGGCGGTTCCACCGAGGAGGGCGAGCAGTAGGGTCGCCGGAATGACGTATCGCATCGTAAGGTCTCTTCGCGCTGACGAGGGGGATGGCAAGCGGCGATCCGCTCAGTGATGGTGAGGGGCCAGGCTCCGCTGCGGCGTGGCTTGCGCGACCGGCCGCTCGGCCAGGGCGCGGCGCATGACCTCGATCTCCTGCGCCTGCTCGACGATGATGCCCTGCGCGAGCCGGCGCAGGACCGGATCGCGGCCATAGGCGAGTTCGGCTTTCGCCATCTCGATCGCGCCCTGATGGTGCGGGATCATCATCGCGGCGAAGTCCCGGTCGGGGTCGCCGGACGGCGCCACCGCCATGTCCGCGTGCATCCGCGCCATCGATTGGGCCATCATCGCATCGAAGCCGCCGGGGGCGGTCTGCGCGTGCCCGGCGCGCATCATCATGCCGCCGCTCAAGACTCCCCCGGCCATGAGCAGGGTGATGAGGATCGCCGTCGGTGCGCCGCGCATGGTGTCTCCCGCAGTGTCGAGGTCACGCGGTGAGAGATGCCGGCGGGGCCACGATATTCCCCGCGACACCCGGCGCATCGATCACGGATGCGTGATCGGATTTCGCCATAAAATCCCGGAATAGATCCGGCGTTTCCGGCATCTCTTGTCTGAGTGGCGGTGCGAGCAGGGCCATCGCACCGATCCGGAGACCACCTTGGACGATCTCGCCGTCCTGATCGAACCGCAGATACCGGCCCTGCGCCGCTACGCGACCGCGCTGCTGCGCCAGCGTGAGGCGGCCGACGACCTCGTTCAGGACACGCTGGAACGGGCGATCCGCGCATGGCCTCAGCGCCGCGAGGGCGATCTGCGGGCGTGGCTGTTCGCGATCCTGCGCAACCGCTACCTCGAAGGCGTCCGCCGCCGCAGGGGCATCGAGGTCGGCGTGGAGGCGCTGGACACGATCGCCGACATGGGGGCCGATCCCGAGGCGGCTTTGGGCGCGCGGGACGTGCTCGATGGGATCGCCGCGCTTCCCGAGGAGCAGCGATCCGTCCTGCTCCTCGTCGCGGTCGAGGACATGTCCTATGCCGAGGTCGCCGCCGTGCTCGCGGTCCCCGTCGGCACGGTGATGTCGCGCCTAAGCCGGGCCCGGGGGCGGATGCGCGCCTTTCTCGATCTGGCCCCCACGATCCTCACCGGGCATCTGCGGAGGGTGAAATGACCGCGTCCGACCCGCGTCCCGTCGGCGAGGACGACCTGCACGCCTTCGTGGACGGACGGCTCGATCCGGGCCGCCGTGCCGCCGTCGAGGCGTGGCTCGCCGCACACCCGGAGGCGGCAGCCCGGGTCGCCGCCGATCGGGAGGTGCGGGACCGCCTGCGGGCGCGGCTCGCGCCCGTGGCGGAGGAGCCCATCCCCGCCCGCCTGCGCATCGCGAACCTCGCGGCTCCGCGCCGAATAGGCATCCCGCGCTGGTGGACGAACGTGGCGGCGGCGGCACTCCTGCTCGCCCTCGGGGGCGCGGCCGGGTGGGCCGGGCGCGGCGCCGTGCCGGGCCCGGGCGCCCCCGCCGAACCGATGACCCAGGCGGCCGTCTCCGCCTTCCGCACCTACGTGGTCGAGGCCGCCCATCCGGTCGAGGTCCGCGCCGACGGCTCGTCCGAGCTCGTGCAGTGGCTCACCGCGCGACTGGGGCGGCCTGTCACCGTGCCGGATCTGCAGGCGCAGGGTTTCCGGCTGATGGGCGGCCGCCTGCTCCCCGCCGGGGACGGGCTGGCGGCCATGCTGATGTACGACGACGACCGGGGCACCCGTTTGACCCTCTACAGCCGGGTCGGGCCCTCCGGTGGCCGCGGCGTGTTTCGCTATGCCCGCGCGGACGACGTGGCGGCCTTCTCGTGGATCGATTCGGGCATGTCCTACGTGGTGACCGCCCGCACGGACGAAGCGCGGCTGCTTCGGGTTGCCCAGGCGGTCGATGCGCAGGTCTCGGGCCAACGCGACGGTGCGCGGTGACGCGCGCGTCCGGTGTGCATAGAGACGCGACGGCCCCGCCTTACCTCTTCCCGTCAGCCCAGGCCCTGCTGAGCCCGAGACGCCATGACCCTCGACCAGTTGCGGATCTTCGTGGCGGTGGCCGAGCGACAGCATGTCACCCGGGCGGCCGAGGCTTTGAATCTCGTCCAGTCGGCCGTTAGTGCCGCCATCAACGCGCTGGAGACCCGGCACGCCGTCAAGCTGTTCCACCGGGTCGGCCGGGGCATCGAGCTGACCGAGGCCGGCCGCCTCTTCCTCGGCGAGGCCCGCGCCGTGCTCGCCCGCGCCGGGGCGGCCGAACAGGTGCTCGCCGATCTCAGCGGCCTACGGCGCGGCACGCTGGCCGTCCGGGCGAGCCAGACCATCGCCAGCCACTGGCTCCCCCGGCACCTCGTCGCCTTCCGGGCGGCCTACCCGGACATCATCCTGCGTCTCGGCATCGGCAATACCGCCGAGGCGGCCGAAGCGGTGCGGGCGGGCACGGCGGAACTCGCTTTTGTGGAAGGCGCAATCGACGACGCCAGCCTGGGCAGCGCCCCGATCGCCGAGGACCGGCTGGTGCTCGTGGTCTCGCCCGGCCACCCGTTGGCCGGATGCGTGCGGCCGGAACCCGCCGACCTCGCGTCGGCCTCCTGGGTGCTGCGGGAGCCTGGATCGGGTACGCGCTCCGCTTTCGAGGCGGCGCTCGTTGCCTCGGGTATCGCGCCGGATGCGCTCGCCGTCGCCCTGGAACTGCCGTCGAACGAGGCCGTCCTCGCCGCCGTCCTGGCGGGGGCCGGCGCGAGCGTTCTGTCCGAAGCGGTGGTGGGACCCTCGCTGCGAACCGGCGCACTCGTCGCCGTGCCCTTCGTCCTGCCGACGCGGACCTTTCAGGTCCTGCGCCACAAGGAGCGTTACCGCAGCCGCGCGGCCGACACACTGCTCGCCATGATCCAAGCTGCCCCCTGACCGACTGCGCGACTCAGGCGACCTCGACCCGCACACGGTGCCACGAGGCGCTGAGGTAGCCCTTGAAGTTCCAAGTGTCGTCCGGCTGCGCCGGCTGGGTCTGCCCGGCCGAGTCCCAGGCGCGCACCGCGAGTTCGTGTTCGCCGGGTGGAAGGTCCAGCACGATCTCCCAGAACGTCCAGGCGAAGGGCGCGTCGGCCTCGTGTTCCAGTGTGGCCTGGCGCCAGGAGCGCCCGCCATCGCCCGAGACATCGACCCGCACCACCGCCCGGTCTCCCGCGATGGCGTACCCACGGACGGGCGTCTCGCCCGCTTCGAGCCGAGCCCCGCGCGGGGGCTCGCAGATCGCCGCGTTGAGCGGCATCGTCTCGATGGTGTGGCCTTTGGCAGGATCGGCGGTCTCGGCCGTCACGTCCGGCGGGAACAGCTTGTAGTCGTC
Source organism: Methylobacterium sp. A49B (assembly GCF_053346215.1). Lineage (NCBI taxonomy): Bacteria > Pseudomonadati > Pseudomonadota > Alphaproteobacteria > Hyphomicrobiales > Methylobacteriaceae > Methylobacterium > Methylobacterium sp. A49B. Next base: position 73,910 of record NZ_JBKFBO010000097.1, read on the forward strand.
GGCTTGCATCGGGTTGGCCGACGGATGGTCCTGCACCGTAATGCGCCGCAGCCATTTTGGGCTGCGCACTCCGGCAAAGCCCGGCACGACGGCGCGGGCCGGGAAGCCGTGCTCGGGCAGCAGCGGGGCCCCGTTCATCGCAAAGGCCAGCACCGTCTCGTCGGCGAGCGCCTTGGCGAGGGGGATCGAGACGCCGTAGGGCTGGCCCTCGACCACGTCGTGACTCTCGAAGGCCACATGGAGATTCGCCCGCGGCGTCACCCCTGCCGCCCGCAGGACGTCGCCGAGGCGGATACCCGTCCAGTCGGCCGTACCGATGGCGCCACCGTCCCAGGGATCGCCCGAGACCGGCGCCACCGCCCGCAGGTCGGCGCGGCGGTTGCCTGCGCACTGCATCGTGGCCGTGACGGTCGCCTCGGGGAAACGCGCGCGCAGATCCGCCAGGGACAGATCGAGGGGGCCGATGCCCTCGCCATCGACGGACAGGCGCCAAGTGGCGGCGTCGATCTCCGGCAGGTCGCCGTGGGAGCGGACATAAAAATCGTCCGCAGGGGTCCGGTAACCGGCCCGTAGGCGTGATAGCGGCGGCTCGGCATTATAGGGCCGCTCGCCGTGGACGATCAGGCGCGCCATCCGCTCAGCCAAGCTCGACATCGGGTGTGTCTCTCGAAGAAGGTTGGGGTCCAACGCGCTCGGACGTGCCAAGTGGCAAGCTGCTCTCAGGCGATACCGAGCAGGCGGATCAGCCCGAGGCTCACGGCGGTCAGGGCGGCGAGCGAGGCGACGACCGCCAGGGTGACGCGGGGTCCCGCCTTGACGACGCTGCGCACATCGACCCCGAGGCCGAGGGCCGCCATCGACACGATAGTTAGCCCGTTCGCCGTCGCGGCCATGGGGTGCACGGCCGCCTCGGGAATGAGCCCCGCCGAGCGGAGCCCCGCCAGGGTCAGGAAGGCGAGGATGAACCACGGCACCAGCCGGTGCAGCGGCACCCGGCTCGGGGCGGGGCGCTCCCCTTCCGTCAGGGACGGTGCGGCCGCGTCCGTTTCCGCGCGCAGCCGGCTCGCCCCCAGCGAGAGAGCCAGCACCACCGGCCCGAGCATCAGCACGCGGACCAGCTTAACCAGGGTTCCGACCTGGACGCTGAGGGCGGCCACGGGGGCTGTCGCGGCGAGCACCTGCGGCACGGCATAGACGGTGAGGCCCGCGAGCACGCCGTACTGCATCGGCGAGAGCGCGAGCAGCGGCACGAGCAGGGGCAGGCCGAGCACGACGAGGACTCCGAGCACGGCGGTGAACGCGATGGACGAGGCGACGTCCTCGCCGTCCGCGCCGATCACCGGGGCCGCCGCCGCGATCGCCGAGTTCCCGCAGATCGAGTTGCCGCAGGCGACGAGGATGGCGAGGCGCGGGGCCAGCCCGAGGGCCCGGCCGATGCCGTAGCTCCCGGCGATGGCGAGAGCCACCACCCCCGCAATGCCGATGAGTAGCCCCGGCCCGGCCGCAAGCAGTGTACCCAGGCTCAGCGAGGCTCCGAGCAGGACGACGGCGATCTCCAGGACGGTCTTGGCGCCGAATGCGATACCGCGAACGAAGCGCGGCCCCGGGCTCCAGGCAGTACGGACGGCCGTGCCCAGCACGATGGCAAGAACGAGAGCCTCCAACCACGCACGGCCGAAGAGATACTCCTCGACGCCTTCCAGGGCGAGGGCGGCGCCTGTCACCGCGAGGCACAGGATCAGGCCGGGCAGGACGTGGCGCAGGGCAAGCTTGCGCGACATGGAAAAGGTTGCTGCGAACATGGTGCGGACACATCGTGGGCTGGATCTGCTCTGATCATGGCCGCAGCCGATCGATCATTCCAACGGAACGTATCGAACGTTTTGATCGAATTATTTGATGACTCACCGGCGGTCAGCAGCTCTCGTTTCTCCACACGGCCGTAGCGCAATCGGAGTCAGTGGACAGAATTCGCGGAAGCCCTGCAGATCTCGGTTCCGGAGTTTCCAATGCGAACGACCGGAGCCTTCAGACGAGCTTGTGTGGCCTGAACAGCCAATAGTACGCCGAGCTGAGGCCGTTGAAATTACGGCTGATTTTCCCTTCAACTCATCGAAGCGGACGGATCGATTTCGGCCACGTCCAGCTTCGTTGGCGGACGCCTTAAACGGCTGAGCTGGGTGGATTTCTGCCGGTCCGCTTCTGAGCAGAAAGGCGTCGAAGCGGGCGTAGCCGTGTCGCTGACGCACCTCAAGAGGCAGTCTGCCCGTCCGAATGCGGATGAATAAAATCAGAAGCGGCCCGCGATGGTGAGGCGCACAGCCGTGGGCTCCACCGGGTGGAACACCCGGTCGATCAGCCCCTCAGCGGGCTCGCCGGGCAGGCGCGAGACATACGCGTAGGTGATCTGATCGGACTTGCTGTTGGTCAGGTTCAGCACGTCCAGCGAGACGCTGACGCCGTTCTCGAAGTTGTAGCCGATCCGGCCGTTGAACAGCGCGGTCGCCCGCGAGCGGATCGTGTTGTCCTCGATCAGCGGCCGGGGCCCGAAATAGCGGAAGCGGAGCGACCCGAACCAGCCGAGCGGCTCGCCGAACGTGACGCCGGCCGACGCGATGGTCGTGGGCGCCTCCGGCACCCGGTTGCCCACCGGGTCGTAGCTGGAGAACCGGGCATTGGTGATCGTCAGATCGCTCTCTAGCGAGAGCCAGGGCGTCACGGCATAGCGGTTCGTCCACTCGACGCCGAAGCGCCGGGTCGGCCGGCTCGGCTCCGTGGTGCCGGTATCGCCCTGGAAGATGTTCTCCGAGGCGAAATCGAGCCGGAACAGCGCGACGCTCGTCTCCAGCCCCGCGATCGACCGGTTGCGCAAGCCGACCTCGTAGCCCGTGGAGGGCACCAGGAACGGCGAGCGCGTGATGTTGAACAGCGGGCTCGCGGGATCCACCGTGGCGGTGACGCCGCGGGCGTCGTTCGAGTGGAAGCCGCCGCCGTAGTTCACGTAGAGCTCGGTATCGAACCACGGGCCGAGAACGAGGCCGAGCTTCGGGTTGACGATCCCGTCGGTAGCCTTGCCGGAATTGGCGGGCGTGTCCGAGCGGACATCGGCGTAGTAGCCGTCCGCCCGCACCCCGACGCTGGTGCGCAGCCACTCCGTCCAGTGCAGCCGCGTGTCGAGGTAGAGCGCGCCGCTCGATTCCAGCACCCGGTCATCGAGCACACCGGAGCGGTACTGCCGGTTCGTCGTATTGAAGAGGCCGACGCGGATGGAGTCTGTGCGGGTCTGGGCGCCGACCTCGACCTCAAGCGGACGGCCGAACAGGTCGCCCTGGAAGATGTGCAACACCTCGCCGCCGCCGAGGATGCGCTGGTCGAGCTGGTGGAACTGGTCGCCGTTGACCGGGTCGTTGAGGAAGTAGGTGAAGTCGTTGAACAGGTTCATCTGGTAGCGGATCACGTAGGCCGAGGCCCGGGTGACGCCGGTTTCGTCCGTCGCGCTGAACCGCCCAGAGAGAGAGAAGCGACTCGTGTCGCCGCCATCCGTAGGGTTGATCGTGCCGTAACGGCTGAGCTGCCCTGAGACGACGGCACGCTCGGGGATCTGGTTGGTGGCGGTCCAGCGGGCTGCATAGGCCATGCCGGTGATCGAGAAGCCATCGAGCGCCGTGCCTTGGCTGTAGCGGGCGACCCCGTTGAGCTTGCGCAGAGCGTCCGGGACGACCCAGGGCCCGTCGTAGACCTGCGCCTCCCCAGCAACGAGGAGGTTGCCCTCGCCCAGCGGCACCGAGGCGATCGACAGGGCGCGCTTGTAGCCGAAGCTGCCAATCGAAGTCAGCGCGAGGTTCGTCGCGACGCTGTCGAGGTAGTCGATCCGGACCGAGCCCGCGGAGGCGAAGTCGCCGTCGCGCACGAAGTACGGGCCCTTGTGGAACTCCACCGCGCCGACGAGTTCGGGGATCAGGAAGTTCAGGTCGGCGTAGCCCTGACCGTGGGCGTGAGTGCGCATGTTCACCGGCATGCCGTCGACGCTGATGGCGATGTCGGTGCCGTGGTCGAGGTTGAAGCCGCGCAGGAAGTACTGGTTGGCTTTGCCCTCGCCGCTGTGCTGGGTGACGATCAAGCCCGGGACCTCTTCGAGCACCTCTCCGGGGCGTGTGACCGGTCGGGCGTTGATGGCCGCGCCGCTGATGATGCCAGCGCTGGCGGAGTCCACCGCCAGCAGGGCGCCGCCGATTCCGGTAACGCCTCCGACGTATCCGGCGCTGGCGTTCGGCGTCCCTGGCGTGAGAGTGGTCGAAGGCTGCGCGGAGACCACGGAGATCTCGGACAGCGTGACCGCGGACGGTGATGGCGCAGCCGCATCGGGAGCTGCCCATCCAGGAGTGCATGTCGCGATAACGAGGCCGCTGGTGGTGAGCAGCGGACGGGTGACGCTGCGAACGCGAGTGCCTAGCGAGGAGCAACTGGGTCGGGAGATCGGACGAGGCACTTGCAGACCGGGCGAAGCGTGACGGTTTGCTTATTCTGGCACGGCTGGAGTATGAGAAATATACGGATAACTCACACCGCCGGATTAGCCTGGCCCTGTTGCTCGTGAGACGCAGCACCATCGGCAGCCTTGTTGTCATGGCCATGCAGATGATGAGCTTCGTCACCTTCAGGGATGAGATGCAGATGACCGTAACGGACCCCGCGCTGGGTGATGACGGCATCCGTGTAGCTCTGCATCTGAGAGACCGACCCGTGCAGAACGGCCACCTCCAGGCAGTCGTTGTGGTTGAGGTGGACGTGCATGCTGGCGATAGAGACGCCGTGCTGGTGACCCTGATCGGTCAGCCGGCGGGCCAGATCGCGCGTGCCGTGGCTGTAGACGTAGCTGAGCGCCCCGTAGCAGGCCGCTGATCCAGCGCCGGCGGCGCGAGCAGGCGCCAGGGCGTCTCGGACAATATCGCGCACGGCCTCGGAGCGGCTGCCGTAGCCGCGGCTGTCGCAGAGTGCATCAATCGCCGTCAGCAGTTCGTCGTCGATGGTGATGGTAACGCGCTGCATAGGTGTCTCGATGTGACCGTCGCGGCGCAGCCAGGTGGCACCGCTTTCCACCCTTAGTCGAAGTCGTCGGAGAACGGACGAACGGCCGCTTTAGAGAACCGTCGACAGCGTTTCGATCGGCTGGGGTGGGTGGTTTTGAGCCGTTCCGCTTTCGAGCGTTAGATCAAGGGAAGCAGGCTTCCCTGTTCCACTCGCTTCCGATCCTTTGCGCCATCACCTCCACGGTGCGGCCGGAGAGTTTGGCTCACGCGGCGAAGCTACGGATTGCTGAGATCACCTTGCCCTCGCGGAAGGGCTTGTCGCAGAACACGCCCCGCGCCGGGATGGCGTCGAGGTCCGGCGCCAGAGCACCTGTCAGGACCAACTCGATGGGCGGCCACCGATCCCGGATCATCGCCATCAGCTTCAGCCCGGTGGTCGAGCCGCGCACGTCGAGATCGGCGAACACCACCCGGATGTCCGTACGCTCCTCCAGGGTGCGGACCGCCGCCTGGGCGGTGCGCACCACGACCGCGTCGCACCCCGCCTCCTCGACGAAGTCCCGCATGATCCCTGCCAGGATCGGCTCGTCCTGGAGCACAAGCACGACCGGCCGTACCCCGTCGCCGTCCGCCTCGGTCATTGTCATGAGCGCTGCACCTCGACCATCGGTGCGCGCATCACCGCGATCACCCCGTCCGTGTCGTATGTAACGTCGACTTCGCCCGTTCCGACGAGGCCCGTGCGGATTAGGCGCGAACCGAAGCCCCGTCGGGTCGGCGCCGTTACGGGTGGGCCGCCGTGCTCGCGCCACCGCAGAACCAACCCTGGCTCCCCCGTCGCGCCGTCGATCCACCACCGCAACTCGACTTGGCCTTCCTCGCCGGACAGGCTGCCGTACTTGGCCGCGTTGGTTGCCAGCTCGTGAAGCAGCAGCGACGCCGACAGAGCGGCACTGGGGCCGAGCGCCACATCGGGGCCATCGAGCGTGAAGCGGCGGGCCTCGGCCGCGGTGCCGAGCACCTCCCGGCACACGGTCCGAAGATCCGCCGCCGTCCAGTCCTTGCGCAGCAACAGGTCGTGGGCCGACGCCAAAGCCTGGATGCGCTTCTGGAATGCCTCCACCGGCTCGCGCTCCCGGACGGACCGCAGAGTCTGGTGCGCGATGCTCACGACCATCGCCATCGTGTTCTTGAGGCGGTGGGAGAGTTCGTGGTTCAGCAGGTCCTGCCGCTCCTCGGCACGCCGCCGCTCGACGGCTTGGCGGGTCAGCTCAGCGATCTGGCGGACGAACGCGACCTCTGGTTCATCCCAGGCCCGCGGGCGGTCGTCGTTCACGTAAAGTACCGCCACAGTCCTGCCCTTCTCGACGATGGGTACGTTGACGAGCGTGCGGGCGGAGACCGCCTCCAAGGTCGCGGCGGAGGCGGCGGTGCGCGGATCCTCGCGTACGTCCGGGATGACGACCGTCCGCCCCTGCCGGAGGTCCTCGGCGTAGAGGCCGTAATCGTCCATGCGGTAGCGGCCGGCCAGCGTCGGGAACCCCGTCGCAGTCCAATCCTCTTCCACGACGAAGCTATCGCCATCCGAGCCAACGGTGCCGTAGCCCACCCGGCTAACGCCGAGCACGCGACCGAGAATGGCGGCGCCCGCCTTCGCTATCGCGTCGGTTCCGATGTCGGCCCGCAGCCTTTCCCCGAGTTCCAAGAGGCCGCTGCGACGTGCATCGGCCTCAACCCGCTCGGTCACCTCCAAGAAGATCACGCCGAAGCGCTCGTTGCTGAGCGGGAAGGCCCGGCCCTCGTACCACCGCGCCAGGGTGCCGACCTGTCGGATGAACGTCACCGGCTCTCCGGTCTCGACCACGTCGGCGAACTCGTCGACCCAGGCGTCCTCAATACCCGGAAAGACTTGGCGGATCGTGCGTCCCACGACGCTGTCCGTTGCGACGCCGACGAGCCGGCCCCAGGCGGAGTTGACGTCGACGTAGCGCCAATCCGTGATGCGCCCGGTCGGATCGCGCACGACCTCGCCGACGATGAACCCCTCGCTCAAGCGCTCGAACAGGTCGCGCCAGTGGGCCTCGCTCGCCGCAAGGCGCTCCTCGAACGACTTCTGCTCGGTGATGTCGCGCGAGACGGACAGGATCCGCTCCGGCCGCCCGTCAGGGCCAAAAATCGGCGTCACCTGAACATCCCACCATTTGGCATTGCCGAGGAAGGTGTCCGCGCGCCCCTGGAAGTGGCCGATCCCCCCGTCCCGGGCCATAGCCAAGGCCGCCAGCGCATCGGCGTTCCCCTGGCCCTGCCAGAAGCTCGGCCATGGGCAGCCCTTGATGTGATTGAAGTCGCTGACTTCCATCACCTGCATGCCGCCCTCGCTCATGAAGGTCAGGCCGCCGTCGAGGTCGAGCACCTTGATGCAGTCGGCGGACGACGCCAGGACGCTACGCATGAACTCAGTGTCGGCCTGTTCCTTGGTGGCGAGGTTGCGCTCCTGCGTGCGGTCGCTGAACGCCTTGACGAAGCCCCGGTGTGTCCCGTCGAGCCCCCGCAGCGAGGTCATGTCGCCAACCGCATAGAACCGGCCGCCGTCCTTACGCAGATGCCAGCGCATGTCCTCGGCATGGCCATCGCGGAAGACGCCGTCCATCTCCTTGCGCATCTGACCGGTCGTTCGATCCTCCGGCGTGAAGATCCGCTCGATGGGCTGCCCGCGCATCTCCTCGGCCGACCAGCCCAGGATGCGCGTGGCCCCGACGTTCCAATCGGTCACCGTACCAGCGGTGTCGGTGACGATGATCGCCATCTCGCTGGCGCTGTCGAAGATGGCGCGTTGGCGTGCCTCGCTCTCGGCTAGGCGCTCTCGGTTGCGGTGCGCCTCGGTGACGTCGATCTGGCTGCCGAAGCGATAGCGCAGCCGTCCCTCGCCATCGAAGACGGGGCCGACGAACAGGGCATTGACGAAGGGCGTGCCGTCACGACGGTGGTTGGTGATCTCGACGGTGAGGTCGCGGTTTTCCCGGAGGGCGGCGCGGATGGCGTCGACGCGGTCGGGCTCGGTGTCGGGTCCCTGAAGAAAGCGGCAGTTTCGCCCGACGACCTCGTCGATTCCGTAGCCCGTGAGTTCGAGGAAAGCGCGGTTGGTGAAGACGATCGGATCGTCGTCCTGGTTGGGATCCGTCAGGATCATCGGCAGGCCGGTCTTGTCGACGGCGGAGAACAACACGTCGGTGTCGGTCGATGCCGGGCGTGGGTGCGGGTCGGATGGGCCCGGGCCGTAATCCGGTCGGTCGGCCAACTTCGCCCTCAGGCGGCGGACCTCTGCCTCAAGCTCCTCGCGCGTGAGGCATCGCAAATCGTTATCCATCGAGAAGTTCGCCTGCCCCCCGGCAACCAGCATCGTCCATGGGCGAGGCTGATAGCGAAGCACCGACGCCTCGTCACTGCGGCTTTCCGATCAACGCCTTGGAGGAGTTCGCCATCCAAGATTGTCCGGCGAAAGCGCAGGAGGAGATCCGCCACCCTGTCGGCCTATCGTCAGGCTCGCGACTGCAGGCTCTCCATCGGCACGCTCACCACGCAACTGACGCCCTCGACCCGGTACTCGATGGCGACCCGTCCGCCGCCCATTCCGCGCTCGATCAGGCGCGAGCCGAAGCCCTTGCGGTCCGGCGGGGCGACCGGGGGGCCGTCCCGCTCCCGCCAGTCCAGCCGAAACTCGGCATCCTCCCTGTCCCCGGTTACGTTCCAGTCGAGGTCGACACGGCCGGCCGCAGTGGAGAGGGCTCCGTACTTGGTCGCGTTGGTCGCGAGCTCGTGCAGCACCAGCCCGAGCATCAGCGCCGCGCTCGGCCCGATGAACAGGTTCGGCCCGGAGATGTGGAACCGACCGGCTTTGTCCTGGTGCAGCGCCAGCGTCCCCCGCACGAGGTCGCGGACGTTGGCCGTCTCGGAATGTCCGAGCAGCAGGACGTCGTGCGCCTTGCCGAGGACGACCAGACGGGCCGCCAGCGCTTCCTGCGCCGCCGGCAGGCTCGCCGCGTTGCGCAGGGTCTGCGTCGCGATGGACTGCACCATGGCCAGGGTGTTCTTGAGCCGGTGGCTGAGCTCGCGGTTGAGGATGTCCTGCGACGCCTCGGCGGCCTTGCGGTCGTCGATGTCGCTGACCGCGCAAACCGCCCCGACCGTCGAGCCCCGCTCGTCCTCGACCGCCTCGCCGGTAATCATGATCCAGCGCCGCGCACCGCCCGGCCTCTGGTACAGCACCTCCAGGACCGCACGCTTGCACTCGCCCCCGGTGATGCGCGCGAGGGGATACTCGTGTCCCTCAACCCGCCGCCCGTCCTCGTGGAAGGCCACGAACGCACCGTAGGCGTCGCTCGACGAGGCGTAGAGCGTGTCGTGGCCGAGGATCTCCGCCAGGCGCTGGTTGCCCATCAGGATGCGGCCCGAGGGCGCCTCGGCGAGCAGGATGCCGACCGGCACGGTCTCCATGATCGACTTCAGCCGCGCCTCGCCTACGGCGCGGGCCGCGTCCGCCAGCTTGCGGGCGGTGATGTCCACGGCGACGCCGGGATAGCGCAGCGGCCTGCCTTCGTCGTCGAGAAAGCACCGCCCCCGGGCGTGCACCCAGGTCAGCGTCCCGTCCGCGCGAAGCAGGCGGTACTCCTCGCTGAACTCGCCCCCTGTATCGAGGGCGGTCTGGATGCGCTCGCCGACCCAGCCCCGGTCGTCCGGGTGGATGCCGTCGACGAAGGCGGCGAGCGGCGCCCCCCCGGCGGCATCCTTCGGATCGACGCCGTACATGCGGGCGAACTGCTCCCCTGCGTAGAGCCGGTTGGCCGGGATGTCCCAATCCCACCACCCGAGGCTGCCGGACGCCGCGAAGGCGAAGGCCAGCCGCTCCTGCGACGTCCGAAGCGCGTCGCGGGTCGTCCGCATCTCCGCGTTGAGCCGCCGTTCGCGCATCAAGGTCATCACCTGCCGGGCTAGCCGTTGCAGGGCGTCCGCCTCCCTTTCGGTCAGGCCCCCGGGCCGGGGGTCGTGGTCGATGACGCACAGGCTGCCGAGCACCTGCCCGTCCGCGTCCCGCAGCGGTGCCCCGGCATAGAAGCGGATGAACGGCTCCCCGGTCACCAGCGGGTTGTCCCGGGTCCGCGGATCGACGGTCAGGTCTGGGATGGTCAGGAGGTCCTGAGCGGCCAGAGTGTATGCGCAGACCGAGGCGTTGAGGGTCGTCTCGCAGAGCGGGAAACCGACCTGCGCCTTGAACCATTGCCGGTCTTCCGCGACGAAGCTGACGAGCGCGACGGGCGTGTCGCAAACCAATGCGGCCAGTTGGGCGATGTCGTCGAATTCCGCCTCCGGCGGGGTGTGCAGGATGCCGGTCGCCGCCAGCGCTTCGAGGCGGACCGGATCGCGTACCAGGGACGGTAGGGCAGGCTTCGGCATGTTATCGGGCGAGTGTCGGAATCGTAGACTAGACGAGTTGCGCGCAACCGTCTTGTGGTCTGAGGTTACATCCCGGTCCGATCATGGATGAATTCGGTGTCGGGCTTCGGAGAGTACGAACGGTCGTGTCGTCAGGGACGTTTCGACCTTGCCTCCTGGATGGCGCGACGGAGGATGCGCGACAGGTCAGCCACCGAGTACGGCTTGCGCAACAGGTCGAAGCCGTGGGTACCCTCGGCCGCCAGCACGTCGCTGTAGCCTGAGGTCAGGACGACCGGAATGTCCGGTCGTCGCCGTCGGATCTCGCCCGCGAGCTCGACGCCGTTCATGCCTGGCATCATTACGTCCGAGAACACCACCTCGAACCGGAACGGGATGCGCTCGATCTCGGCCAGGGCCTTTTCCGCGTCGGTCGCCCAGACCGTCGAGAAGCCCAGTTCGCTCAACGCTTGCTGGGCGAAGGCCCCGACATCGAGGTTGTCCTCGACGACAAGGACGCAAGTGCCATGGCCTTCCGCCAACGCCTCCGGTTCCGCGTCGGGCACCGAGGCGGCGGCTGGGGCGACACGGGGAAGGTAGAGGGTGAAGGTCGTCCCGGCGCCCTCCCGGCTCTCGACCGTGATCTCGCCGCCGGACTGCTTGGCGAAGCCGAACACCTGGCTGAGGCCGAGACCTGTGCCCTGGCCGACGGTCTTCGTCGTGAAGAACGGCTCGAAGATGCGCTCCAGGTTCTCCGGCGCGATGCCCGATCCCGTGTCGGAGATCGAGACCGCGATGAAGTCGCCGCGCTGGGCCGGGTGCGCCCGGACGGCGGGGATGCGGGTGGTGCGGCGAAGGCGGATGCGCAGACGACCCTCGCCGTCCATCGCGTCCCGGGCATTCACGACCAGGTTCACCAGCGCGGTATCGAACTGGCTTGGGTCGGCGTTCACGTGAAGGTCCTGCGGTTCGCCGGCAGGCAGGTCAAGCTGCACGTTCACGCGGGCGCCGGTGAGCGTGCCGACCATGTCGGCGAGCGCCGCCACCGCTTGGTTGACCGCGAAGGTCTCGGGCCTGAGCGCCTGCCGCCGGGCGAAGGCGAGGAGTTGAGCCGTTAGCTTGGCGGCCCGGTCGACCGTGTCGGAAATGGCACCGACGTAGCGCAACCGCCGTTCCTCGACGAGGTTCGGACGCTTCAACAGGTCCGTCGACGACTTGATGACCGTCAGCAGGTTGTTGAAATCATGGGCGACGCCGCCTGTGAGCTGACCGACCGCCTCCAGCTTCTGGGATTGCCGAAGTTGCTCCTCCAAGGCGCGGCGTTCGGTGATGTCGCGGCCCGCGGCGTAGAAGTGGTCGCCGCGCGGGATGGCGTTCCAGGACACCCAGCGATGGCCGCCGTTCTTCATCCGCATGCGCACGTCGACGTCTTGCAGGGCCGCGCCGCCGGTGACGCGCTCGAAGGCAGCGGCGGCCTCCGGGATGTCGGCGGGGTGGACCAAGGCATCGAAGCGGGCGCCGACGACCTCGGCGGCGTCCCAGCCCAGCATCTCCGTCCAGGCGTCGTTCGCCTTGCGGAAGGTGCCGTCCAGCCCGCAAACCACGAAAAGGTCGCGGCTGGCCCGCCAGACCATGTCGCGCTCGTCGGCCCGTTCCTGGGCGGTGGCCTCCAGATGATTTTCGAGGCGTCGCCGGTCGGTAATGTCGTTGAACAGGATGGCGACCCTGTGCTGTTCGGGCTCGCCCACACGCAGGGCGTGGACGTCGAACCAGCGCCCCAGGGCTACCGCGCCGCTCTCGAACCGCACCGGTCGTCCCGTACGTGCGACCTCGCCGTAGGTTTCGAACCAGTGGCGTTCATGGGCCGGCGCGAGCTCGGTCATCCAGCGCCCGACGGCGTCGTGTAGGCCCGTCTGCGCCGCGAAGGCCGGGTTCACCTCGACGAAGCGGTAGTCGACCGCCCGGTCCTCGGCGTCGAAGCGCATCTCGACGACGCAGAAGCCGCTGTCGACAGCATCGAACAGGGCCCGGTAGCGGGCCTCGCTCTCGGCAAGCACGCCCTCGGTGGTGCGGAACCGAGTGACGTCCAGCTGGCTCGCGAAGAAGTAGCGGAGCTGTCCATCCGGATCGAAGACGGGGCTGACGTAGAGCTCGTTGCGGAAGGGCGTGCCGTCGCGGTGGTAGTTCAGGATCTCGATGACGACGTCCCGCCGGGCCGCGATGGCGTCCCGGACCTTGGCGATGTCGGCGGGGTCCGTGCCGGGCCCCTGCAGGAACCGGCAGTTCCTCCCGATCAGCTCGTCGGCGTCGTACCCGCACAGGTTCTGGAAGGCCCGATTGGCGAAGACGATGGGGTTGTCGGGCAGGTTGGGGTCGGTGATGATTTGCGGCATGCGGGTCTTCTCCGCCGCCGTGAACAGTAGGTCGGTGGAGGCCGCGGAGGTCCGCTGCCCTTGGCCCGGCCGACGCAGGCCGTCGCCGAGTTGGGCCTCAAGCCTCGCCACGCGGTCTTCGAGCTCACGCTCGCGTCGGCGCAGCCTCTCGTTTTCTTCGTCCATAGGCCCCCGCTTGCGGGCGTGAGTAGCTTTGCGACCGACGTGGGACAACCACGAGCCGGACAACGCGGCGACACGGCGCAGGTCCGCCCGCGGGCACGGAATTTCCGGGCAGCACTACGGAGTTCACCTCGCGCGGGACATCGCGGACCTCCGCGCGTTGTCGTCCGCGTCCACTCCCGGGAGCCGAACGTGGGGGGCATGATGCAGTCCGATACGCCGAAGCCAGGGGACGACCCGTTGCCGCCCATCGGCGATCCGCCGCCGGACCCGGTACCGCCGGAAGGCGATCCGCCGGGCGAGCCTCCGGCGCCCCAGCCTCCTGGGCCGATCAACGGGCGCTAGGGGAACCCAGCGGCGTCAGGGACCCGCGTCCCTCACCGGGCGCAGGGGCACGACGTTCCCGGCCTCCGGTGGCGCCGCGGCACCCTTCAGGATCTCGGCGACCTTGCGGGCGAGCTGTTCGCGCTTGAACGGCTTGCCCACGAGGTGGACCCCATCGTCGAGCCGGCCGTGGTGCACGATGCTGTTCTCCGTGTAGCCGGACATGAACAGCACCCGCACCTCCGGACGCAGCGCCTGCACCCGTTCCGCGAGTTCGCGCCCGCGGACCTTGCCCGGTAGGACCACGTCCGTGAGCAGCAGGTCGACCGAGGCGAGGTTGGTCCCAAACACTCGGAGCGCATCCTCGCCGTCGACGGCTTCCAGCACTCGGTAGCCGAGGTCGGAGAGGATCGCGCAGGCGATTTCGCGCACCCCCGCTTCGTCTTCGACGACCAGCACCGTGGCCGAGCCACGCGGCAACTCGACTGGCGCGCCTGTGACCGGCGCGGCGGCCACGGCACCGACCGCCCGGGGCAAGTAGATCTTCACGGTCGTGCCCTCGCCGGGCTCCGAGTAGATCTTCACGTGTCCCCCCGACTGCTTGACGAAGCCGAACACCATGGCGAGGCCGAGCCCGGTGCCCTTGCCGTCGGGCTTGGTCGTGAAGAACGGCTCGAACACGCGCCTGACGACGTCCGGGGTCATGCCGTGGCCAGTGTCCGAGACCGCCACCATGGCGTAGTCGCCCGGCGTAATCTCGGCGTTGTTCCGGGCGTAGGCCTCGTCGAGGACCTTGTTGCCGAGCTCGATGGTGAGCCGGCCGCCGCCCGGCATCGCATCCCGGGCGTTCAGCGCGAGGTTGAGGACGGCGCTCTCCAACTGGGCCGGGTCGGCCATGGCAGGCCACAGGCCGGCGGTCTCGACGTAGCGGACCTCGATGTGCTCGCCGAGCGTGCGCCGCAGGAGCGGGATCAGGTCCGGCATCGTCGCGGCGAGGTCGACGGGCGCCGGGGCGAGCGGTTGCTTGCGCGCGAAGGCGAGGAGTTGGCCCGTCAGGGTCGCTCCTCGCTGGGCCGCCCACGCCGCACGCTCAATCCGCTGCTGCAGCCTGGCGTCGCCGTCGAGCTTAGCCCGGACGAACTCCAGGTTCCCGAGGATGACCTGCAGCAGGTTGTTGAAGTCGTGCGCGATGCCGCCGGTCAGTTGCCCCACTGCCTGCATCTTCTGGGCCTCGCGCAGCACGGCCTCGGCCTGGGCGCGCTTGGTCATGTCCGAGATGGTCAGGACGAAGCCGCCGTCCGGCATCGGCGTCCGGCGGATCTCAAGGTGATGCCCGTCCGCGCGCTCGCGCTCGTACGTGACCGCCTCACGGGGATTCCGGCTGCCGTGGCGGACCTGGTCCTCGGTCTCCAGGGCGGGGCGACCGGGCTCGCCGGTGTGGTCGGCGAAGGCGCCGTAAGCGATGCCGGGGCGGAGCATGGCCTTCGGCAGGTCGAGCAGCACCTGGAAGCACTCGTTCCAGTTCGCGAGCTTGCGCTCGGGGCCGAACACCGCGACGCCCTGGCTGAGGCTATCGATGGTGGTGCGTAAGCGCAGCGCCAGGGCCCGCTGCTCGGCCTCGGTCGCGTAGGAGCGCGACCATGCCTGGTTCAGGAGGCGGGCCGCCCAGAGCATCGTGAGGACGGCCAGTGCCGATCCGGCGATGACCATCCAGCGCACCCAGGCCGCCCGACCGTCGTTCTGCGCGAGGCGTTCGTCGAGCAAACGCTGCTCCTCGGCCAGCATGCCGTCGAGCATGACCTCGGCTTCGCGCATGTGGTTGCGGCCGGCGTCGCCGTTGACAATGCGCAGGGCGTTCTCAAGGCCGCCGTCGCGGCGCGCCTGCAAGGTCTGGGCGAGCTCCTCCAGCTTCTGCTGGATGGCCGGTGCCAGGGCGCGGATGCGCTCCTGCTGCGTGGGGTTGTCGGCGGTCAGCTTCTGCAACTCGCCCTGGAGCAGGCCGAGCCGGTCGCGGGCGGCGTCGTAGGGCGCGAGGTACTCGTCGCGGCCGGTGAGGACGTAGCCGCGCTGACCACGCTCGGCGTCGCGCAGGGCGATCGCGAGGTCCTTGGTAGTGCTCAGGACCCGGTAGCTGTGCTGCGACCACTCCCGGGCCTCGCGCGAGGCGTTGAGGCGCTCCCAGGTCACCGCGCCGACCAGGGCGACGATGGCCATGAGGACACCGAGCACGAGGAGGTTGGCGCGCCTGACGAGGTACTGGGTCATGGTGTCCGTGATTGCGCCGGCCGCCCGCGGCCAGCCTTCGGACGCAAACGCCGTGCGACCTTGGCCGTAAGCTCGGGACGAGGGCCATCGCCTGCCCGCTGGTCCGTAACCATCGCCTATGTCGCGATTGCGGGAATTTGCGGGCGGGCCGACGGAGGGAGCGCATTTCAACATAATGGACACGGCCCCGGCCTGCGTCATTGTCCGCAGTGGCTGGGGGCTCGTCGAGGCGTTGTCGGATGCGACCGTCCGACCGGAGCCGTTATGCTGAACCCGTTCTTTGCCGCGTTCCTCCTCGCCGTGGAGGCCCAGAAGGTCATCGAGTTGCGGCTCGTGCGGATCGCCTGGGGCGGCGCCGAGGGCCAGGTCGAGATGGTCTCGATGGTCGGTGAGAAGGTCGTGGCGGCGATGGAGGCCGCCAACACGCTGATGGCGGGCGGCAGCCAGGGCGACGTCATCGCGCGCTACCGGGAGCTCGTCGCGGACAACACCCACCGCCTGATGGCCTGAGCCGAATTCGGAGACGACGGGGTGTAGGCTGTCATAAGCCGACGTTGCGGGCGTACCTGCCCTGATTGCGCGACTTGACGAAGCAATTTTCGAGACCCGCACACGTATCTTCCGTCCGTCCGAGGCCTGGTCCGCTTACGGGAGGCGCTCAGCCGCTCATGAACGACTGCGTTGGGTCGGTAGGAGCCCGTCCGCTTTTCCAGCGGATCTCCTCCGAGGCAGCCGTTCCGCTTACGGCCACTAACGGTCAGAACGCCTGTCCGTAACGGAATCGGCATATGGACACCCGGGATCCGCGCTCGGGGATCCGGGCCGCCCAAGAGGATAACCGTCTCACAAGACCCGTACGCTGATCCTTTCAATGGCGGGGGGCCAATCGTACACTTCTCGCCATGACGATTCTGATCGGCTACGCCCGCTGCTCGACCGACCGGCAGGATCTCGCGGCCCAGCGCGCCGCCCTGGAAGGGCTCGGGGTCGCACCGGAACGGGTCTACACCGACCACGGGCTGACCGGCACGAGCAGGGACCGCCCGGGCCTGGCGCAGGCGCTGGCCGCCACCCGGACAGGCGACACCCTCGTGGTTCCCAAGCTCGACCGGCTGGCCCGCTCGGTCCCGGACGCCCGTGCCATTGCCGACGCGCTGGTCGGACGAGGGGTCAAGCTGGCCCTGGGGGCGAGCGTCTACGATCCGGCCGATCCGATGGGGAAGATGTTCTTCAACATCCTGGCCACCTTCGCCGAGTTCGAGAGCGACCTGATCCGCCTGCGCACCCGCGAGGGAATGACGATCGCCAAGTCCCATGGTAAACTCAGGGGCAAGAAGCCCAAGCTCACCGAGAAACAGCAGCGAGAGCTGCGCCGGATGAACGACACGGGAGAATGCGCGATCGCCGACCTGGCCGAGCTGTTCTCCGTCTCGCGGCCTACCGTCTACCGAACCCTCGCACGGCAATCGGATGGGATCCCGCGACCCGGGATCCCATCGACGGCCCCGTAGCAACCAGAGGCTCCCATCGGGGTACGCACCGGATGGCACTGAGGGCCCGGGGTGGGGCCCCTGCGGCCGCCCACGCCGACGTCAGTTGGTGTTCGTCCGGTATTCCCGGCGGAGCAACGTCACGAGATCCTCGACCAAGTCGCGCTCGTCGTGCTTGAGGGCGGCCCGGGTACGCAAGGCCGGCGACAGCGTCACCGGACCCGGCTCCTTGTGGCCGAAACCGTGGCTGACGGAGCCTCGGTTCGCGGTCGCCTCGCTGCGGGTGCGCCAGATCATATACTGGGCGTCGGCGATCGAGGCCGCCAGGACGACGTGCGTGAGACGTTGGGTCGGATCGACCCGGTCTAGGACCGCCACCGCATAGCGGAGGATCCGCGTCAACAGGTCGGCGACATCTTCCTCAATGACCGCCCCCATCATGTCGTCCGAGCGCGGGAGCGGCAGCGTGAACAGCATGTGCCCCTGCGGCATCATCGTCACGGCGGCGTCGCGCTCCTGACGGATGACGAGCGCACCGCCCTCGACGGCATTCCCGATGCCCTTGCCTCGGTCGAGGATCTGGGTCCCGCCGAAGAGGCTCCACTGCAGCAGCTGCTCCGCCAGGTCGCGATCCTCGATCTGGCTCGGCCGCAGGATCGACTGCTCCGGGCCCATGACGACCGAGATAGACAGGCGCTTCTGGCCGGATGAGTGGCTGCGAGTGTCCTTCGGGAGCATGCCGATCGCGCGACCAAGCATGGCGCCCTCGTCGACCGGCCCCGCGGCCTTGGACATCTCATACTGGTGCACGGCTCGAACGATCTTGCCCCGCAGGTCGTCGGGCCCGGTGAACCCGCCGCGGAACAGGCCGCCGCTCCAACCCTGAACCTCGGCCACGAACGCGGCCTCGTCGTCGTCCCGATCGACGCCTTCCTGGACAAAGGCGATCACGGGTCTGGTCTGGCGGGCCTCCCTGTACTCCTCGTGCGTGGCAGAGAGGCCGGACTCCTGCTTCGCCCCGTAGGACTTGCCGAGGATCAGCACGACGAGGCCGGCGTGGCGGATCCCTTCGAGGCAGGCGACCTGCGGCGATGCCGGACGGGCGCCGAAATCTTCCGCCATGATGACCTCGTGGCCGAGATCGGTGATCGCGGAGCGGGCCGCGTCGCGGATCGGCTCCAGGCCAGAAATGAGTGAGCTGACGAAGATCTTCATCGGGTGACCGCCTCTGCGTTGCGCCCGATGCCACCGGATCATGGACACCGCGCTTGTGTTCGTACTCGTTTTGATGATATGAACCCAAAAATGGGTAAGAACAAGAGGTTGGTGTGGGCACGCCGTTAGAAGCCGACGATGCGCAGCGTCTGCGCGACCTGCGCGACGCCATCGCCGCCGCGGGCGACGAGCTGTCGCTGCCGCAGCTCCTGGCGCTCCTGACGATCGCGGTGGAGCCGAACCTCTCGGTGAACGATCTGGCCGAGCGGCTGGGCGTTCCTCAGCAATCGGCCAGCCGTTTCGTCGCCGTGCTGCTCGGGCGCTACCAATCCGCATCTGGCGCCGGCCCCAAGGAGCCCCTGATCGACCAGGGCGTCTCCATCACCGACCCTCGCAAGCGCGCTCTCACCCTCACGTCCGCCGGCCGGGATCTCGTCGCCAGGATGACGGGCGCCGGGCCGTCTTCCAGCCACTCGAAGGGACACTGACATGTCGGCAGCCGACAAGCTCCTCGGCCTCGATCTGAAGAACGGGTGGAAGGTGACGAGGCACCTTCAGCGCGGGCCCAGCGCGACCGGCGGAATGTTCTCGCAGAGCTACATCGCGGAGAAAGGCACCGCTGTCGGATTCCTGAAGGCGTTCGACTTCTCGCCGGCCCTTGAGCCGGACGTCGACATGGCGAACGAGATCCAGAAGCTCATCGCCTGCTACAACCACGAGCGCGCCATCCTCGACCATTGCCGGGGGCGCAAGCTCTCCAAGGTCGTGATCGCCCTCGACCACGGCGACGTCCAGGTGCCGGGCATGGGCCCCATGGAGGGACGCGTCTTCTATCTCATCTTCGAGATGGCCGAGGGCGACGTGCGGGTGCAGATGGACACCAGCACCGCGTGCGACGCCCTGTGGTGCATGCATGCCCTCAAGGACATCACGCTTGGGCTCTGGCAGGTCCACAAGGAGATGATCGCCCACCAGGACGGCAAGCCGTCGAACGTGCTCGCCTATCCGGGCCCCTCCTTCAAGGTCGCCGATTTCGGGCGGTCTTCGCGGAAGGGCCAGCCGGCCGCCCACGACGACTTCAAGATCGCCGGCGACCGTGGGTACGCTCCCCCCGAGCAGCTGTTCGGCTTTGTGCACCCCGAGTTCACGAACCGCCGGATCGGTTGCGATCTCTACATGCTGGGAAACCTCGCCGCCTTCCTGTTCTCCGGGGTCAACATCACGCCCCTCCTCCTCTCGAAGCTGGATCCGCAGCATCATCCCCGCGCCTGGGGCGGCACCTACGAGCAGGTCCTGCCCTACGTGCGGAACGCCTTCTCCGCGGTCCTGGCGGACGTGAGCCCGCTCATCGACGAGCGGGTCCGCGCCGACGTGCTCGGCCTGGTGCGCGAGTTCTGCGATCCGGACCTCCAGCGCCGGGGGCATCCCGACCACCTTGGCCAATCCACCCAGTTCTCGCTCGAACGGTACGTTTCGAGGATGGACTTGGCCGCGAAGCGGCTCAGCATCCTCATGCGTACCGGGAGGGCCGCATGACGCCCGAATCCCTCGCGACGCAACGGCGCCTCGTCCCACGTTGGAGGAGCCTGACGCTCACCCTGCGCGCGCGCGAGCTCGGCCTGGGTGGGAGCCCGAAGCCGGCCCCCCACCTCTCGCCCGAGATGGTGCAGCGTCTCGAACGCTGGCGACTGTTTCCCAGCATCGTTTCCGCATCCGAGCTCGTCGAGATCGCGATCGTCGAGTGCCGGGAGACGGAAGCCCTCAACGCCGCACGCCGGCTTATCGCGCCGAACAGCACCGCCGCACCGCTCGTCCGCGCCCAGGCGGCGGAACTCCTCCAGCGCAACGGCGAAGAGGTGCCCGACAAGCTGGTGCATGCGAGGCCGACCGACGCCACCGCTTGGCGGGACCTTACCAGGCTGCATCCGCACGACGCGCTGGCATGGGTAGAGCTGGCGCTGCACCAGACGGTCGCCGGGCGGGACAAGCGGGCCGAGCGATCGATGCGTGTCGCTCTCCAACTCTCGCCCGACAACCGGCACGTGCTGCGCTCGGCGTCGCGGCTGTTCCTGCACTTGGGGGATCCGGAGCGGGCGCACGACATCGTGCGCAGGAGTGCCGCGACCCGGGGTGACCCGTGGCTGCTCGCCGCGGAGATCGCCTTGGCCGAGCTTGCCGAGCGGGATCCGACCTTCTTTAAGCAAGGCGTCCGCTTCGTCGATGACGGGGGGATGTCTCCGCACCAGATCACCGAGCTCGCAGGCGCGATCGGGACGGCGGACCTCCTCGGCGGTGGCGTGAAGCGATCCCGACGCATGTTCCGCACGAGCATGGTCGACCCAACCGGCAGCTCGTTGGCGCAGGGTGAGTGGGCGACTCGGCACCTGGGCGTTGATCTTGTCCCGCACGAGCGGCTGGACACCGTTTCGGAGGCGCACGAGGCCCAGGCCTTCCATCTCTACCGGAGGGCCCGCTTCGACGATGTTCCGAGCGCCTGCGAGGCTTGGTCCCGGGTCGATCCCTTCTCGCTCCGGCCTTACGAGTTCGGCGCGAGCACGGCCGCCTTCACGGAGGATTTCCCGAAAGCGGAGGAGCTGTCGGCCCGAGGTCTCCAGCGAAACTCGGATTCGCCGATCCTGTTGAACGTCCGTGCCTTCGTCATGGCGTCCCAGAACCGTCTAGCCGAGGCCAGCAAGCTCCTGCGCCAGGTCGATGCCGAAAAAGCGTCCCCTGCCTTCAAGCACCTGACCGGGGCGAACAACGGAATGGTGGCTTTCCGGTCCGGCGACCTGGCCAAGGGCCGTCAGCTCTATCTGGAGGCTGCGGAAGGTTTCCGGAAGGCGCACATGCCCATGCCGAGCGCCCATGCTCGGGTCTTCCTCGCTCGGGAAGCGCACCTGGCGGGCGACCCGGATGCCCCGAAGCTCCTCCTTGAGGCACAGAAGGCCGTCGAGCGCCTTGGCTTCACGGAGGTGTCGTTCACTTTGGAGAAGGTGGAGACAATGATGGGGGTCGCGCCGCTGAGCCCCCGCAAGCCGAACACCGCGCCTCCTCGCCCCGAGCCTTTGCCGACGAAGCCTCGGGTCATCACGTGGAGCACGCCGGGCTGGACCAGGCCGGGCTCGTGATCCGCGGCCAATCATTCCAGCGACCCGCCGGCGGCGACGCCGGTGGGTCTTGGTGACGACAGAGCCTATCGGGGACCGAGCGAGGCCCGAAGCCTCCAAACTTGCATTGACCTTGGTAGCTGCTGGTAGGCCAAGGCTAGGGCATAAATGGACGTTGATTTTTGAAGACCACAGGCAGATCATTGCAAGCATACGCATCCGATCGCTGACGAATTCAGTCATCGACGCACCGAATTCAGCCGACGTAGCGATTGCGTAACAAAGTTAACAGACGACATGCCAAGATCGTCACCGCAGACGAACACTACGCGTAAGTATTTTCCGCTCGTACGCCGGCCTGACTTGCTTGACGGTTTGGCCGTCGGCCAAGTGGTCCGAGACCATCCTATTCCGAGGGATAGCGAGCGATGAAAACCAGTTCATTTACAAACTCGGCAACAACCTGACGGGACATCTTCCTTACATATCGGCAGGAAACGTAGGGTCCCGACCGCCCCCGGGGGGGAGGGGGTGCCCCGGGGGCAGGCTTCCCTCGTCGAGGCAGGGTCACCCTCCGCCGACGGCCGTCCACTCCACGCGCGCATGCCCTCGACCCCGGCTTCCCTGACCACGGGGCCGACCGTGCCGCGCGCCCCGTGTCCCGATCCAGGTCACGGCGCGCCGGGTCGACGGGCCATCCGATTCGCGCGCGGGATGGCCATTGGCGGGGTGGGCCGACCCCCTGCCATGAGGCGCCTCCTAGGCGCGGGCAGGCTCAGTAGTCGGCCGCAGGACCCCCGGTTTGGAGATTGCCAGCGACGCGGCTAGCCTCCTCGATGTCGATGGGTGTGCTGCCCCATCGTCAGCTCGATCCGACCCCAGATGATGACCGCGAACGCGCAGACATCCACCACCCCCTGCGATGCCACCCGCGCCCACCTCCGGGCGGCCCATGTCGCATGGCTGCATCCCAAGGGTTCGGTCGGGCGCGCCTGGGTCGGGACGAAGGTCATCGATGTCGATGTGGAGCGCTTCGAGGGCGAGACGCTCGACTCGGCCGATGCCGTCCTGAGGCAGCATGCCGCCGATGATCGGTACACCAGCCTGAACCGGTTCTGGGGTCGCCGGCGCACGGGGGAGTGCCTGAAATCGGTCGGCTCGCTCGTCCTCGACTGGGACTACCAGCGAGACGAGAGCCTGCCCTTCTATGGATGGGCGCCCGAGGCCGTGCGCGATGTCCTCATAGAGGCCATGGTCGCCGCCGGGATACCGCTGCCCTCGATCTGGGTCGCCTCGGGATGTGGACTGCAGGGGACGTGGGCATGCGACGGCGTGAAGGCTGCCGCGTGGGCGCGCGTGCGCGCGGTCTACGATGCCCTGCATGGGCCGGACCTCGCCACGAACGGCATGCCCAAGGTCAAGCGCAGGCACGCCGACCCCGAGCTCGATGCGATCGAGGCCAAGCGCCTGCCCATGTGGCGCCTGTTCCGCGACGCCGGCCTCGACCGCGTCTGCCGCGACAGTGCCCGCGTCGTGCGGCTCGTCGGAAGCATGAACGTGAAGTCCGGGACCATGGCGAGGCTCATCGCGCCCGCCACATTCGAGGAAGCGGCGCGCTACACCTTCCACGCCCTGGCCGACGCCATCCTGCCCGTGTCCCGGCGCGAGATCGAGGAGCGCAGAAGGGCCCGTGCTGAGGCCCAAGCGGCATCGGCCGCCAACGACAATCCTGCCCCTGCGCGTCCCCGTCGCCATGCCGGGCCGGCCGGACGATGGGTCGGCATCCTGCGCGACCTGCACGCGTGGCGGGACGGCATGGGTGGCCC
Organism: Methylobacterium sp. A49B; assembly: GCF_053346215.1. Lineage (NCBI taxonomy): Bacteria > Pseudomonadati > Pseudomonadota > Alphaproteobacteria > Hyphomicrobiales > Methylobacteriaceae > Methylobacterium > Methylobacterium sp. A49B. Next base: position 97,152 of record NZ_JBKFBO010000097.1, read on the forward strand.
GCCCAAGGGCAAGCGCGAGATTTGGCTGTTCCTCACCGCGAACGCGACCGCGCACGTCCGGGGTGGACGCCGAGAGGATTGGGCCGCCGAGCTCGCTCCTCTCGCAGGCCTGACCGTGAAGGAGGCGATCAGCGCCCTCGGGACGCTCGACCGTCGCAAGCGCCGCCACGAGGCTGGCGAGACCGACGAGTTCAAGGGCGTCGAGCAGACCGTCCTCTACAACCACGCGGCCGCGACGATGGTGGACCTGCTCGACATCCAGGTCGAGCAGGCTGAGAGGTTCGGCCTGCGCCCCCTGTTCCCCGGCGGCGGCAAGGCCATGACCCCGGCAGAGAGGCAGCAGGCACGCCGCCGTCGCCTCGGGATCGAGAGCGCCTCGGATTCGGCCGAGCGTCGGCTTTGGATCGGCATGTGGGCGTTGGGCCAGCGCACCGAAGGCTGGAGCCTCGCCGAAATCTGTGACTTCCACGAGCATGGCAAGGAGGCGGTCCTATCTGCCATGCGCCTCGCCTCCGACGAGTACGGGCTCGGCGGAGCGATCGATGTCGAGACCTTGAGGGCCGCCCGTGATGCCGAGGCTCTGCGGCGGTCCTCAGTCATGGCCGAGCCGCAGACCGAGGTCCTGGCTGACGCCACCGGGAGCTATGAGGCTGGAGAGCCTGTCGGGTCCGCGTCACGCTATATTGTGGGCTCTGCCTCGCGTGAGGCCCGCCCCGCCTCCAAGATCGTATCCGGCCCGATCCGGATCACCCGCTTCACGCCCTTCCACGTCGTCGTCGAGACCGGCACGGGACGGTGGTCGTGGACGCGGTACGAGGGCGTTCTGTGCCGGGGCTGGACGAACGAGTGGCGCCTGGAGACCGACCGCGCCGCCGTCACCCCGGAGGACGCTGCGCTTGCCGAGCAGGCCCGCCAGGACATCGAAACCCGGTCATCCATCGCCTCCCGGGGTGCTAGGCGCCGACCTGGCCGGGACAGGTCTCGGACCCGTCAGGCGGCCGTCCGCAGGGCTCCTCTGCCGCCTCTCGACCTGGCTCGCGAGGCTGAGGCTTACTTGGACGCCTCGGGTGGCTGGTCGACGCCGCGCCGTCCCCCCGCGCTTGTGGCTGCCTAGGCGACGCGGTATTGTCGGGACGCCTGGGGTACGGGCGAGATGCAGCACATCTCGGAGGCCCCTCCGCCGCGCGCGGGGGGGCCTTCATCTATTTCGGGCCCCTGCGTGGCGCTGACCGGGACACGGGCCCCGTGGCAGCCTCCCCGGCATGGCACGCCGCAATCAATCCTCCCAGGGCTTCAGCCTAAGCGGCTTCGATGGCGTCGACCTTGCCGTCGACCTCGGCGAGGCGATCGACCGCTGGAGGGACGAGTTCGTCCGCACGGTCGGCATGACCGACCCGAACCGGGGCATGGCCAAGTATAGGCGTGCCGCGGGATGGGCCGTCGACGAGGTCGCCAGGCAGGCCACCATCAACATCCGCTATCGCTTCCACCAGACGCTGAAGAGAAGGTCGCCGTGGACCGAATCCGCGGTCGCCTACAAGCGGCTGAGCAAGGCGGAGCTGAACGCCCTGGAGAGGGGCGAGCGCAGCCCGGAGGACGTCTACGCCCAGGTCTTCGTGAAGGCCAAGCAGTCGGCGTACCTGAAGTACAGCTTCGGCATGGAGACGAACGTCCGCCTGCCGGGCGACGTCGGGCTCGCGCAGAACCGGATCCTCATCCCCTGGTGGGACAACATCACCAAGACCCAGGGCGTCCGGCCCACCAAGGACGGCGGGGTGCCCCGCGCCTTCCTGTCCCGGCTGGCACGCGAGGTCTCGGCCGACAGGGCACCCAAGAAGTCGGGCACGCAGGGGCGCTGGGGGGTGTACTACGGGGCCATCAAGATCCACGGGCAGCCGCACGAAGGCTACATTGCCCGGCCGCCACGGGTGCCCGTGACGGAGCAGGACGTCCTCCACCGGGGGCACTCGGCCCTCGATCAGGTCATCCAGACCCGTGGGGGCGACCTCCGGCGCATCGGCCGCCGGCTGAAGGACACGGACCACCCGCGCGTCCTGTTCCTCGCCGTCGACAAGGCACGCTACCGGCCGATCCTGCAGAAGCCTTGGGACGAGGCCTGCTCGGACGCTGCCGCGCGCGTGCCGGAGCTCATGAGCCAGCAGCTGAACGAGAACCTCGCGCACATGATGAAGAGGGGCACCTACCTGCGCTGAGCCGTCCCCGGCGGGACCGGGAGGCCCACGACATGGGGAACCGGGTCTATCCGAATTCGGGGCGAGGGGGGACGCTCGGTGCACAGGAGCGATCCCCGTGCCCCCAGCCCCGACGCCGGCACCCGTGCCGTCCAGCATCCAAACCCCGGCCCCCGCGCCCCAGCGGGGCAATCCCAAGGGGATCCGCGCCAAGGCCACCGACCACGCCGTCCGCAGGTTCGCCGAGCGGGCGATCGGCGTGGTGGTCGACGAGGCCGTGGACGACACCGCAGCGATCGTCGAGCTCGCCCACCGCGGCGTGAACGTCAGGCGGGTCCGGAAGACCCTCGGCGAGCTCGGCGGCCTCGGTGTCGCGAACGGTGCTCAGGCGGTCATCGTCAACGGGTTGAAGCTCGTCATCCGGGACCGCTGCGTCGTCACCGTGCTCGCGAAGAACCAGACGCGCGAACCTTCGGCTCAACCGGCTCGCGTCACGTGCGTGCTTCACGCGGACTTCAGCTGATGACGGACGCCCCCTTCACCTTCGAGGGCTGCGCCGACGCGGCCGCCTGCCGGGACGGGATCCGCCCCCTGCTCGCCAAGGGCATGGACTGGTCCGAGGTCCACTGCGGCCGCTGCGGTAAGCGCGGCATCGTCCGCCACGCCGACCTCGACTCGGCCGAGCCCGCCAAGCCCGCGGCCGCCGCGAAGGCGAAGCCCGCCTTGGCCGAGCCCGAGGCCCCGGCTGCGGCCCCCGCCGTCGAGCCCGAGGCCAAGCCATGACGTGGGGCCCCTACAACCCGCACCGCGTCCCGCACGTGTCGCGCGAGGGCGAGTGGCTGTCGGCCGCGATCCTCGCCGCCTTCGCCACGGCCCTGCTGCTGCCCGGGCCGACGTTCGCCCGGCCCATCTTCGTTAACCTCGCCGCCGTCGCGCCTGAGGGCACCTGGGGCATGGCCCTGATGCTCGTGGCCGTCGTGCGCGGCATCGGCCTCTGGGTGAACGGCAACTGGCGGCGCAGCCCGACGCTCCGCTTCGCCGGGGCCGCGGCCGGGGCCCTCATCTGGTTCACGCTCGTCCGGATGTTCTCCGACGACGGGTACCCGGGCCTGAACACGGCCTGCCTCGTCTACGCGGCCCTCGGCGTCTTCGACTTCCTCGCTGCCGGACGCTCCCTCCTCGACCAAGGGCGCAACGACCAGCGCGCCGCCATCCACCGCCGGGAGACCGTTTGATGCTGGCCGGTGCGTACGCGCTGCTCGTCGCGATCCCTGCCGACGTCCTGAACGCGCTGGGCGTCGTCGCCGGCGGGATCGGCACGGCCGTCTTCTACTTGTGGGGCCGGTTCCGGAAGCTCCCGCCCGCCGCCGCGGCCGCCGCCGAGCCGCTGCGCGCCGCCCTGTCCGAGACTGACCGTGAGCTCGGCTTCACCCTTGTCAGGACCGGGACCGACCTGACCCGCGCCCTCCACGAGCACGGCGACCTGCTGCGCGACGCGCTGCCGTCCCATCCCGGCCGCCGCAACCGTTCGAGGACCTGACATGGCGCGCGAATCCTTCAGCCCCGCGATCGCCTACGTCCTCGCCCACGAGGCGGGCTACGTGAACGACCGGAGGGACAACGGCGGCCCTACGAACCTCGGCATCACCCAGGCGACGCTGTCGGCATGGCGGGGCGTGCGGGTCACCGCTGCCGACGTGCAGGCCCTCGGCCGGCCCGAGGCGACGGCGATCTACCGGTCCGAGTTCTGGGACCGGATCCGCGCCGACCTGCTGCCCCGGGGCCTCGATTACGCCCTGTTCGACTTCGCGGTGAACAGCGGCGCCGGGCGCGCCGCGCGGTACCTCCAGGCCGTGCTCAAGGCCCGCAAGCTGTACGCCGGCGACATCGACGGCGGCATCGGGGCCAAGACCCTTGAGGCCCTCGCGAAGGTCACAGACGTCGCCCGGCTGGTCGCCGACCTGTCCGCCATGCGGCTGAAGTACCTCAAGACGCTCGACGACTAGCCTCACTTCGGCAAGGGCTGGACGAGGCGCGTGGCCGAGGTCCAGGCCGTCGCCACCCGGATGGCCGATCCCGCTCCGGCTGTGCCGCAGGTCGCTGCGCTGCCGGAGCCTGCGCCGTCCTCTCGTGGCGCGAGGGTCGCCGTGTCCCGCACGCTTCCCGGCAAGGCGGCGATCCTGTCGGTCGCCTCGGCCGTCGGCGAGCAGGCCTCCGAGTACGCCGGCACGTTCAGCGCCCTCCAGGACATCGCCCCGGTGTTCAAGTGGCTGTTCGCGGCCTTCACGGTCCTCGGCGTCATCGCGGCCATGGCCAAGGCGATCCAGCTCGCGCAGGGCAACGGCGACATCCCGCGGGTGCCGCGCTCCGCCCGGGCCCCGGATCCCGCAGGGGCCCCGATTGAGGCCCCTGCCGCACCGGTCGCTGCCGTCGAGGCCCCGTCGACGCACGCCGAGTTCTTCGCCAGCGTCGACGCGGCCGAGGCCGAGCTTGGGTCGATCGCCGAGGATCCGGCTGACCCGGAGGGCACCGGTCCGAAGCTGTTCCCGGCGCCCGAGCCGACGCACGTCGAGACCGCGGTCGCGGCCGAGGCGGTGCCGGCCTGATGGCGAGCCCGCTGGCCCTCGCGCTGCCGCTGGCAGTCCGGCTCTGCCTGAGCCTGGCGTGGCCGACGCCGTCGGGGGGCGTCCGGCCGGGATTCGCGTGCCCGTCCGAGGCGCCGGGGCCCGCCCCGGTGCTGCCGACGCTCCCGGCTCCGGCCGTCCCGCGCAGGAAGGGATCCTGACATGGCCGATGCCTCCACGCCCGCGCCCCGGGTCGACCTGTTCGCCGAGCAGGTCGCCCACCCCACGGACCCCGGCCACTGGATGCGGACGGGTCGGACTATCCGGGTGACCTACGCCCCAGGATCCCAGGCCGTGCTGGCGATCGACGTCCAAGCCGCCCCGGACGGCCCGTGGGAACCCTTCACCCCGCCGTACACCCCCGCCGCCGGAGCCGCCTCATGACCTCGACCGCCATCTGCGTCCTCGGGCTGTTCGCCTTCCTGGCGTTCAGCCACCTCGTCTCGGAGGTCGGCTCCGTGCTGCGGGCCCGCGCCAAGCCGCCGGCCTGCCCCTGCCGGGAGCTCCACACCTTCGTCATCAACACCGATGGCGAGGTCCGCCCCGTCACCAGCGCCTCGCCCGAGGCCGCTGCCAGGAAGGTGCACTGACATGGTTACCACCGTGACTTGCACGCCCGCCGTGATCGAGGAGCAGGTCTTCGGCGAGACCACGCGCCTGATCCTCACGGCCCCGGGTCCGGACGGAGGCGAGATACTCGGGGAGCCGATGGACACCGGTCGCAGCTTCAGGGTCCGCACGGTCATCTACTCGGACGGAGAGGTCTCCCGCTGCGAGGTGATCTCGGTCGATGTCCAGGGCTGGCCGGACGGTCCGTGGAAGCGTGTCGAGCTGACGGACCCGAGCCTGCCCGGGCGGATCTCCAAGAAAGTCGCGGAGGGCCGCTCCTGATGGACGCCTTCAACCCCTTCAAGATCGCCGCCTTCTGGACCGGGATGGCCCTCGGGAACCCGATGCTGGCCCAGGAGCTCGCCGCCGAGGTCTGGGGCACCCGACCGCAGCCGGCCCCCGTCCCGGCCGAGAAGGCCGCCATCGGGATGACCCGCAGGGTCGAGGACATCCAGACCCGGTTCTCCACCGAGGGGCTGGCCGAGGTGAACGCCGCCTTCGCCGGCCGCTCATTCCTCGGACTCGCCGGCGACGTCGCTGCGCTTCGCGATGCGTTTGATGGGGCGGTCGAGCCGCCTCGGTGGGCCATCTCTGATCCCATCGTCCTGGAACCCGGCCGGATCGAGGAGCTGCCCGCCGGCTTCGTGGTCCGGTCAGCGGGACCCAGCGAGATCGAGGTCCAGACGGGCCCGCTCCCGACGCCGAAGCCCCGGAAGAGGAAGTCCTGACGATGAGCGCGCTCGCCACCATCCGGGCCGTCTTGGCCTGGCGCCCCAAGTTCCCGGCGATCGCCCTGCCGCGGCCCCGGCTCGCCCCAATCGTGGACGCCGTCGAGGCTGTTGCTGGCGGCGCCGTCGAGGGCATCTCGGCTGCGGCAGGGGCCGCTGTGAGGGCCCAAGCCAGACGCCCGCGGTTCGCCCTCGACGCGGCGCTCGCGTGCGGCGGGGCCCTCCTGTTCCTCGTCCTGGTGCTCGGGTCGTCCTGGCACGCCTATCGGAAAGGCGAGGCCGCGCAGGCCGCCGTCGCCGCCGCGTGGCAGGCCAAGGCCGTCACGGCGGAGTCCCTGGCCAACGGGAACGCCGACGCGGCAGGCCGCCTCCACCGCGCCGAGGCCCGACTCGCCGCCGAGGTGGACAAGCACGGCCGGGACAACCTCGCGTCGGACGCCCGGTACGCTGAGGCCCTCGATGCCGCCCGCCGGGCGACCGAATCCGCAAAGTCGGCCCGGGTCGCGTGCCTGCCCATCGGCAAGGGAGAGGGCCCGCCCGGGTCGGCCCCCATGACGCGGAGCATGCGCGACGCCCTGGGCGTGCTCAGACGGGGAGTGAACCAGTGAACCGGATCTTTGCCCTCTTGATCCTGGCGGCCGGCCTGTTCCTTGGCGCCTGCGCGACGAAGGTCGACACGACCGCCTCGGTCGCCCCGCATGTCGAGCTCACCGTCGGGGCCGCGGCCGCGCCGGTCGCGCCCCCGCCGGCGACGGTGGTTCGGCAGCAGGTCCTGGTCACGCCGCAGGTGCCGATGGCGTGGAGGAAATGTCCCGACGTCCCGCCGGTGCTCGCCGACGCCGCGACGCAGGACGAGCTGACCGTCTGGACACTGGATACCCGGTACGTCGCGCAGGCCTGCAAGGCCAACCTCGGCTCGATCGACTCCCTGCTGACGAAGGCCGAGGCGGACGCCAGGCGGGGAAAGCGGTGAAGATCCGCTCCCGCCCTGAGGCAAAGGTACTCCGCGCGTCTGTCTCCCTGATGTGGCTGGGCGGCAAGACGCACACCGAGATCGCCGCGTCCTGCGGCATCTCGCGGGCCTACGTCGGCTACATCGTCCACCATCTCCGTGCCGCCGGGATGGATCTGCCGCGCCGGAAGCCGGGTCGCCGCCCTGGTACCCGCGTGGCGAGCTGCCGTGCGACCGTGCGTGCCACCCCGCGTCCTCCCCTGACCCCTTTCTCGCCCGACCGCGACGACATCCTCGACGCTTGGGCCGACGGCGTGCAGGCCCGTGACCTCGCTCTGCTGACGCGCCGGTCGGTCGGCTCCGTGAAGCAGATCATCCACCGCGCCCGGCTCATGTCCGACCCACGGGCGATCCCGCACTCGCGCTGGCCTGCAGCATGACGCCCGCGGCCGCCCTCGTCGCCCTGGCGTGCTTCGCGGCCGAGCCGGCTCCGCTCGTGAGGCCGGAGGTGTACCGCGCGCTGTTGGGCGAGCCGACGGCAGCCGGGCCGTCCAAGGCCGACGTCGCCGCCGCGATCGCGGCCGTCGCCCCGCTCCGCCGGCGCGGGGGCCATCGGTGAGCCCCGAGGTCGCCGCCGTCCTCGCCGCCGCGGCCGCGCTGGTCGACGGCCGGCGCCGGTCGATGGAGCTCCCCATCGACAGGGTGCTCCCCGGGTCGTGGGAGGCCGCCCTGGAGCGGGCCATCCAGGACCTGCGCGCTGCCGGGCAGGATCCCGCCCCGGCCGGGGATCGCCCGTGACGCTGCCCGCGCCCGATCGGCACGCCCTCTCGCGACAGGTCGACCTGCTGCGGGCCATGGGGGGCTCCGATGCCGTCCGGGGCTACTCGTCCGACGAGAAGGCCGCGGCCCGGGACAGGATCGCCAGCGCCCTCGGGCGGGCGGCGGGCGTGAAGGGTCCGCAGACCGTGCGTACCCTCAGCGGGCCAGCCTGACGCCTCGCCGCCGTCCCCCGGGCCCGGCGACGAATTCGACGCCCTCGCCCATGAGCGTCCCCATCACCCGTTCGACCGTGGCCTCGGATGCGGTCCCGCGCTCGACGTCCGTCCACGTCCTCGGGCTGACGCCGACGAGCGCGGCCGCCTGCTCCTGCGTCAGGTCGAGTAGGGCGCGTGCCGCGCGAATCTGCTGGGGGGTCGGAAGCATAGGCGTAGCCTGCCATGGCGGGGCGGCATCGAACAGCCCCGCTGCGGAAAATCCGCGAACGGTATTGCGGAAAACCCGCAGCGGTGGGAGCCTACTCACACGGTCAGACTGGTTAAGGATTCGCTCCCAGCCGGTGCCGCAGGAGTCCCAGAATGAACGCCCCGACGCCCCGCCTCACCGGGACCCCGATCCCGGTCCAGGCCACCGAGCCGACCGAGTTCAAGTTCATGTTCGGCAACCAGGAGATCCGTGGCCTCGCCTTCGGAGACAAGGCTGTCTTCCTCGCCCAGGACGTGGCCGAGGCCCTCTTCTACCGGGATGCGGCCAACCTCAACAGGGTCCTAAAGGCGAGGGAAAAGGGTACTCACTCCGTGAGTACCCATGGGGGCATCCAGCGCAAGTCGACCATCACGGAGGCCGGCCTGTACCGCGCGATCATGCAGCGGAAGTTGGCCAACGAGATGGACCCGGCCCGCCGCATCACCGTAGAGAAATTCCAGGACTGGGTTGTCGAGGACATCCTCCCCCAGATCCGCCGCATGGGCAGCTACTCCACGGCGCCCCTTCCGATCCCGGCGCCGGTGCAGATCGATGTCCGGGACCAGCAGCAGCTCGTCGTCATCGCCACGCAGCTCATCGCCCTCACCGGCGAGCTGAAGGCCGAGCTGGAGGACAAGACCAGGGCGCTCGCGGCCGAGTCCCAGGCCCGGCAGGTGACGACCGTCGCCCTTTCCGAGGCGCACGAGCGGATCGACGCCCAGCGGCCAGCTGTGCTGGCCCACGAGCGCCTCGCGATGTCGGAGGACTGGCTGACGCTCTCCGAGGCTGCCGTGTCGCTCATCATCCCCCGGGGCAGGCTCATCGACCACCTCCTCTCGCTCGGCTACCTGACGCGGGCTGGTGTCGGGAAGCGCGAGCGCCTCCGCTCCACGATGGCGGGCGCCAAGGCCGGATGGATCCGGCAGTGCCCCAGGGAAGTCCGGCGCGAGGACGGCCGGATCGTCACCGCGTTCCATCCGCACCTGACGTCAGCGGGGATGGCCGGCCTGGTCGAGCACTTCTGCCGGGGCGTGCGGGCGACCCAGCAGCCCCTCATCCCGGGCGTCTGACCCCGACGCAAATCTGCGCTGGGGTGGCCCCGCGCCGCCCCCGCCGACCGATGCAACGTAATGATACCTAAGCGCCTTTCGCTTCCTTTGCCGCCCTCCGAGTGGCCTCCTTAAAAGCCGACGTATCCGTCGTCCGTCGGCACCTCGATCAGCTCGCCGGGCATGGCAGCCTCCCCGTCCAGCGCCTGAAAACCACCGAATCGTGGAGCATCGCGCCCGATGGCAACACGAGCAGATCCGTGTCGTACGGCACCACCGAGCCGCCGTTCGCGTAGCACTTCGCCGACGTCACGTGCCCGTGCTTGAGCCGGACGGCCTGGCAGTCCAGCCCGTCGATGCCCAGGCCGCCATCGTCGCCCACGACGAGCGGCAGGACCTGCTCGCCGTGCACTGGGCAGTACACCCCGGACTTCGGCAGGAGCCATGTCGTGTCGGCGGCCGCCGGGACGGTGAGGGCGGCCAGGGTCAGGGCAAGGGCGGCGGTACGCATCGGGGCTACTCCGAACGGGGGGCAAGGGCCCAGGCGGCCCCGTCGGCTTCGAGCCAGACGGCGGCCGCACTGCTGATGGGGGTGCCGTCTGCGAGCCGGAATCCCGACACGCTGAGGCGGTAGCCGAAGGAGACGGCCCCGCCCGGCCGGGGCACGCCGACAAGGGGGAGGCCCCGGGCCCAGGCGTGGACGTCACGGGACGCGGCCTGGAGGCAGCGCAGGCGGGCCGCCTCCGAGGCCCGGAGCGTCACGCCGGCCAGGGCGATCTCGGGGACGTACCCGACGACTCGGCCGGCGACGCGCACCGACCACGCCCTGCGGGTAAGGTTCCGGTAGACGTCAGCGCTTGGCGTGCTCATCGCACGCCGTCCGGATCCAGCCACCCGGCCGGACGGACCCCGGCGCACCGCATGCGTCGCAGACCGAGCCCGAAACCCACTCGGCAGTCCGGAGGATGTGCGACACGGTGTTGGAGCGCGACGCGTAGAACCTCAGCGTCCCAAACTTCTCCTTGACCTGCCTGCTCTCGAAACCGCTCGGGACCCCCTCGTCGCGCATCCATTCGGCGAGCGCGGAGAGGAGCCAGTGCCAGCCGCGCGAGGTCTCTGTCGGGATCGTGTAGATCTCGGGGTAGGTCTCGTGCAGGTTCAGGTAGCTCTCGGCCGGGACATCTCGGGGCGCCTGGCTTCCCTGCCAGCGCAGGGCGATCATGCGGCTCGTGAGCTCGGCAACGTGGGCCCTATCCGGGGCCCCTTCGAGGCTGGCGCGGGGCCGCGACAGCCGGGGGATGTCCCATCGGACGCGGGGCCCGGCCCCGGTCGTGTTGACCCCGGCGACGGTGATGCCGGCGGCGCCGTCGCCCAGCGCCCCCGAGAGGTACGCCATCGCCTCGGCGCGGATTGGGTCAGTCATGTCGGTCTCCATCGCTCAGGGTCACTGCAGGGGGGCGGCTTCGCGGGCGTCGAGGACGGCCTCGATGAGGCGGCGCAGGGCGCGCAGGCTGCCCCCCGGCCAGTGCTCCTCCAGGGCGGCCCATTCGATCGCGTCGATCGGGGGTACCCAGGCCGGGTCGAGGCCGCGATCGGCGCGGGCGTCGTTGAGGATCGAGGGCGCGAGCTGCCGGAGATGCTCCGGGCCCGGCTCGCCGACGCGGAGTACCAGGCATCGATCCACCAGGGCGCGGGGGATGGTGTCGATGTCGTTGGCCGTCAGGATCCATGTGACGCGGCTCGCGTCGACGTCCGCCTGCAGGTAGCTGTCCCGGAACCGAGCCGCCGTCTCGATGCCCAGGAGGTTCACAAGGACGTCGGCGCTCGACCCGTTGTGCTTGCTCGTGCCGATCTTCTCGATCTCGTCGAGGACGATCGCGACGTTGGCGGTCTTGGCCCGGATCATCTCCCGCACGACGATCGAGAACCCGCCCGTGGACCACCCCCTCGCCGTGCCGGCCAAGGTCATCGCATCCGCGACGCCTCCCATCGGGATCACGCCGGGGCTCAGCCCGAGGACCTCTGCGAGGCGGCGGGCGTATCGGGTCTTCCCGCCGCCTGGAGGCCCCCAGAGCAGGACGTGGGGCAGCCGGATCGATTCCTGCCCGGCGAGCGGGCGCAGCAGGCGGTCCGTGATCCGGCCGAGGTGCGGGAACTCGGCCATCAGCTCGGACCGGGTGACCGACAGGTCAGCGGGGGGCACCGCCAGAGGAAGGCGCACGCCGACGATCGCCGCCGCCTCCTTGACCGGGTCGCTGTCCATCCGGCCCGGCTTCTTCACATGCGACACGTCGCCGACGACGACCAGACCCGGCAGCTCCGGCAGCACCTCGGCCGAGTCGCTGTACGTCTTGCCGTCCTCAGGCGCCTTGGCCTTCGGGGTTGGCAGCGGATTGATCCCGGCACGGTCCTCGGACACCAATCCGTTCAGCTCCGCTAGGTCATCCAGGGACGGCTCCGGCGGGGCCGGGGGCTCGTCGAGCACGCCCTGGACGAGCCCAAGGACATGGCCGAACCCACGGATGAGTGGGCTACTCTGCTCGATCTGCACGTGCCGCGATTCGGGCAGGTAGACCCCAGTGTTGACGTCCTCCTCGTCGAAGCGGTCGAGCTGTGCGGCGGTGGCCAGGTAGTCGATCGCCGACCGGGCGAGCCCCCAAGTCACGACGTCGACGTAACCCGAGTGCGGCCTGCTCCCGAAATACATGACGCACAACATCGCGCAGCGGCGGTTCGCGTCGGCGCTGCCGATCGCCGCGAGCCAGCACGCGCAGCGGTCGCCGAGGTCCTCTAGGACGCGCGCCGTCTCCGACAGGACCGGGCGCTTGCCGGCGCCGTCGTCCATCATGTTGAGGACGGTATTCAGCTCGTCCATGAGGAACCGGATCGCCCCGGTGGTCGGCGTGGCGAGCACGCCCTGGATCCCCAGGGCGACCTTGGGGGGCAGCTTGTGGGGGCTCTCCTCCGCCACGAGCGGCCCCAGGACAGCCTTGGCGTCGGCGTAGACGTCGCCGCCGACCATTTCGGCGCCGCTCAGGATGTCCAGCGTCGAGGGGATCGGATGCCCTTCGGACGGCCAGCGCGCCTTCTCGAACAGCGCGCGATGCATGCGCACGGACGCCCGCGCGTTCTCGTAGACCTTGGACATTGGGGGGAGGCTCGCTGAAAACGGGTCACGCGCAGGCGGGCGCCGAGCTCGGGGGCTCAGGCGGCGGTGGCGGCTATCCGTTTTAAGAAGCGAGCGAGGGTCACGGCGGAGGTCCTTCCGGTGAGGCTCCACAATGCCCAAGGCGGTCCCGCTAGGCAATCGGAAGTCCAAGAACTGGTTAGGTTTTCCCTGGGCGATGGGCCCCCGCGCCGTCCCGTTCCGAATCGCTCACAGTGCTATCCTGGCGAGGGTGGACGGCGAGGAGCGGGCGATGACGCACAAGTATTGGGAGCACAGGTCGGCTTGGGACTTCTACCGCATGCCGGAGGCCGCGCAGACGGCATTCCGCGACGCGGTCCGCGATGCGCGCTGCGGCGAAGAGAAGGCGGTCGAGGCATTCGTCGAGGCCGGCGTCACCGACTTGATGCGGCCAGTCGTGACGCTGCACGACCTGGTCATCGACGGGATCGCCGAGCTGCCCGCGGACGCGCGCCCCGAGGTTGAGCAAGTCCTATTCGGCCAGTTCCTCGGGCAGACGTCGCCCATCCGCCTCGTCCGCCAGGTCCTCGACCGGGCCCGGCTCGACGGCCTGAACGACCGCCAGATCGCCGGGGCGGTCACGGTCGTCCTGGAGAGCCATGGGCTCCTGCAGAGGGACCCGGCCTGATGGGCGAGCTCACCCTCTTCGTCTGCTCGGCCGGGTCGGCCGTCCTGCTGCTGGGCGTCCTCGCCACGGGGATCTTCGCGGCGCTGGATCGCGCGGTGGAGGCCTGCCCATGAGCCGCCCCGCGCCCTCGGCCGACCTATTCGCTCGGCTCGCCCGCCGTTTCCCGGGATCCCCCGGCCACGCCGCTTGGGTCGCCCGGCAGACGTGCCCGGATCGCCGCCTCGACGGCGGCCGCGGCGACGTCGGCCTCCCGGCCGTGCGGGAGGACCTCCCGGGTGAGGGCGCGCCCGGTCAACGGGTCGGCCACGATGACCGTGGATCGCTCCAGGCCGACGAGCACCCTCACGCTGAGCTCGACCCGTGTGCCGCTGCCGGGACCGTCCTCGACGGCGTAGAGGTCCTCGACGCCGATGGTGACGCCCGGCTGACGGGGCTCCATGCCGGCGAGCAACCTGATGCAGCTGGGGTCGTACGTGTCGTCGGGCATGCCACGGATTCTCGGGCCGCGCCCTTGGAGAAGCAAGCCCGGCACGTGCCACGGCACGTGCCAGAGAGGCCCGCCGACAAGGCGGAATTCCTCGCCCCCCGGGGCGGCCACACGGAGCTCGCGCTAGAGCGCCTGGCCGTGCGGGACGTCCGAATCCGGAAGGGGGCAGCCCTGCCGGCGGTCTGGTCGGCCTACAGCTGAGGGGGAGGGGACGATGCAAACCTACACCGAGACACCCCTCCGCCTGGTGCCGCCCCGGGGCGTGGTCATCGCGCCGGACTGGGACCGCCCGCTGGCGGCGCCCCAGCCCGAGGACGTCGCGGCCCTCCGGGCGCGCCTCGTCGCCGCCTTCGCGGGGGAGGTCGTCCGGATGCTGGCGTGCTGGGTGTCCGAGTGCGAGCCGGCTGTCGTGCACGGGCCCGACGGCCTGATGCGCGGCCTGGCGCTCGCCGGAGATCCGGACAGCCGGATCTTGGTGCCGTCCCGCCTCTCAACCTTGGAGGCCTGCGCGGCGACGATCGCCGGCGGGGTGGAACCAGCCTAAGGCAACTTCCAGAATTGCCTTAGAAAAGGATCACCCGACCTGTGTGTGCGCCACCTGTGCGCCCGTGAAAATGAACAAATATTCAGGAACCCCCGCCGCGATATTCAGGCGGAAGGTCGGGATCTGCCAGCAGCGCGGCGGTGCCCTGCCGGATGAGCGGGAGCAGCTCACCCATCTTGTCATAGGCGAACGGGGTGACGCCGCGGACGCGGGCGGCCAGCACGGCCTCTGCCGCGTAGAGCTCAAGGGCCCGGGGCGAGTCGAGCCCGAGCGCCCAGCGAAGCTCGCCACACGTCAAGCAGTAGCCGCGCCACTCGACGAGGAAGCGGCGATATTCGACCGGCCACATCAGATGCGCCCTCCCTCAGCCTGGACGTGAGCCTCGCGGACCCGGCGCAGCAGCGCCGGCCGCGCGGCGGTCACCCGCGCCGCGGCGGCCTCGAAGAGGTGCGTGACATGGACGTGGTTCTGCCGGTCCTGCCAGACGTTGAGCATCCGCCCCCAGTCGATGTCGGCGGTAGGCATCGCGGCGGCCATGTCCACGAGGGTGAGCATCAGGTCGACCTTCGTGACCCGCCGCTTCCGCTTGTCCAGGCCGCGCGGCGAGCATTCGTTCTGCATCATGATGGCGTACCAGTCGTCGCTCACATCCAGCTCTACGAATGTGTGCGACCGGTACACCTCGTCAGCTCGCCGGGCATCCCGAATCCCCTGGGCGAGCTCGGCCTTCTCGGAGTCGCTGAGCTGCCCGTAGACGGCGGCGCCGATCGCGATGGCGGTTTCGGTGATGAGGGGCATGTCCCTGTCCTCGTGCGTTTCGTTGCGCACAAGGTCGGCCGCGGAACCTACCTGAACCTTAGCGGGGTCCGGATGAGAGGGTGCTCGGTAAAGAGGACATTGCCAGGGGCCCTCGGAAGGGCTCCCCGGGAGCGTTCGCGGACCGTTCCCGGGCCACAGGTCGGCCACAGATTCGACCCCGCGGGCCACGGATTGCGGACGATGGCGGACGATGGGCGACGATGGCAGACCACCTTGCTCCGCAGGGGAAACGGGCCTATCAGGGCGCGGCGGGACCGTGCGTCCCCCCGTTCGGGACGTGGGGGTCGCAGGTTCAAATCCTGCCACTCCGACCAGCTTTTCCCGAGAGCCCAATCCTAAGCCGGCAAGAGCAACAGACCCATCCGGGGCGCGCCGGCGTCGGTCCGCTCGGCGATCCGTGCCTTGCGGCGGGCTCGCGGAGGGCGTTTATGCCTCCCGCTCATGGCCGGACCCTCGCCAGAACCACGCCGCTCCCTGAACGCCTCCGCGCTCTGGGCCGCGTTCGCGTGGAGTTTCGTCACCTGCGCCATCCTTGCCGGCGCCGCGGTGCTGCTCTTCATCGCGGCGATCGACCCGTACGGCCTGCGCGCGGCGCCCGGGCGGCCTCCGGGTCCGATCATGGACGCCAACCAGCGGCTCTCCTACCCGCAGATCGCCCGCGGCGGCCCCTTCGACGCGGCCGTGTTCGGGACCTCGACCGCGCGGCTTCTCGACCCGGACGCCCTGGACGCCGCCTTCGGATACCGCTTCGCGAACCTCGCGGTGAACGCGGCGACGCCGGACGAGCAGATCCGGCTGGCGCAGCTGTTCCTGGCACACCGGACCGTTCGGGCGGTCCTGTTCGGGCTCGACGCGACGTGGTGCGCCGCGGATCCGCCGCCGCGGACCGCCAACGCCTTTCCCGACTGGCTGTACGCGGACGGTGCGCCCTGGGGCGTGCTGCGGCAGGTCAGCCTGCGATCCGTCACGGTCGCGGTGCAGGCCGGTCTCGCCCGGCTCGGCCTGACGCGGCCCCGGATCCGCCGCGACGGTTACGCGGTCTTCACACCGCCGGAGGACCGCTACGATCCGGAGCGCGCCCGCGCCCACATCCGCGCCGGCGCCCTCAATCCGGCCGCCCGGGCGGACGCGCCCGACGAGCCCATGCCGGCGCTGGCGCGGCTCGACCTGCTCCTGACCCGGGTGCCCGCGGACGCGCTGAAGCTCCTCGTCTTCATGCCGGTCCACGCGGCCGCGCAGGGGGCTCCGGGAACGCCGGCCGGCCTTCGGGAGGAGGCCTGCAAGGCGCGCGTCGCGGCGCTCGGGGCCCGTCACGGCGCGGTGGTGGTGGATTTCCGCCGCGTGTCGCCGCTGACCAGCCAGGATGCCCATTACTGGGACGCCTTGCACTACCGCCTGCCGGTGGCGGCCCGCGTCGTGGCGGATCTCCAGGCGGCCGTCGCCCGCGGAACGGACGATCCCGGCGGCGACTATCGGGTGCTCACGCCCCGTTGAGGCTGCGGCTCAGGCGGTCGTTTAGGCGGCGCGCTCGGCCCGGGCCCAGCCCTCGCGGGTGCTGCCACAATAGTCGGCGAACCGGCCGTCTCGGACGGCCGCGCGGGCGCCGGCCATCAGGTCCTGATAATAGGCGAGATTGTTCCACGTCAGCAGCATCATCCCGAGGATCTCGTTCGAGCGGACCAGATGATGCAGGTAGGCCCGGGAGTAATCCCGCGCGGCCGGACAGGACGAGGCGTCGTCGAGCGGCGCCGTATCCTCGGCGTGGCGCGCGTTGCGCAGGTTGACGCGCCCGTGCCGGGTATAGGCCAGACCGTGGCGGCCGGCGCGGGTCGGCATCACGCAGTCGAACATGTCGATGCCGCGGGCGACCGCTCCCAGAATGTCGTCCGGCGTGCCGACACCCATCAGGTACCGCGGCTTGCCCTGCGGCAGATGCGGCTCGACCGTCTCGATCATGGCGAACATCACCGCCTGCGGCTCGCCCACCGCGAGGCCGCCCACGGCGTAGCCCTTCAGGTCGAGGTCGGTCAGCGCCCGGGCGCTCTCGACCCGGAGCGCCGGCACGTCGCCGCCCTGGACGATCCCGAACATCGCCCGGCCGGGCTGCTCGCCGAAGGCCACCCGGCAGCGCTCGGCCCAGCGCAGCGACAGGTGCATCGCCCTCTCGATCGCGCCATGCTCAGCCGGCAGGCGCACGCACTCGTCGAGCTGCATCTGGATGTCGGAGCCGAGCAGACCCTGGATCTCGATCGACCGCTCCGGGCTCATGTGGTGGGCCGTGCCGTCGATATGCGAGCGGAAGGTCACGCCCTGCTCGTCGATCTTCCGCAGGGCCGAGAGCGACATGACCTGGAAGCCGCCGCTATCCGTCAGGATCGGCCGGTCCCAATTCATGAAGCGGTGGAGACCGCCGAGGCGCGCCATGCGCTCGGCGCCCGGCCGCAGCATGAGGTGATAGGTGTTGCCGAGCACCACGTCGGCGCCCAGTTCCCGCACCTGCTCCGGATACATCGCCTTGACGGTGGCGGCCGTACCCACCGGCATGAAGGCCGGCGTGCGGATCGTGCCGCGCGGCGTGACGATCTCGCCGGTGCGAGCGGTGCCGTCCTGCGCCCGCAGGGTGAAGCCGAAGGGGACAGGGTCGGTCATGGTGCATCCGCGCCGGGGCCCGGGAAGAGCAGGCTGGCGTCGCCGTAGGAGTAGAACCGGTAGCCGCTCCGGATCGCGTGCTCGTAGGCATCCCGCATGGTCTCCAGACCCGAGAAGGCCGAGACCAGCATGAACAGCGTCGAGCGCGGCAGGTGGAAGTTGGTCACCAGGGCATCGACGGCGCGGAACCGGTAGCCGGGCGTGATGAAGATGTCGGTGGCGCCCGAGAAGGCCGACAATCTGCCGTCCGGGCTGGCGGCGCTCTCGAGGAGGCGCAGGGCGGTCGTGCCCACCGCCACGATCCGGCCGCCGGAAGCCCGGGCGGCGTTCAGCGCCTCCGCGGTCTCCGCGTCCAGGATGCCGACCTCCGCGTGCATGCGGTGACCGTCCGTATCGTCCGCCTTGACGGGCAGGAAGGTGCCGGCGCCGACATGCAGGGTGACGTGATGGCGGCGCAACCCGGCGGCGTCGATCGCCGCGAGCAGCGCCTCGGAGAAGTGCAGGCCGGCGGTGGGGGCCGCGACCGCGCCGGGCCGGCGGGCATAGACCGTCTGGTAGTCGGTGGCGTCGCGCGCGTCCGTGGGGCGCTTGCCCGCGATGTAAGGCGGCAGCGGCAGGGCGCCCTCGGCCGCGATGGCCGCGTCGAGCGCGGCGCCGGCCCGGTCGAAATCGAGCACGACCTCGCCGGCCTCCGCCTTCTCGACCACCACGGCGGTCAGGTCGCCGAAGCGCAGGACGTCGGCGACGCTGAGCCGTTTGGCCGGGCGGGCGAAGGCGCGCCAGCGGGCCGGCGCCTCGCGCAGGTGCAGCATCACCTCCGTCCGCTGGCCCGGGGCGCCGGGTCGCGTCCGCACCCCGTTCAGCCGGGCCGGGATCACCCGCGTGTCGTTGAAGACGAGGACGTCGCCCGCCCGCAGCGCCCCGGGCAGGTCACGGACGTTCCTGTCCGTCGGCGGCGAGCCTGGACGCACCACGAGCAGCCGCCCGGCATCGCGCGGCTCGGCAGGACGCAGGGCGATGCTGGTTTCCGGAAGGTCGAAATCGAACAGGTCCACGCGCATCGCGGGCTGCCTGCACCGAACGGCAGCGGGTTTCAACCGCGGAACCGGTTCGGGGCCTGTCCGTTTCTCGCCTCACCGAGACGCGAGACGCCCTGCCGATGCCCTGGTACGCCGTACGACCTCGAGACGCCGCCGATCCGCGCTGGCCGCTGCCGGGAACGGAACAGATCGTCCTGAAGGCGGACGACCCGGACGGGGCACGGGTGAAGTTCGCGCAGGCCTATCCGAGCCAGCCCTTCGGCAGCCCGGCCGCACCTGTGCCCGATGCCGGCATCGGCAGCTTCCGCGCGGAACCGGACGCGCTGATCGTGTCCGAGACGGGCGAGCCGCCCGCACCGCGGGAGTAGGGCCGGTGGCTACGGCCCGCCGACCCGGGCGGATCACCCTGGATGGCCAGCTCCTCAGTTACTGGGAGCGCGAGGCCACGCGCCTCGACGCCCTAGCGGCGACAGCGAGCTTCGGCTGGCAGCGCCGCCGCTATCAGCGGAAAGCGGAGGCGGCCCGCGCAAAGGCGCAGCGCAGCCGAGAACGCGAGGCCGCCCGCGGCGCGGCCGGGCCGGACGCACCAAACGAGACGGAGACCCGATCGATCTCCCCGCCGGAGACTTAGCCGGGGCTAAGACATTTTCGGCTCCCTTGAACCTTTGCCGTGGCCTTGGGCGTCGATGTTCCCGTATGGGGCCGCCGACACACGAACGGCGCAGGCCATGGACCGCACCCAGAAAGCCGCTCTCCTCAGCGCTGCGATCGGCTTCGCCGTCACGGCCCTCAAGTTCTACGCCGCCTGGATCACCGGAAGCCTCGCGCTGTATTCCGACGCGCTGGAGAGCATCATCAACGTCGTCGCGGCGATCGGTGCCTTCGTGGCCCTGCGGGTGGCGGCGCGCCCCGCCGACGAGGACCATCCCTACGGCCACCACAAGGCCGAGTTCTTCTCCGCGGTGATCGAAGGCGCGCTGATCGTCGTCGCGGCGCTGATGATCCTGCGGGATGCGTATGTCGGCCTGCTGGCCCCCAAGCCCCTGGACGCGCCGGTCCTGGGCCTCACCATCAACTTCTTCGCGAGCGTCATCAACGCGGTCTGGGCCTTCGCGCTGATGCGGTGGGGCAAGACGTGGCGGTCGCCGGCCCTGATCGCCGACGCCCGGCACGTCTTCGCGGACGTGATCACCTCCTGCGGCGTGCTGGTCGGCGTCGGCGCCGTGCTGGCGACCGGCTACCCGGTTCTCGACCCTGCCGTGGCCGGCTTGGTGGCGCTGCACATCCTCTGGTCGGGGTTCCGGATGGTCCGGGAATCCGTGGACGGCCTGATGGATCGCGCCGCCTCGCCGGAACTGATCGGCGAGATCCGCGCGCTGATCTCACGACACGGCGAGGGCGCCCTCGAAGCGCACGACGTGCGCACGCGCTCGGCCGGTCAGGCGACCTTCATCGATTTCCATCTGGTCGTCCCGGGGACCATGACGGTGGAGGATTCGCACGCCATCTGCGACCGCCTGGAAACCGCCCTCGAATCGACGATCTCGGGCGCCGTCGTGACGATCCATGTCGAGCCCGGGGCGGAGGCCAAGGCCCACGGATTGCCGGTTCTGTAGGCCGCCGCAGCCGGGGCCGCGGCGGCGGGGCGGCGGTCAGCTCCAGGCATGCTGGGGCGGGTTTACGCCGTTCAGCGCGTGGTTGCCGATGATCGCGTATTTCCAGCGTACCGGATCGTGAAGTGTGTGCGTGCGGGCGTTGCGCCAGTGCCGGTCGAGATTCTCGGCCGCCAGCGTCGAGCGGGTGCCCGACAGTTCGAACAGCTTGTTGGACGCCGCCAGAGCGACCTCGGTGGTCAGGACCTTCGCCTCGGCCACGGCGAGCTGCGCCGCCGCGACGCTCTCGGCCGTGGGATGCGCCACCGCCGCGTCGAGGGCCAGACCGGCCCGGTCCAGCAGCGCCTCGGCGGCGTGCTGGCGGATCGTCAGGTCGCCGATCGCCTGGATCGTGTAGGGATCGTCCGCGGCGCGATCCTGCCCGCTGTCGATCCAGGGCCGGGCCTTCTCGCGCACGAAGCGCACCGTGTCGTCCAGAGCCTCCCGGCCGATCCCGGCATCGATCGCGGCCTGGATGATCTGGAATACGGCCCCGTCCGCGGTCGGAGCCTCATAGCCCTTCCAGGCGGGGACGAGATGCGTCTTCGGCACCCGCACATCCTCGATCAGCACGGTGCCGCTCGCCGTGCCGCGCTGGCCGAAGCTCGACCAATCATCGATCACCGTCAGACCGGGCGCATCCCGCTCCGCGATGGCGTACCAAGCGCGCCCCTCGGCATCGAGGGCCACGATCGGCACGAGGTGGGCCAAGAGCGCCCCTGTGGCGTAGAATTTCTGGCCGCGCACGATCACGGCGTCGCCGGCATCGGTGAAGCGGGTGTCGAACTCGGCTGCCCGCTTGGTGCCCCGCTCCGAGAAGGCGTTGCCGAACCGCGTGCCGCGGAGCACCTCACCGAACAGGAACTGCCTCTGCGCCGCGTCCGAAACCGTCCGAATCGCCGCCACGATACCGAGGTGGTTCTGCGCGATCTGCGCGATGGCGGGGTCGGCCGCCGCGAGGATCGCGATCACCTGCGCCAGGGTGCGGTACGAGACCTCGGGACCACCTTGGGCCCGCGGCACGTTGATCGACCACAGGCCGCTCTGTGAGAACGCGTCGAGTTCCGCCAGCGGGCGCGCGGAGGCGCGGTCGCGCTCCGAGGCGCCGGTGCGGAACGCGGCCGCGAGCCGTTGGGCCACGGCGAGCGCCTCGTCATCGTCCTGGATGACGTGCGCGGCGGAGGGTGGGCGCGCGGGTCCGGGGACACCCTGGCGGCGCTCCGGTTCAAGCGTGCGCGCATCGACGGCGATGTTCATGGCTCAACCCCAGCAGGACAGGATCTACGGGCCGACGGCGGCGCTCAGGCCGCCTCGGCCCGGCTCTGGCGGCCGGCTTCCAGAGCGCGGACGCGAGGGATCACGTGTTCGCCGAAATACGCCACGTCCTCCTGGAAATGCAGGAAGGCCAGCAGCGCGAGGTCGGCGCCCGCGTCCTTGAGGGCGAGGATCCGCTCGGCGATCTGGTCGGGCGTCCCGATCAGGTTGGTCTTGAACCCGTCATTGTACTGGACGAGATCCTCGAAGCTGGATTTCGCCCAGTTGCCCTCGCCCTCCGGCGAAGCCTTGCCGGCATTCTTCACCTCGTGGCCGAAGGCCTTCACGGCCTCCGGATCGGCGTGGTCGATGATTTCCTGGAGGACGGCACGGGCTTCCTCCTCGGTGTCCCGGGCGATCACGAAGGCATTGACCCCGATCCGCGGCCGGTTGCCGGTCTCGGCCGCCTTGGCCCGGATGTCATCCACCTGAAGGCGTATGTTCTCCGGCGTATTGCCGTTGGTGAAGTACCAGTCGGACACGCGCGCGGCCATGTCGCGCGCCGCGCGCGACGAGCCGCCCTGGAAGATCTCCGGCAGGGGCTCGGCGGGTTTCGGCTTCAGGCTGTAGTCACGGTAGCGGTAGAAGTCGCCCCGGAACGTGAAGCTGTCCTGGGTCCAGATCCCCCGCAGGCTGCGGATGAACTCCTCCGATCGGCGGTAACGCTCGTCATGGTCGAGCCACGGTTCGCCGATGGCGCGGAACTCGCCCGAGAACCATCCCGAGACGATGTTGACCGCGATGCGGCCCTCCGTGAGCTGCGAGATCGTCGCGATCTGCTTGGCGGCCAGGGTCGGGTTCCACGGCCCCGGAAGGAGCGCCGCGATGACCTTCAGCCGCGTGGTCGCCGCCAGCAGCGCGTGACTGAACGCCACCGATTCGTGCTGGTACTCCGCGCCGTAGCCGGCGGTGAAGCGGATCTGCGTCAGGCCGTAGTCGAACCCCGCCGCCTCGGCGATCTGCGCCAGGCGCCGGTTGTACTCGGCGTCCCAGCTCGTCCGCTGCGGGATCTTGCTGATCACGAGGCCGCCCGACACGTTGGGGACCCAGTAGGCGAAGCGGATCGGCTCAGGCCGTGCTGCGGGGGGATGGGGGCTGGTCATCTGGCGCTACCTCGCATGTCCGACGCTGGCGCGCCGTGTCTTCTGCGGGAGATCGCCCTGAACTGAATACAACATGCAGAACCTGGGCGATCACTGAAGAACACCGAAAGTATTCCGGCGTGATCGCGTCGGGTCAAAGGAACGCGCTGCTGTTTTTCAGGCCTAATCGACGGCACTGTCCTTCGCGGCGGCGTCTTCGCTGCTCGTTTGTCCTATGTCGCCCGCGCAGGCTCCGATTCGTGCAGGCGCCGCCACGCGAAGACCGAGAAGACGCCGATCAGGCACGCGGCGAGGCCGAACCACGTGAACGCGTATTGCAGATGGTTGTTGGGGAGGTCGACCCGCAGCTGGCCGCCCCGCGGCCACGTGGTCTGGCCCGGAACGGCATCGGCCTCGATCAGGTAGGGAGCCGCATTCTCGAGGCCCCGTGCGGCCGCGATGCCGGGGATGTCACGATTGAACCATTCGCCGCGGGCCGGATCCGGCTCCGGCACGAACAAGCCCCTGACTTCGCTGGCGCGGAGAATGCCGGTGACGGTGGTCTCGCCCTCGATCAGGCCGTCCCGGCGATCGCCCTGTGCCTTCAGCTCGGTCGGGACGAAGCCGCGGTTGATCAGCACCGGGCCGCCTTCCGGGCGGACGAGCGGGGTGAGGACATAGTAACCCTGGAGCGCGCGGCCCGGCGTCTCGCCCGGAGCGAGCCCGTGGACCAGGGTCTCGTGGTCGTTAAGGAAGCGCCCGGTGACGCGGACATGGCGGAACTCGTCCCGGGCCGGGTCCCAGGCGTCGGGCGCCGGGGGTGCCACCGGCTCGGCGCGGCTCTGACGCAGGATCCGGGCGATCAGATCCTCCTTCCAGGCCCGGCGCTCGAGCTGCCACGTTCCGAGGCTGAGGAGGATGGCGAGCGCGACGAGCGAGGCGAGGCCCGGCGCGATCAGGTCGCGCCACGCTGGCCGCGATGTTGCCGACAAGGTCACCGCTCGAAGCGTCCTTCCTCGGCCTTGTTGCTGTACTGGAGCGCGATGAGCATGCCTTTGAGCGGGCGAACCAGGATCAGGCTGAGTCCGATCGAGAGGGTCGCCGCCACAACGGCGTGAACCCAGATCGGCGGCTCGTAGGTGATCTCCATCCAGAGGGCGAGCCCGACCACGATCAGGCCGACGATGGACATCACGAAGAAGGCCGGCCCGTCGGCCGAATCGAAGCTGGCGTAGTCCAGGCCGCAGACCTCGCAGGAGGGCCGGAGGGTCAGGTACCCCTTGAACAGGTGGCCCTCGCCGCAGCGCGGGCATCGACCGCGTAGGCCCGTTGGGACCGGAGGCGGGGGCGTGTAGGTGCGTTGGTCCACGGGCGAACTCCAGACCGATCCGGGATACCGCGCACGGGCGGCGCCCGACGCGTCCTATCGATATGGGGATTTGGTCGGGTCGGCACGAAAAAGGGCGGCCGGAGCCGCCCTTCGCACAGCCGCCATGCGCTGGCGGGATGGATCGGCCTCAGTGGGCGCCGCCGCCGTGGAAGACGCCCGAGCCCCACACGTAGATGGCGGCGAACAGGAACAGCCACACGACATCGACGAAGTGCCAGTACCAGGCGGCGAACTCGAAGCCGAGGTGCTGGCGCGGCGTGAACTGGCCGGCATAGGCCCGGAACAGGCAGACCGCGAGGAAGATCGTGCCGATGATCACGTGGGCGCCGTGGAAGCCCGTCGCCATGAAGAAGGTCGACGAGTAGATGCTGCCCGAGAAGCCGAACTCGGCGTGGCTGTACTCGTAGGCTTGGCAGGCGGTGAACAGCACGCCGAGGATGATGGTCAGCCACAGGCCGTACTTCAGGCCCTTGCGGTCGCCCTCCAGCAGCGCGTGGTGCGCCCAGGTCACCGTGGTGCCCGAGGTCAGCAGGATCAGGGTGTTCAGAAGGGGCAGGTGCCAGGGATCGAACGCCTCGATGCCCTTGGGCGGCCAGACGCCGCCGGTGAACTCCACGCGCGAGACCTGGATCGGGTCGGCGGTGTAGAGGGCGGCCTCGAAGTAGGCCCAGAACCACGCGACGAAGAACATCACCTCGGAGGCGATGAACATCATCATGCCGTAGCGGTGATGGAGCTGGACGACCCGGGTGTGGTCGCCGGAATTGGCCTCGTGCGCCACGTCCTTCCACCACGAGAACATGGTGTAGAGGACGCCGATCGTGCCGGCGCCGAAGATATAGGGGCCCGGGGATAGTGTGCCGATCTGGAGGCTCTTCATCCAGAAGACGGCGCCGAACGCCATCAGGAAGCCCGAGAAGGCGCCGATCAGCGGCCATGGACTCGGGTTCAGGATGTGAAAGTCGTGATTCTTGGCGTGCGCCTCGGCCATCGTCCCGTCGCTCCTCACCCTCGCGCCCTGCGCCGTTCCCGGCTTACGGCCTTACGCTGCTTGCTGTTGGCCGGGCGCGGCACGGACCACGCCCAAGCTTGTCGGCACCTTTAGTCGCTGCGGCCCCGTGTTGTCACGGTCCCGCGATCACAAATCGCCCTTCGTGCCCGAAGACGCCGAATTCGCCACAGGTCCCGTCACCGGCTGGCCGTTCTTGGCGGCGAAGTAGGTGTAGGACAGGGTCATCTCCGAGAGATGCGCAGTGTTCGAATCGTCCCGGACCGCCGGATCGACATAGAACACCACGGGCACGTCCAGAGTCTCGCCGGGCTGCAGCGTCTGCTCGTTGAAGCAGAAGCAGGCGATCTTGACGAAGTAACCGCCCATGAGGCCGGGCTGGACGTTGAAGGTCGCTACGCCCGTCGACGGCTTCGTGCCGGTGTTCTGCACCCGGAAGAACACGGTCTTGGTCTCACCGAGCTTCGCTTCGACGCGGTTCGCCTCCGGCGCGAACTTCCAGGACAGGCCCGGAGCGACGTTCGTGTCGAAATGAACGACCATGCTGTCGTCGCTGCGCGCCGCGGACGCCGCGAGGGCGGGGCCCTGGCGGGGGGTCCCGTCGTAGCCGGTCGCCTTGCAGAACGCGTCGTAGAGCGGGACCGACGCGAAGGCGAGCCCGACCATGCCGACGGCGAGGCCCCCGCAGGCGAAGGCGGTCCGCATGGCGCCGCGTCCGAGGTTGGCACGGGGAGCGGTCATCGCGGTCTCCTCACAACGGCCGGCTGAGGATCTGCGGCCCGAGCTTGACGATCGTCAGCACGAAGAACAGCAGGACCCAGGCGCCGAGCGCCAGCGCGATGGCGATCGACCGCTTGCGGCGGCGCGCCTCTTCCGCGGGCGTGAGCGGACGGTACTGGACCTCGTTATCCGCCATCGCGTCAGCCCATGACCGGACGGAACAGGCCGAAACTCTGCTCCGCCAGCAGCGCCGAGAACAGCGCGAACAGGTAGAGGATCGAGAAGCCGAACATCCCCATGGCGGCCTTCTTCTCGGCCTCGCCTTCGCGGTTCCGGAGGACGCGGATGCTGAAGGCGACCATGCCGAGGCCACCGACGACGCCGATCACCGCGTAGATCAGGCCGCCGAAACCGAGCGCCACGGGCACGAGCCCGAGCGGCGCGAGGAGCAGCGAGTACCATACGATCTGGCGGCGGGTAGAGGACGGCCCGGCGACGTTTGGCATCATCGGGATACCGGCCCGGGCGTACTCGTCGGCCTTGATCAGGGCGAGCGCCCAGAAATGTGGCGGCGTCCAGATGAAGATGATCGCGAACAGAATCAGCGACTCGACGCCGATGGATCCGGTCACGACGGCCTGACCGATGACCGGCGGCAGGGCCCCGGCGGCGCCGCCGATGACGATGTTCTGCGCGGTCGCCCGCTTCAGCCACATCGAGTAGACCACCGCGTAGAACACGATGGTGAAGGCGAGGAGCGCGGCAGCCAGGAGGTTGGCGGCGAGCCCCAGCACCACCACCGAGGCGACCGAGAGGAACAGCCCGAAACCCAGCGCCTCCTCGGAGGTGATCCGGCCCGACGGGATTGGCCGGGTCGCGGTCCGGCTCATGACCGCGTCGATGTCGGCGTCCCACCACATGTTGAGGCAGCCGGACGCCCCGGCACCGACCGCGATGGCGAGGAGCGAGATCGCGCCGATCGCCGGTTGGACATGGCCCTGCGAGACCACCATCCCGACCAGCGCCGTGAAGATCACGAGGACCATCACCCGCGGCTTCAGCAGGGCGAAGTAGTCGGGAACGTCTCCGCCTGCCGCCGTGAGGGCCGGGGCCGGACCGTCCCGGCCGATGCTGTTCGTCAGGCTCGTCATCGCGTCTGCTGCTGCTGTGTCGGCGCCCGGCCACGCGCGTCACGGCCGGGTCGAGTCTCGAATTCGAAATGTTCCAAGAGACGGCGTGAGCGGGGCCCAGGATCTCCCCGGGCCCGTGCGGATCGCCCTCAACGCTCGCCCTTGCCGGGAGGCCAACGAGTGGCCTCCGGGGAAGGGCGAGGGCCGCCGATGCGGCCCTCGCGGGGTTTGTATCAGTGCACGCCCGGCTCGTCGACGATGCGGGGCAGCGTCTCGAACTGGTGGAAGGGCGGCGGGGAGGGAAGCGTCCACTCGAGGGTGGTGGCGCCTTCGCCCCACGGGTTGTCGGCGGCCCGCTCCTTGGAGCGGAAGGCCAGGACCACGCCGATCACGAACACGAACATGCCGAGGCCGAAGATGTGGCCACCATAGGTCGAGACCTTGTGCCACTGGGCGAAGGCGTCCGGGTAGTCGGCGTAGCGGCGCGGCATGCCGGCGAGCCCCAGGAAGTGCATCGGGAAGAACAGGACGTTCGCGCCGATGAAGGCCAGCCAGAAGTGCAGCTTGCCGGCCCATTCCGGGATGATGTGGCCGGTCATCTTCGGGAACCAGTAGTAGACACCGGCGAAGATGATGAACACGGCACCCAGGGACAGGACGTAGTGGAAGTGCGCCACGACGTAGTAGGTGTCGTGCAGGTACTTATCGACCGCCGAGTTGGCGAGGACGACGCCGGTGACGCCGCCGACGGTGAACAGGAAGATGAAGCCCACCGCCCAGTGCATCGCGGCGGTGAAGCGGATCGAGCCGCCCCACATCGTGGCGATCCACGAGAAGATCTTCACGCCGGTCGGGACCGCGATCACCATGGTGGCGAACACGAAGTAGGACTGCGTCTGGAGCGACAGGCCGACCGTGTACATGTGGTGGGCCCACACGACGAAGCCGACCACGCCGATCGCCACCATGGCGTAGGCCATCGCGAGGTAGCCGAAGACCGGCTTGCGCGAGAACGTGGCGATGATGTGCGACACGATGCCGAAGGCCGGCAGGATCATGATGTACACTTCGGGGTGACCGAAGAACCAGAACAGGTGCTGGTACAGGATCGGGTCACCGCCGCCGGCCGGGTCGAAGAAGGTGGTGCCGAAATTACGGTCGGTTAGCAGCATCGTGATGGCACCCGCGAGCACCGGCAGCGACAGGAGCAGCAGGAACGCGGTCACAAGCTCGGCCCAGGCGAAGAGCGGCATCTTGTGCAGCGTCATGCCGGGGGCGCGCATGTTCAGGATGGTGGTGATGAAGTTGATGGCGCCGAGGATCGAGCCCGCGCCCGAGAGGTGCAGGGCGAAGATCGCGAAGTCGACGGCCGGGCCGGGATGGCCGGCGGTCGAGAGCGGCGGGTAGACGGTCCAGCCGGTGCCGGCGCCGGACGCGCCGGGGGCGCCTTCGACGAACAGCGAGCACAGCAGGGAGCAGAAGCCCGCCACCGTCAGCCAGAACGAGATGTTGTTCATGCGCGGGAACGCCATGTCGGGCGCGCCGATCATGAGGGGCACGAACCAGTTGCCGAAGCCGCCGATCAGCGCCGGCATCACCATGAAGAACACCATGATGAGGCCGTGGCCCGTGACGAACACGTTGTAGGTCGCGGGGTTCGAGAAGTACTGCAGGCCCGGCTGCTCCATCTCCATCCGGATACCGAAGGAGAGGAAGGCGCCGATCATGCCGGCGCAGAAGGCGAAGAGCAGATAGAGGGTGCCGATGTCCTTGTGGTTCGTCGACAGGAACCAGCGGGCGAAGAACGACGGCTTGTGGTCGTGGACCTCGTGGGCCTCGGCATGGGCTGCGGCTGTAGCCATGGATTCGGGTGCCTTGTGAGTCGGATGGGTTCTGTTCGGTCAGCCGGGGCTCAGCGCGCCTCGGCGAAGCTCGTGCCGTTGTCGATGCGGGCGTACTTGGTCTTCGCCTCCTTCAGCCAGTCGGCGTAGGCCTGCTCGCTCACGACGCGGACCACGATCGGCATGTAGGCGTGGCGCTGGCCGCACAGCTCGGAGCACTGGCCGTGGAAGGTGCCTTCCTTGTCGGCCTTGAACCACATCTGGTTCAGGCGGCCGGGCACGGCGTCGATCTTGAAGCCGAAGGCCGGCATGGCCCAGGAATGCAGCACGTCGGCGGCGGTGACCTGGATCTTCACGATCTTGCCGACCGGGACGACCATCTCGTTGTCGGTCTGGAGCAGGCGGGGCTGCTTGTCCTCGTCGATGTTGGCATCGAAGGTGAAGCCGCCGCCCGCCTCGGTCTGCGGGTACTCGTAGGACCAGTACCACGCGTGGCCGATGACCTTGACGATCATGTCGGCCTTCGGGTCCGAGAGCTGCGTGCGCAGCAGGCGGAAGGACGGGATCGCCACCGCGACGAGGATCAGCACCGGCACGATCGTCCAGGCGACCTCGATGGCGGTGTTGTGGGTGGTGCGCGAGGGGGTGGGGTTCCGCTTCTCGCCGAAGCGGAAGATGCACCACAGGATCAGGCCCAGCACGAAGACCGAGATCGCCAGCGACAGCCAGTGCAGGCCGACCTCGAAGCTGAGGATGTCGCGCGCGTTCTCGGTGACCGGGATCTGCCGGCTCATCTCCCATGGCACCGGCTGGCCGAAACCCGCGGCCTGCGCGCCTGTTAACGGAAAGAGCGAGGCGCCGAGAGCGGCGAGGCTCCAGAGTGACCGGTTGATCGTCCGCACCGTCCGCATCTGCCTCTCGTGGCTCCCCAAAACTGTCTGGCGGCTGCCGGACCGTCCCGTCTTGATCGCGTGCGGGATCGTACCGACGTGACGGAGTACCGGTTGTGTCACCCGGCATTATCCGACCGGCGCTTCAGACCACAAGGGCCGTCGAGGTGCAACCGCACAAGCGTCGCATGAGGCGCTTTCCCGACAGTTCCCCGCGCCTCGTGGCGTGTTCGCACCGCGAGGGTTCGGTAATTTTCGACCCGATTGCCCGACGGACCTGGCGGCGGATAGGAGTTCTTCCGCACATTGGAGCGCTGAATGCCGACCGCCCCGGAGAGCCCATCCCAGGACCTGCCCCCTGCCTCGGTGCGGGTGCCCATGCAGGTCGTAGCCTATACGGGATCCGAGCCGCGGCTGGATGCGCGAGCCCTCGCCGCGGAGGTGCCGGTCAACCTCGTGTACGGCAGCGTGCCGCATGCCGTGATGATGTGCACGCCCGCAGATCTCGAGGATTTCGCCTACGGGTTCAGCCTCACGGAGGGCATCGTCGAGGCTGCGGAGGAGATCCGCGAAACGCGGGTGGAGACCGTCGCCGACGGGCTGCGCCTCCATATCGAGCTGGCGCCCGGACGGCTTCGCGAGCACCTCGCGCGCAAGCGCGCCATCAGCGGCCGCACCGGGTGCGGCGTCTGCGGTATCGAGGACCTGAAGGAACTGCCCCGCACGGATCGGCGGATGGATTCGGAGGTGCGGGTCGCCGTCTCGGCGATCGCCCGGGCCCTGTCTGCCCTGGACGAGGCCCAGCGGCTCGGAGCCGAGACCCGGGCCGTCCACGCCGCCGCCTGGGCGCGGCTCGACGGCACACTGGTCGCCGTCCGGGAGGATGTCGGCCGTCACAACGCGCTGGATAAGCTGATCGGTGCACTGATGCGGTCCGGCGCCGACACGCGGGCCGGCTTCCTGGTGATCACCAGCCGCTGCTCCTTCGAGATGGTCGAGAAGGCGGCAAGTCTGGGTGCCGCGATCGTGGTGGCGATCTCGGCGCCGACGGCTCTGGCTCTGGACCGTGCCCGCGCCCACGCCATGACGCTCTGCGCCATCGCGCGGGCCGATACCGTCACGGTCTTCGCCGGCGCGGATCGGCTGATCACCGCCGGGTAGGGCTACTGAGCGGCGCCCGGTTCCTTCTCGACGGTACCGGGGACGATGGTCGCCCCGCCGATGACCCGCACGGGCTTCTTGTCCGTGGGCGGATCCTTCCAATCCTTGGAGTCCGGCTTGGGCGCTTCGGCCACGACCTTCTCTGCGGGCTTCTCCGCGGCGGGCGCCGGGGACGTCGCCGGCTGCGCCTTCTCGATCGACGCGTCCCGCGTCTCCGGCTTGCCGCCCGTCTTGGTGTCAGCCTTCGCGTCCGTTCTTCCCGAATCGGCGGGAACGGCCTTCGGCGCGGGGACCTCGGGGCTGTTCCGGAGCGCCGGGCGCAGATCGGCCGGCCGCGCCGGCGCCGCGCGCGCGACCTTGCGCGGAGGGGCGGTCCGGCCGACGCTGTCGGGATTGACGCCGTCCGGATTCGGCTCCGGCCTCAGGGCTTCACCGGCGGGCCTGCGCTGAAGCCTCAGGGCCGGCGGCTCGTCGAAGGGCGAGGGCCGCACGACCCGACGGGGCGCGGCGTCATCCTCGGTCCAGCCGAAGCCGGGCGCCGGGCGTTCCAGCCGCGCGTAGGTCTCCGGGGCGCCGACGCGCTGCCGGCCGATGATCGCGCCGCCCGTGGGATCAACGAGCAGGCGGACCGGGATGCCGGCCGGGTTGACCGCGTCGACAACGTAGACGCGCCCGTCGAAGCGCGGACGGCTCAGGCCGGTGAACCCGCGGTCGGCGAGGCGCCACGCGACCACGCGCGGCGGCAGGATCTCCTCTTCGAAGGCGAATTGCGCGCTGGCATGGCCGCCGAGACCCAGAAGGGCGCCGCCTGCCACGACGGAGGCGCAGAGAGCGCGGGTCATCGTGGTGCGGAGGCGCGCGGTCGATCTGCTCGTCATCGTCACTCTTGTGCGTTCTCGGTCTGGAGACCCGGCAGAGTGTCCGGTTCCGGCATGGTCCGGGCCGGTGAACCCGGACCTCGACCATGCCGGCGAGGTCGTTGCCCCGCATGCCGCTTGTGCTCGGCCCGTCGGGTAGACCGTGAGATTCGGGCGACAATGCGGAAGATGCGGAGCCGCGCTGGCCCGCGATCGGCAGCATCCTTGACGCAGTGGACGGCAGTCACTTGCTGAAAGGATTGCGATCTGGCAATTTCGCGACTTAGGACAGCACAACTGTCCCATCGGCCGTGCATCCCGGCCGTCGCCGTCTCGCGCGCGGGCGAGAAATACGGCAGACGGACACGGGCAGGCCAGCGCACCGTTCCCGGAGCGGTCCGGGTCCTCGACGAATGCAAGCCGGCGGACGCGTCCCGAGCGGGACCGACCGGACGGCCTGCGACACGAGGTCGGAGCGCGGGGCGCCGACGACCCGTGGGCATGAAACATGCTGGCGGGTTCAGCGGCGGCGGACGGTATCGAGGGAAGGACGAGACGAAGCATGTCACAGCGCAGACCCGCCGACGAGTTTGCTGCTTCCACGGTCCAGGCTGCCGCGCCCCGCGGCGGCGCGATGCCGCTCATCGTGCGCGATCCCGCTTTGCCGAAAGCGCAGGGCGCCTACGATCCGGCCCGGGAGCGCGACGCGTGCGGCGTCGGGTTCATCGCCGACATGCACGATCGCCGCACCCACGCCATCGTCGAGCAGGGTCTGAAGATCCTGGAGAATCTCGACCATCGCGGCGCCGTGGGCGCCGACCCGAAGATGGGCGACGGCTGCGGTATCCTCACGCAGATCCCGCACGGCTTCTTCGCCGAGGAATGCTCGCGCCTCGGATTCGAGCTGCCGCCGGCCGGGGACTACGCCATCGGCCAGTTCTTCATGCCGAAGGCCGAGGAGCCGCGGGCGATCATCCAGGAGATCGTCGAATCGTCCCTGGCTGCCGAGGGGCTGCCGCTCCTCGGCTGGCGCGACGTGCCGGTGGATCCCGAGGATCTCGGCGAGGCCGTGAAGGCGACCGAGCCGCATCACCGCCAGGTCTTCATCGGCCGTCCGGCGTCGGTCTCCGACCAGGACGCGTTCGAGCGCCGGGTCTACGTCGCCCGCAAGGTGATCTCTAACAAGGTCTACGGGCTCGAAGACCCGCGGGTGAAGGAGTTCTATCCCGTCTCGGTCTCGACCCGGACCATCGTCTACAAGGGCATGGTGCTGGTCACGCAGCTCGGGAACTATTTCCTCGACCTGAGGGACGAGCGCTTCGTCTCGGCGATCGCCCTCGTCCACCAGCGCTTCGCCACCAACACCTTCCCGACCTGGCGCCTGTCGCACCCGTACCGGATGGTCGCCCATAACGGGGAGATCAACACGCTGCGCGGCAACGTCAACTGGATGGCGGCCCGTCAGGCGAGCGTCGATTCGGATCTCTTCGGCAACGACATCTCGAAGTTGTGGCCGATCTCCTACGAGGGGCAGTCGGACACCGCCTGCTTCGACAACGCCCTCGAGTTCCTCGTGCAGGGCGGCTACCCGCTCGCCCACGCGATGATGATGCTCATCCCGGAGGCCTGGGCCGGCAACCCGCTGATGAGCGAGGAGCGGCGCGCCTTCTACGAGTATCACGCCGCCCTGATGGAGCCGTGGGACGGCCCGGCCGCCGTGGCGTTCACCGACGGCCGCCAGATCGGCGCGACGCTGGACCGCAACGGCCTGCGCCCGGCCCGCTACATCGTCACGGACGACGGCCTCGTCGTGCTCGCCTCCGAGATGGGCACCCTGCCGATCCCGGACGAGAAGATCGTACAGTCCTGGCGCCTCCAGCCGGGCCGCATGCTGCTGATCGACCTGCAGAAGGGCCGCATCGTTTCCGACGAGGAGATCAAGGGCGAGCTCGCCGCCGCGCACCCCTACGCCGACTGGGTCAAGAACACCCAGATCGTCCTGGAGGACCTGCGCCCGGTGCAGCCGCGGGAATCGCGCGGCGATGTCGACCTGCTCGATCGCCAGCAGGCGTTCGGCTACACGCAGGAAGACCTCAAGCTGCTGATGCAGCCCATGGCCGTCACCGGCCAGGAGGCGGTCGGCTCGATGGGCACGGACACGCCGCTCTCGGCCCTCTCCGAGAAGTCGAAGCTGCTCTACACCTACTTCAAGCAGAACTTCGCGCAGGTCACGAACCCGCCGATCGACCCGATCCGCGAGGAGGCCGTGATGAGCCTCGTCTCGTTCATCGGGCCGCGGCCGAACCTGCTCGACATGGAGGGCGCGTCACGGCGCAAGCGCCTCGAGGTCCGCCAGCCGATCCTCACCAATGCCGACTTGGAGAAGATCCGCTCGATCGGTCATTTCGAGGACCGGTTCGACACCAAGACCCTCGACATGACCTACCCGGCCGAGACCGGCGCGGCGGCCATGGACGGGGCGCTCGACCGCCTCTGCGACCGCGCCGAGGCGGCGGTGCGCGGCGGCTACAACATCATCGTGCTCACCGACCGGGCGGTCGGGCCGGACCGGATCCCGATCCCGGCGCTGCTCGCCACGGCGTCCGTGCACAATTACCTGATCCGCAAGGGGCTCCGGACATCGGTCGGCCTCGTGGTCGAGTCGGGCGAGCCGCGCGAGGTGCACCACTTCGCGTGCCTCGCCGGCTACGGCGCCGAGGCGGTGAACCCCTACCTCGCCTTCGAGACGCTGCTCGCCATGAAGGACGAGTTCCCGCCGGACCTCACCGATGACGAGATCATCTACCGCTACATCAAGGCGATCGATAAGGGCCTGCTCAAGGTGATGTCCAAGATGGGCATCTCCACCTACCAGTCCTATTGCGGCGCCCAGATCTTCGACGCGGTCGGCCTGAACTCGACCTTCGTGGGCCGCGATTTCTTCGGCACGGCGACGACCATCGAGGGCGTCGGCATGGCGGAGATCGCCGAGGAGACCGCGCGCCGTCACCGCGACGCCTTCGGCGACGCGCCGGTCTACCGCAACGCGCTCGATGTCGGCGGCGAGTACGCGTACCGGCTGCGCGGCGAGACCCACACCTGGACGCCCGACACGGTGGCGACGCTGCAGCACGCGGTGCGCCTCAACGTGCCGGAGCGCTACCGGGAATATGCCGAGCTGGTGAACCGGCAGGAGCACCAGCTGAAGACGCTGCGCGGCCTGTTCCGGATCAAGTCCGCCGCCGAGCTCGGCCGCGCGCCGGTCCCGCTCGATTCGGTCGAGCCGGCCTCCGAGATCGTCAAGCGCTTCGCCACGGGCGCGATGTCGTACGGCTCCATCTCCAAGGAGGCGCACGAGACGCTCGCGATCGCGCTCAACTCGTTCGGCGGCCGGTCGAACTCGGGCGAGGGCGGCGAGGAGGTCGAGCGGTTCAAGCCGCTGCCGGACGGGCGCTCGCGCCGGTCCGCGATCAAGCAGGTCGCGTCCGGCCGCTTCGGCGTCACGACCGAGTATCTCGTCAATTCCGACATGATGCAGATCAAGGTCGCGCAGGGCGCCAAGCCCGGCGAGGGCGGCCAGCTGCCCGGCCACAAGGTCGACGCCAAGATCGCCAAGGTCCGCTACGCCACCCCGGGCGTCGGCCTGATTTCGCCGCCGCCGCACCACGACATCTACTCGATCGAGGATCTGGCCCAGCTGATCTTCGACCTGAAGAACGTGAACCCGTCGGCGGACGTGTCGGTGAAGCTCGTCTCCGAGGTCGGCGTCGGCACGGTCGCGGCCGGCGTCGCCAAGGCGCGCGCCGACCACATCACGATCTCGGGCTTCGACGGCGGCACCGGTGCGGCGCCGCTGACCTCGCTCAAGCACGCGGGCGGACCCTGGGAGACCGGGCTGGCCGAGACCCAGCAGACGCTGGTGCTCAACAACCTGCGCGGGCGCGTGGCCCTCCAGGCCGATGGCGGCATCCGCACCGGACGGGACGTGATCATCGCGGCGCTGCTCGGCGCCGACCAGATGGGCTTCTCCACGGCCCCGCTGATCGCGGCCGGCTGCATCATGATGCGCAAGTGCCACCTGAACACCTGCCCGGTGGGTGTCGCCACCCAGGATCCGGTGCTGCGCAAGCGCTTCAAGGGCACGCCCGAGCACGTGGTGAACTACTTCTTCTTCGTGGCCGAGGAGGTGCGGGAAATCCTGGCGTCGCTCGGCTTCACGAAGCTGGAGGAGGCGGTCGGCCGCTCCGACGTGCTCGACAAGGTCGAGGCGATCGCCCACTGGAAGGCGCGCGGGCTCGATTTCACCAAGCTGTTCCACCGGCCGAAGGTGGCCGAGGGCACGGCGATCCGCCACGTCGATGTGCAGCACCACCCGATCGACACGGTCCTCGACCGGCGCCTGATCGAGAAGGCGCAGCACGCCATCGAGACCGGCGAGCCGGTGATCATCGCCGACACGATCCGGAACTCGGACCGGGCGGCGGGCGCCATGCTCTCCGGCGCGGTGGCGAAGGCGCACGGCCACGAGGGCCTGCCCGACGACACGATCGTGGTGAAGCTCGCCGGCACCGCTGGCCAGAGCTTCGGAGCGTGGGTGGCGGCCGGCGTCACCATCGAGCTGACGGGCCACGGCAACGACTACGTCGGCAAGGGCCTGTCGGGCGGCAAGCTGATCATCCGGCCGAGCGATGCGCTGAGGTCGCCGCAGGATCGGACCATCATGGTCGGCAACACCGTGCTGTACGGGGCGATCGCCGGCGAGTGCTACATCCGCGGCTCCGCGGGCGAGCGCTTCGCGGTGCGCAACTCCGGCGCCATCACGGTGGTCGAGGGCATGGGCGACCACGGCTGCGAGTACATGACCGGCGGCGTCGTCGTGTCGATCGGCGACACCGGGCGCAACTTCGCGGCCGGCATGTCGGGCGGAATCGCCTACGTGCTCGACGAGGACGGCTCGTTCTCGGCGCGCTGCAACCTGTCGATGGTCGATTTGGAGCCGGTCGAGGAGGAGGACGACCTGATGCGCCGCTTCCACCAGGACGGCGACCTCGAGACCAAGGGGCGGGTGGACATCCTGGCCGACATGTCGGGCCACGACGAGGAGCGGCTGACGCAACTCATCAAGAACCATCTGAAATACACGGGCAGCCCGCGCGCCAAGGCGATCCTCGACGACTGGTCGGCCTATCGGACCAAGTTCGTGAAGGTGATGCCGGTGGAGTACCGCCGGGCGCTGCGCGAGATGGAGATGGCGCGGATGCCGGTCGCGGCGGAGTAGCCGGCCTTCAGGACCGGGCGGTCTGCCGCCCGGTCACGCACACGCGATACAAGACGACGCGGGCAGCGCAGTCAGAGACTGGCCGGCCCAGGGGCTGACCAATGGGCAAGATCACAGGCTTCCTCGAATTCGACCGGCAGGAGCAGAAGTACCAGCTCGCCGCCGACCGGGTCCGGCATTTCCGCGAGTTCACGCTGCCGCTCGACGAGCATGATCTCACGAAGCAGGCCGCGCGCTGCATGGATTGCGGCATCCCGTTCTGCCACGGCCCGACCGGCTGTCCGGTTCACAACCAGATCCCGGACTGGAACGACCTCGTTTTCCAATCGGATTGGGAAGAGGCCTCGCGCAACCTGCACTCGACAAACAACTTTCCGGAATTCACTGGCCGCATCTGCCCCGCGCCCTGCGAGGAAGCCTGCACGCTGAACCTGGAGAACCAGCCGGTCGCCATCAAGACGATCGAGCAGGCCATCGCCGACCGCGCCTGGAACATGGGCTGGGTCAAGCCCGAGCCGTCCGCGACGCGCACCGGCAAGCGGGTGGCGATCGTCGGCTCGGGCCCGGCCGGCATGGCGGCGGCGCAGCAGCTCGCCCGCGTGGGCCACGATGTCCACGTCTTCGAGCGCGAGCCGAAGGCCGGCGGCCTGCTCCGCTACGGCATTCCCGACTTCAAGATGGAGAAGCGCCACATCGAGCGGCGCGTGCGCCAGATGGAGGCCGAGGGCGTCGTCTTTCACTACAACCAGAACATCGGGGTGACGAAGCCCGTCGACGAGCTGAAGGCCGAGTTCGACGCCGTGATGTTCTGCGGCGGTGCCGAGGATCCCCGTAATCCGCAGCTGCCCGGGCAGGACCTGGAAGGCGTGCACTACGCCATGCCCTATCTCGTCCAGTCCAACCGGCGCGTGAACAACGAGCCGATGCGCGGCAACGGCGAATTGCCGATTCTCGCCAGCGGCAAGAACGTCGTGGTGATCGGCGGCGGCGACACGGCCTCCGACTGCGTCGGCACGGCCTTCCGGCAGGGCGCCCTGTCGGTGACGCAGCTCGACATCCGCCCGCGGCCCCCGGAGCGGGAGGACAAGCTGACGGTGTGGCCGTATTGGCCGACCAAGATGCGCACCTCCTCCAGCCAGGCCGAGGGCGCGGAGCGCGAGTTCCAGGCCGCCACTTTGCGGGTCGAAGGCAACAAGAAGGGCCACGTCACCGGCGTCGTCTGCGCCCGGGTCGATGCCAAGCGCCAGCCGATCGCAGGTTCCGAGTTCGTCCTGCCCGCCGACCTCGTCTTCATGGCGATCGGCTTCGCCGGCTCCGTGCAGAAGGGCCTCCTCGAGCAGTCCGGCATCGGCGTGAGCAAGCGCGGCAACGTCGAGGCGAACGAGGAGGATTACCGCACCTCCGATCCGAAGATCTGGGCGGCAGGCGATATGCGGCGCGGCCAGTCGCTCGTGGTCTGGGCGATCCGTGAAGGCCGACAGGCCGCGCGCGCCATCGACGAGGCGCTGATGGGCGCGACCGTCCTGCCGCGGTAGGACGGACCTTCGGACGTCAGCCGGGCGGCCAGCGGAAATCGTCGGCGCGCCCGGGCTGCGGCATCGGCGCGTTTCCGCGCAGCAGCGTCCGATCGGTGGTGCCCAGATTGTCGGCGTCCCGGGGCCGTCCGCTCAGCAACGTGCCGCCGGGTGAAACTTCCGTGCGGCTCAAGGGCACGACCGGGCCGGCCGCTGGCTTGACCGGCAGCGCCGGTACGCCCGGCGGCTCGGGCAGGCTCGGCAGCATCGCGGTGATCTGCCGGTCGATGGCGGCGGTGTCGTTGAGCTGGCCGCTGCCATCCAGGCTCGGCCCCGAAGCGGAGGGCGGGGCGAGGGGCGCCACGGTCGCTGCCGGCGGCTGGTCGGCCGAAGGGGCCGTCGTGCCCATCAGGCGCTTCAGCTCGACATCCGCGAAGTGCGCCAATTTCCGGTCGCCGGCCTTCGTGAAGTGGACACCGTCCGCGGTGCGGAGCTTCGCGATCTGACCTTCCGGATCGGGGCCGGAGGCGGCGTAGCGATCGCGATCGTCGACGAAGCCCGGCCAGATATCGACGTAGGTTGCGCCGGCCTTCGTGACGCTGTCGCGGATCATGTCGTTCATCGACGCGAGATCGCGGCTGAGCCCCTCGCTCTGCATCGGCGGAAGGCCGACCCAGATCAGCGGCACCTTGCGGTCGGTGAAGACCTTGATCAGCGCCTCGATCCGCGCCCGGTACATAGCGCGCCACCGGTCGGTCAGCGGGTCGGCCGTCTCGTCGCCCTCGCGGATCGGCTGACGGTCGTTGGCACCGAGCATCACCAGGGCATAGCGCACTTTCGGATTGGCCTGCAGATAGTCCTGCGCCACCTTCGGCCAATCCACCACGTCCTTGCGGACGAGGCCGCTATCCCCCTTCGCGCGGTCGATGACCGCGACGTCGGCATTGTCCTCGAACACATCGTCGAGGCCCTTCGCGAGGTGGTCGGCGAGGGAATCGCCGAAGACCGCGATCTGGACACTCGGCTCGCTCTTGGCGACGGCCGGCTTCGGGGCGGCCGGGGCGCGGGCCGGGCGGACGCGGCGCTTGATCGCCGGCGGCGGGCGCTGGGCTTCGGTGGCGCCGTACGGGATGCGTTGACGCGGGGCGCGATAGGTCCGCTCCGGCTGAGGCGCGACGGGCTGTGGCCTGTCCTCCCAGGGCCAGTAGAACTGGCGCGGCGCCTCCTGCTGGGGCGCGTAGCGCGGCTGGCGCGCGGCGGATCCATCGTCACGATAGTAGGCGTCCCGCGGTCGCCGACGCGGGGGCGCCTCGTAGTAATTGCCGTTGCCGGGCTGCTGGTAGCCGTCACCCCACTGCGCCTGCGCGGGGAGGCTGCCCGACAGCGCCGAGCCGGCGATCCACAGGATGGCCGCAAGCCCGAACAGCGGCGGGTGCCCCGAGGCACGGCGACCGGCGACTCTCATGCGCATTCCGCACTCTCTTGCCGGGCAGAGGCCGTCCGGCGCGGACGTATTATAGGGGAAGCGGTCGACAGGTCGAAATGCCGTCTTCCGTCAGGGCCGGGACCCTGAACGGTCCTTGATCCGCGACAGGAGAGCCGGCGTGGCGTAGCCGTCGGCCGGCAGATCAGCGCTGATCTGGTAGCGTCGCACCGTCTCGCGCAGCCGGGGACCGGCACGGCCATCCTGCGGACCTTCATAGAAGCCGCCGGCCGCGAGAGCGGACTGAAGCTCCCGCAATCCGGGCCCGTCGAGGCGGGCTCCCGCCGCAGGCCAGCGAGCGGCCAGAGGCGGACCACCATCGAGGCGGTCCGCGAGGTGGCCCACCGCGAGCGCGTAGGAATCCGAGGTGTTGTAGCCGCGAATGACCTCGAAGTTGTCGGTGATCAGGAAGACGGGTGCCCCCGATCCGCCGGGTAGGAACAGGCTGGCGCGCCCGTGCCCGGGGAGCGGCTTGCCGTCCGTCCGTCGGACCCCGCGCTTGGCGAAGTCGTCGATGTCCGCCGCGTAGCGCGACAGGTCGAAGCCTTCCGGCAGGGCTACCTCGTAGCCCCACGAGACCGCCGGATCCCAGCCGAGATCCTTGAGGTAGGCGGCGATCGAGGCCAGCGAATCCGCGTCGCTCGACCAGATGTCCCGGCGGCCGTCGCCGTCGAAGTCGACGGCGTGCGCCAGGTACGTGGACGGCAGGAACTGGACCTGGCCCATCGCTCCGGCCCAACTGCCGCTCATCCGCGCGGGCGTGACGTCGCCGCGCTGGAGGATCGTGAGTGCGGCGAGGAGCTCGTCGCGGAACAGGCTGCCGCGGTGTCGCGCCTCGGCCAGGGTCGCGAGAGCCCGGACCGTCGGAACACTGCCCGCGCTGGCGCCGAAATCGGACTCGATGCCCCAGAGCGCGAGGAGGACCGGCGCCGGAACGCCGTAGCGGTTGCGGATCTCCGCCAGGGTGGGCGCGAGGGCGGCGGCCCGCGCCCGCCCGCGCGCGATCCGACCGTCCGAGACGGCGCCGACGAGGTAGTCCCACACGGGCCGCACGAACTCGCTCTGTCGGCGGATCCGCGCCAGCACAGCGGCGTCCGGCCCCGAGACGCCCCGGAATGCCGCGTCGAACGTCGCTGCAGAGACGCCCCGCGCGGCGGCATCGGGGCGCAGCGAC
Source organism: Methylobacterium sp. A49B (assembly GCF_053346215.1). Classification (NCBI taxonomy): domain Bacteria; kingdom Pseudomonadati; phylum Pseudomonadota; class Alphaproteobacteria; order Hyphomicrobiales; family Methylobacteriaceae; genus Methylobacterium; species Methylobacterium sp. A49B. The sequence goes on from NZ_JBKFBO010000097.1 coordinate 138,397, forward strand.
TCGATGAAGCCGCGAAACGCGCCGGATCCGCCCGTCGCCGCATGGGCCGGGACGACGGCCAGGCACAGCGCCGCGGCACAGACGGCTCTCCGGGATTGCATCCGATCAGATCCGGTTGCGCTTGCCCAGCTGATCTTCCCAGGCGAGCGCCTGCGCGACGATGGCGTCGAGGTCGTCGTGCTCGGGCGTCCAGCCGAGCCGCTCTCGGATGAGCGCGGCCTCGGCCACGATCCGGGCCGGGTCCCCGGCGCGCCGGGGACAGAGGCGGACCTCGAAGTCGCGCCCCGAGATCCGCTTCACCACCTCGATCACTTCGAGCACCGAGTATCCGCGTCCGTAGCCGCAATTGAGCGTGAGGCTCTCGCCGCCCGCGCGCAGATGGTCGAGGGCGACCCGGTGTGCCGCGGCGAGGTCCGACACCTGGATGTAGTCGCGCAGGCACGAACCGTCCGGGGTCGGGTAATCGGTCCCGTACACGTCGAGCCGCGCGCGCTGCCCCAGGGCAGCCTGCGTGGCGACCTTGATCAGGTGCGTGGCGTTCGGCGTCGACTGACCGGTACGCCCCTTGGGATCTGCGCCCGCGACATTGAAGTAGCGCAGGATCACGTACGAGAACCCGTGCGCGGCGGCGGCGTCGGCGATCATCCACTCGCTCATGAGCTTCGAGCGGCCGTAGGGATTGATCGGCGCGAGCGGCAGCGTCTCGGGCACCGGAACGACCTCCGGTTCTCCGTAGACGGCCGCCGTCGACGAGAAGATCACGTGCCTGACACCCGCTCGCACCGACGCCTCGATCAGCGAACGGGTCTTCACGGTGTTGGCGAGATAGTAGCCCAGCGGGTCGGAGACCGACTCGGGCACCACGATCTTGGCGGCGAAGTGGGCGAGGGCGTCGATCCTGTGCTGGAGGATCGTCTGAGTCACGAGGGCTTGGTCGGCCACGTCGCCGACCACGAGCTTGACCCCTTCCGGAACGGCCCAGTCGAAACCCGTGGAGAGATCGTCCAGGACGACGACCTCCTCGTGGCCCGCGTCGAGCAGGGCCAGAACCATGTGGCTGCCGATGTAGCCGGCGCCCCCCGTCACAAGAACCGCCATCTCACCTCCCGAAGGTCGCCATCCACAATAACCACTTAGACGTGCGCAGACGGTATATTTACGGCACTCTGCCTCATAGTATCGGCGCACAGGCCTTGCGGCGGCAGGCCTCAGCCTGTCTCACTCGCCGCATCGTCGACCACGTCGTTTCAACCAGTGCCGGGGTTACCGTCCGATGAAACCCATCCGCAAGGCCGTCCTGCCCGTGGCGGGGCTTGGCACGCGCTTCCTGCCCGCGACTAAAGCGGTCCCGAAGGAGATGCTCACGGTCGTCGACCGGCCGGTTGTCCAGCATGTGGTCGATGAGGCGCGGGAGGCCGGCATCGAACACTTCATCTTCGTGACAGGCCGCGGCAAAGCGGTGATCGAGGATCATTTCGATATTGCCTTCGAGCTGGATCACACCCTGCAGGAACGGGGCAAGACGGCCGCCTACGAAGAACTCAAGAAGGATCTGCCCAAGGCCGGCCAGACAAGCTTCACCCGCCAGCAGGCTCCGCTCGGCCTCGGACATGCGGTCTGGTGCGCCCGCGAGATCGTCGGCGACGAGCCCTTCGCGGTGCTGCTCCCGGACATGCTCAGCCGCGGCTGCATGCAGCAGATGCTGTCGGCCTATGAGCGGCATGGCGGCAACATCATCGCCGTCGAGGAAGTGGCACCCGAGGACACGCACCAGTACGGAATCGTCAGCGTCGGTGAGACCTACGGTCAATCCTTTCAGATCACCGGAATGGTCGAGAAGCCGAAACAGGGCACGGCGCCGTCGAACTTCATCATCTCCGGGCGTTACATCCTGCAGCCCGAAATCTTCGGGATCCTCGAACACGGGAAGAAGGGCGCAGGCGGTGAGATCCAGCTCACCGACGCGATGATCGACCTGATGGAGAAGCAGGATTTCTTCGGCATGCACTTCGATGGCCGGACTTATGACACTGGTTCGAAGATCGGCTTCCTCACCGCCAACCTCGCCTATGCGCTGGAACGGCAGGATCTGGCAGGACCCTTGAAGGCCGAGATCGCCAAGCTCCTGAAGTCTCACGGCTGAGGGGGCGCACGGCGCTCGCGATAGGCCGGCGTGAATCAGGTATGCACGGCGCGCAGGCGAGACGCCGATTTCGGCCTTGCATCTTGTGCGCCGCACTTTAATTTGTGCGTTGCGAGATCGCGATGGCGTCGCGGTCTCGCTGCCCTTCTTGGGCGTTTCCTCCCTAGACTTCGGGCCGCTCCTTCGGGAGTGGCCTTTTTTGTTTCGATTGCGGGCGCGATATCGGCCGTGGCGAGCGGATGCCTACTCCGCGGCCATCCGGCTCGGCGTGAGATCGCCGAGGTCGGCCGCCACCTCCGCGATGATGGACTCGAGCGCGGCGACGAGGCTGGGAAAGCCGGCTGCGATCGCGAGGCTCACCTCGTTCATGTAGAGCGCCCGATTGACCTCGATCTGGAGCGCGTGCCTGCCGAAATTCGGCTCTCCATAATGCTCCGTGATGAAGCCGCCCGCGTACGGCTTGTTGCGCACGACGCGAAAGCCTCGTGCGCGGAAAGCCACCTCGACGCTGTCGATCAGGCTCGGCGCGCAGGCGGTGCCGTAGCGGTCTCCGAGCACGACATCGGCCTTACTGTCCGTGTCGCGGCCCAGGCTCGTCGACGGCATCGAATGGCAATCGATGAGGACACAGTGACCATGGCTCCGCACCGTGCGCTGGATGAGGCCGCGCAGCGTGCGGTGGTACGGTTTGTAGAGACCGTCGATGCGCGACGTGGCCTCACCCACCGGCAGGCGTCGGGCGTAGATCTCCTGCCCGTCGGCGACCACGCGCGGGACCGTGCCCAAGCCGCCCGCGACCCGCATCGACCGGGTGTTGGCGAAGGGCGGCAGCCGCCCCTCGAACATCCGCGGGTCGAGTTCGAACGGCTCCCGATTGACGTCTAGGAAGGCGCGAGGGAAGTTCGCTCGCAGGAGCGGCGCACCCAGCGTCACCACTGGGGCAAACAGGCGATCGACGTGCGCGTCCTCCGAGCGCCGGAGGGCGAGGGCGTCGAGCCGGGAGGCGGCGATGAAGTCCGGGGGGTAGACGGCTCCGGAATGGCCGGTATTGAAGACGAAGGGCAGGGTGTGCGCCGCGGGTTCGTCGACCGCGAAGGCCGGGGCGAATCCGAAGGCGTCTGGCTTGACCGGTTCAGGCGCAGTCATCGGCTGGTGGACACCCCGGCGGTTGGGCGAGCGCGGCAGACCCGCACTGTGGTGCGCGATCGGCCGCCTGTCCACTCCATGGCTGGCGGCTCAGGCAGCCGCCTCGGGCATCGCGGTTCATTCTGCGGTTGCCATCCTAACACCTTGTTTACCATCGCCTCCCTTTATGGGATCAACTTCTCGACTCGAAGGCTCGGATCCGGCCGATGAAAATCCTGCTGGCGGAAGACGACAACGACATGCGCCGGTTCCTGGCCAAGGCGCTGCAAAACGCGGGCTACGACGTCCTGTCGTTCGACAACGGGCTCTCGGCGTACAACCGGCTGCGCGAGGAGCCGTTCGAGCTGCTGCTGACCGATATCGTCATGCCCGAGATGGACGGCATCGAACTCGCTCGCCGGGCGACCGAACTCGACCCCGACATCAAGGTCATGTTCATCACGGGATTCGCGGCCGTCGCGCTCAACCCCGATTCCAAGGCGCCGAAGGACGCGAAGGTGCTGTCGAAGCCCTTCCATCTGCGCGATCTCGTCAACGAGGTCGAGAAGCTTCTCGCTGCCTGACCGGATTCCTCGGACGATCTCGAAGCGCCGCGACCGGAGCATCGCTCGCGGAGTGCTGGCCTGTGACCACGCGGGCATAGGAATTTGCTGTCGCGCGCTCCTATATGAGCGGAGTTGAGGCGCGAGACGACCTATTCCATGCAGCCGGTCACCATCTATACGACGGCCTGGTGTCCCTATTGCTCGGCGGCGAAGAGCCTGCTGAAAGAGAAGGGGGCGTCCTTCCAAGAGATCGACGTCGAGCGCGTGCAGGGCGCGCGCGCCACGATGGTCGACCGCGCCAGAGGACGGACGAGCGTCCCGCAGATCTTCATCGGCGACACCCATGTGGGCGGCTGCGACGATCTTTACGCCCTCGACCGTGCCGGCAAGCTCGACCCGCTCTTGAGGGATACGGCCGATGCCTGAGTCGCGCTTCACCGCTGCCTGTGTCCAGATGCGTTCGGGCCGGAACCCGGAGGCGAACCGCGACGCGGCAGTCGCAGGCGTGCGGGAAGCGGCGGGCCGCGGTGCGGCGTTCGTGCAGACGCCCGAGATGACGTCCCTGGTGGAGCGGAGCCGGGAACGGCTGTTCGCCGAGGTCACCACTGAGGCGCAGGATCGAACGCTGGCGGCTGTGCGCGAGGTCGCGCGCGAGACCGGCGTCGTCGTGCAGATCGGCTCGATCGCGGTGCGGTCGGGCGACAAGATCGCCAACCGAGCCTACCTGATCGGCAGCGACGGTGACGTCGTCGCCTCTTACGACAAGTTGCACCTGTTCGATGTCGATCTGCCGAGCGGCGAGCGCTGGCGTGAATCCGCGACCTATACGGGCGGGGCCTGCGCGGTGGTCGCGCCCACCCCGTGGGCGATGCTCGGGTTGACGATCTGCTACGATATCCGCTTTCCCGGCCTGTACCGGGCGCTCGCCGAAGCCGGGGCCGAGATCCTCACTGCGCCCGCGTGCTTCACCCGCCAGACGGGCGAGGCGCATTGGCATGTTCTCCAGAGAGCACGGGCGATCGAGACGGGATCCTTCGTCATCTCGGCGGCGCAGGGCGGCCTGCACGAGGATGGGCGGGAGACGTTCGGCCATTCCATGATCGTCGATCCCTGGGGTCGGGTGCTGGCCGACGCGGGCGGATCCGAGCCGTGCGTCATCCTGGCGGAGATCGACGTGGCGCAGGTCGCCGACGCGCGCGCGCGCATCCCGTCGCTCCAGCACGGGCGCCCCTTCACCGTTGAACGCGTCGGTCCGAAGATCCAGGCCGCGCAGTAAGCAGCACAGCAAGTTCCATCATGATCCGGTACAGTCTCGTCTGCGAGGCCGGCCACGGCTTCGAGAGCTGGTTCCCCTCGTCCGACTCCTATGATGCGCAAGTCGCCCGTGGGCTCGTCGCCTGCCCGGTCTGCGATACCGCGAAAGTCGGCAAGGCGCTGATGGCTCCGAGCGTCGCGCGCACCGATGGGGAGCGTCAGCCCGCTCACCCGCCCGCGCAAGCCGCCGCACCCGTGACCCTGGTGGCCGAGCCGGAGCGGCAGGTGCGGGCGATGCTCCGTGCCCTGCGCGAGCACCTCGTGGCCAATTCCGAGCATGTCGGCGCGCGCTTTCCCGAAGAGGCGCGCAAGATCCATTACGGCGAGGCGGAAGGCCGCGCGATCTACGGCGAGGCGAGTCCCGCGGAAGCGCGCGCGCTGATCGACGAGGGTATCGACGTGGCCGCCCTGCCTCTGCTGCCCGACGACCGCAACTGAGACCTTGTGCCAGCGTGCTCCGGACGGCCCGCCCCGGTCAGGCCCGTGCGGCCGCGCTGCCGGCCAGGGAGGCCAGGACAAAGGACGCCAGGGCGTTCCACCCGGCGAGGGAGACCCCGAGGACCCGCAGCGCCGCCACCGAGCAGTCGACCACCTTGGTCGATTGGAGCGCGTTGAGGAAGTCGCCGATCTGCCCCGGATTGGCGCCGCTGCCGCCCCCGCAATCGGCGGGCCCCGGCCAGAAGCCCCATTCGGCTCCGGCATGGTAGATCCCGATGCCGGTCCCGTAGAGGAAGCCCAGCGCCGCGAGCCCGAGAGCGATCCGCCCAAGACGCTCGGGCGCGAACAGCGCGATCAGGCCCAGCGGCACGGCGGCGTAGTAGGGGAGGCGCTCGGTGAGGCACAGCTTGCAGGGCGCGTAGCCGTATCCGTACTGCATCACGAGGACGGCGCCCACGATCAGGCCGGCCAGGATCGCGAGCCAGAGGCCCGCCGTCTTCACACGCAGTGCAGCCGCCGTGTTCATCGCTACAGGATCACCTTGAAGAGCAGGAAGCCGAGGATGATGACCGCGACGGAAATCGCCGCCACGGCATTTAGATGCCGGTCGAGCACGCCGCGGATCTGAACGCCGTATCGACCGAGCAATCCGGCGAGGATGAAGAACCGCGCGCCTCGGGTGAGGATCGACAGCACCGTGAACCAGAACAGGCTGTAATGGGCGAAGCCCGACGTGATGGTGACGAGCTTGTAGGGGATCGGCGTCAGGCCCTTCAGCAGGATGACCCAGTGCCCGTACTGGGCATACGATTCCTGGAAGGTGGCCGCGGAGTTCTGCAGGCCGTAGAGGCGGATCAGCCACGCACCGACGGAATCGAACAGAAGCGCCCCGATGGCGTAGCCGACGAGACCGCCCAGCACCGACGCCACCGTCGCGATCGTCGCGTAGAACCAGACGCGATCGGGACGGCTCACCGCCATGGGCACGAGCATGGCGTCGGGCGGCACCGGGAAGAATGAACTCTCGGCGAAGGCCACGGCGCCGAGCGCGTAGGGCGCGGAGGGCCTGCCGCTGAGGGCCAAGATCCACGCGTAGAGCCGGCGGAGCATTCAACCTACCGTATCGAACAACCGGCCGCCCTTTGAGCATAGGCGCCTCGCCTTGGCCAGATCGGCTGTCTGGACAACCGAGCCGTTCGGTCCCTTAAGCCCTCTCCCGACGTGCGCCGAGCAACATCCTGCCGACCTCGCGGCGGATTCCGGCGCCGCCATAGGGCGGCGGTCGAGCCACCGGCGAAGCTTCTGCCTCCAGTGTAAGGCGAGACGCAGATCGCAGCTCGTGGCGGGACTCCCGGTCGGAGGCAAACTGCGCTAGGAGCAATCGGGTCGCCAACGCGACTCGATGCGGGTGTGGTGGAATTGGTAGACGCGCCGGACTCAAAATCCGGTTCCGCAAGGAGTGTCGGTTCGAGTCCGACCACCCGCACCATCAGTCCCAACCCAGGCACCGAGCGCCGCATCGGCCATGACGCGCCTCTCGCTGCGCGAACGCGCGGATTTCTTTCCCGGTCGGTGAGCTTGAGAATTCCGCTACCGCTGGGTCGCCCCAGGTTCGGACCTGCTGACCTCGGCTCCTGGCGGAGTCCCGCGACCGCGTTCGCTATGGGCAGGGCGGCCGCGGACTACCTTGTCCGACTGAATCACCTGACGGAGAGGGCCTCAGCTTCAAGCGCGCAGCCGGCGGTCTACGACGCGTCCTGATCGCGGCAGTGCAGGTAGGTGGGGTCGAATTCGGCCGCCGATACCAGTCCATTCCAGTCGTGAACCGTGAGGCGGCGGCTACGCAGCGTGATCAGGCCGGCGGCCTTGAGGTCCCGGATGGTCCGGTTCACATGGACCGGCGTGATGCCGAGGGCGTCCGCGAGTTCCGGCTGAGTCATGGGGATGTCACAGGTCCGGTCCGGAGCGAGCCCGACCGCGCCGAGGCGGATCACCAGTTCGCAGAACAGGTGGGCCATGCGGGCGAAGGCTTCCCGCCGGCCCGTATTGAGCATCCACTCCCGCACGATGGCGGCGTCGATCAGAGTCGCGCGCCAGAACACGTCGTTGAGCCGTGGGTGCGCGCGCAGCATGGCGCGCGCCGCTTCGTGCTGAACGAAGCCGAGGCGGCACGCGCTGACTGTGGCGATGCTGATGTCGAGGGTTTCCAGGTGGAGGCTCAGGAAGTCCGGCACGTCACCGGGCACGTGGTAGCCCATGACCTGTCGTTTTCCGGACCGCGTCGACTTGTACGTGCAGGCGATGCCCTCCAAGACCGCGAAGCAGCGGGACGGGCGGTCACCTTCCCGGACGATGTCCCGGTTAGGCTCGATCGTCGCCATCTGCATGGGCAGAGCATTCAAGGCCGCGAGTTCCGCCTCGCTCGGTCTGAACAGCGCGATGCTCTCGATTTTGCGCAGGAACGGATGCCTGCTCGACTGATGCGTTGATCCTGTCATCGGGCCTCGGCTGTCAGGCGGCATCGCCCGTCCCCGCGGCCACCCGGATGCCTACAATGTGCAGTGGTCAGTAGGATAGGGCCGGGTCTCGAGCCCGACTAGTATGTTTCAACCGGTCAAGCAGCGGGCTCGGAACGTACGGCACCGGCCGCGGCTCCGCCCTATACCGACGACACTGAGCGGCGGAACGGGCGTCGAAACCCGATCGACCAGGCCGCCGGCCAGTCCGGACGCGGGACATGGTGCCGGCACCAAGCCGGAATCTTGCCGCAGATGTCCGCGGTGCCCGCCGGGGACTGGAAATCTCCGGTCGCTCCGCGCACACAGGCGCGGCGGCGTGATCGCCGCGCAGTCTGACGGACAGCCCCGATGAACACGGCCGACCTCGTTCCGCACGCACATCAAGTTCTGCGTGAGGCGACCCTGCCCGAACTGCCGAACCACTACCGGGGCAAGGTGCGGGACAATTACGACCTGCCGGACGGGCGGCGCGTGCTCATCACCTCGGACCGGATCAGTGCCTTCGACCGCGCGCTGGCCGCGATCCCCTTCAAGGGGCAGGTGCTGACCCAGACCGCGCGCTACTGGTTCGAGAAGACGGCCGATATCTGCCCGAACCACGTGATCGCCTATCCGGACCCGAACGTGGTGGTCGGCCGTCGCCTGGAGATCCTGCCGGTCGAGGTGGTGGTGCGCGGCTACCTCGCGGGCACCACATCGACCTCGATCCTGACACGCTACCGGGCGGGCGAGCGCAACATGTACGGTCACCGCTTCCCGGAGGGCATGCGGCCGAACGAGCGCCTGCCCCGGGCCATCATCACGCCGACCACGAAGGCGTTCGACGGCGGCCACGATGAGCCCCTGACCGAGGGCGAGATCCTGGAGCGCGGGCTGCTGACGCCTGAGCAGTGGCGAACGGTGTCGGAGGCGGCGCTGGCGCTGTTCGCCCGCGGGCAGGCCCTCGCGGGGGAGCGCGGGTTGATCCTTGCCGACACGAAGTACGAGTTCGGCACCGATCCGGACGGCCGCATCGTCCTGGCCGACGAGATCCACACGCCGGACAGCAGTCGCTACTGGTTCGCCCAGAGCTATCCCGAACGCTTCGCGTCCGGCGCGGCCCCGGAGAGTTTCGACAAGGATTTCGTGCGGAACTGGGTCGTCGCGCGCTGCGATCCCTACACGGACCCGATCCCGGAGATCCCCGCCGACGTCGTTCTGGAAACGGCCGCGGTCTACATCCGCGCCTACGAGACCATCACGGGCGCGCGCTTCGTGCTGCCCGATCCCGCCGAGGAGCCGCTCGCCCGCATCCGGCGCAATCTCGCGGCCTATCTCGGGACGCCCTCACGCGCCTGACAGGGATGGGGCGGCGCGCCGGGCGCCGCCCCCTGGCTCTGCCTCAGGCCGCTTGCGCGATCGGCGCCGGGGAGGGGGCATCCATGGCGCGAAGGTAGACGTCGAGCAGGGTTTCCTGCTCGTCCCGCTCGTCCTTGTCCTGCTTGCGGATCTTCAGGATCTCCTTGAGCACCTTGACGTCCAGCCCTTCGCCCTTCGCCTCGGCGAAGACCTCCTTCTTGGCCTCCATCAGGTCCTTGATCTCCTCCTCCAGCCGCTCCACGCGCTCGATGATCGAGCGGATGCGGTCGCCCGCAACGCCTACGGTGTCGGTCATGTCGGTCATGCGTTCCCTCGTCGGATGACCGGATCACCCTCGCCGGGACAGGGTAAGCGGCGGGTTAAGGCCGGGGCTTCCCGGGCTGTGCCCCGGTCCGGGCTTCGATCCAGCCGACGATCGCGTCCGCCACCGCGTCGCTGTTCGACTCCAGCATCATCATATGGCCGTTGCCGTGGATGCCCTGCTCGGCCAGCGCCAACCGGTCGGGCTTGGCCCCAGCCTGCGTCAGGAAGGCGGCGGTGCAGTCATCCATCGTGGCGCGGAACGACGCCTCGGCCGTCACGATCACGGCCGGCACCCTGGCGAGGTTCGGGAGGGTCCGCGCCGGCTCGGCCTGCAGCCAGCAGCGGATCTGATCCGGACGCGCTGGCTGATCGGCCTGGACCACCGTGAGGTCCGCGGGACCGCTCACGGGCGGCTCGAAGTGCAGCGGAACCCGGGTGATGCCGTAGGGCCGGGCGCGAGCGTCGCCGACGCGCTCGTACCAATCTGTCCCGCCCTTGAACCGGATATCGTAGAAGGTCGGTCCGTTAGGCTCCACGGCGACATGCGCCTTCACGAGGTCGGGCCGCTGATCGGAGACGGCCCAGCCGAACACGCCGGCCTGGGAGTGGGTCAGCAGGATCGCCGGCCCGATCTTTTCCAGGAGCGCGATCAGCGCCGGATCGACCAGTTCCTCACTCCTGAGGGCGCTCGCGATGTAGGGCACCTGCGACTGGTAGAACTGGTCGAAGGCGCCGTTGCCGCGCATGCCCGGGCCGCCGGGCCACTGCGTGTGCAGCTTGGCCTGCGGATAGAGGGAGAACCGCTCCTGTCCGGTGAAGACGGTCTCCAGATCCTCGACCGGCAGGCGGGCGTAGGGACCGTAGGTCTCCGCGTCGCCGCCTGACCGGCCGCGGCCGACCTGATCGATCACGTAGGTCGCGAAACCCTTGGCGGCGAAGCGGTCCGCCCAGCCGGGCCGCCCGTCGGGCGTGCCGAGGAAATTGGTCCCGGTCTGCGCGGTGCCGTGCACGAGGACGATCGGGTAAGGCTGCGTGATCCGCGCGGGCGCGCGGTACTCCACGAACATCTGCCCGCGGGCGAATGTCTTGTCCTTCGCCGTCTCGTAGCGGCCGCCGACGAAGAGATAACCGGCGGGTTGCGTCGGCCTGAACGGCGCCGCGTCCTCCGCGCGGGTTTTGCTGGTCGCGACGAGACCGAGGATGGTCAGGGCGCCGACCGCGGCGATCTTGAGCATCGTATCCTCCCGCGGGCGTCTGGCGCGCCCGACAGGAGGCATATCATCGGGAAATGCCGCACCGGTCCAGCCGGGCGGCCCCACTCAGGCGTGGGCGAGGCGCGGCTTCTTGCCGAGCGCCTCCTCGACGGTCCCGGCGCCGTCGAGATAGCCGTGGACCTTCGGGTTCGGCATGATCAGCGAGGCCACGAAGGCGATCGCCATCAGCACGGTCACGTACCAGAAGAACGTGCTTTCCATGCCGTTGTCCTTGAACCACAGCGCCACGAACTCGGCCGTGCCGCCGAAGGTGGCGTTGGCCACCGCGTAGGACAGGCCGACGCCGAGCGCGCGCACGTTGGTGGGGAACAGCTCCGCCTTCACGATGCCGCTGATGCCCGTGTAGAACGACACCACCGCGAGCCCGAGCGTGATCAGCGCGAAGGCAAGATAAGGGTCCTTGTTGGTGCCGAGCGCCGTCATCAGCGGCACCACCATGAGCGTGCCCAGCCCGCTGTAGAGCAGCATGTTGGCCTTGCGGCCGATTTTGTCCGACAGCGCGCCGAAGATCGGCTGGATCGCCATGTAGACGAACAGCACCACGGTCATCACCTGCGAGGCCGAGGTCTTGGGCATGCCGGCGGTGTTGACGAGGTATTTCTGCATGTAGGTCGTGAAGGTGTAGAAGCTCAGGCTGCCGCCGGCGGTATAGGCCACCACCACCAGGAAGGCGCGCCAGTGCTTGGACAGCTCGGCGAAGGTGCCGGCGTTCTCCTTGTCGCTGCTGTCCTTGGTCTCGGCCAGCGAGCGGCGCAGGTAGAGCGCAACGACGGCGAGGCCGGCGCCGATGAAGAAGGGGATGCGCCAGCCCCAGGCGGTGAGTTCCGGTCCGCTCATCACGGTCTGGAGCAGGACCAGGACCAGCGAGGCGAGCAGCTGGCCGCCGATCAGCGTGACGTACTGGAACGAGGCGAAGAAACCGCGTTTACCCTTGATGGCGACCTCGCTCATGTAGGTCGCCGAGGTGCCGTACTCGCCGCCCACCGACAGGCCCTGGAGCATGCGCGCGAGAAGCAGCAGGACGGGGGCGAGGGTGCCGACATGCTCGTAGGTCGGCAGGATGCCGATCAGCAGCGAGCCGAAGCACATCATCAGGACGGAGATGACCATCGAGGTCCGGCGCCCGACGCGGTCGGCGATGCGTCCGAATAGCCAGCCGCCGATCGGGCGCATGAAGAAGCCGACCGCAAAGATTCCGGCGGTCTGCAGCAGCTGGCTGGTGGAGTCGCCCTTGGGGAAGAAAGCCGGCGCGAAGTAGAGCGCGAAGAAGGCGTAGCAGTAGAAATCGTACCACTCGACGAGATTGCCCGAAGACGAGCCGACGATCGCCCAGATCCGGCGCTTCCGGTCCGCGGCCTCGTCGAGCGCGCTCGTCGGCGCGATACCGATCGTGTCGTTTCGCGGGGCGGACATGGCGTCTCCGTCGATCAGTATCGGCGCCGGCAGCGGCCGGGCTCTTCTTCGTGCGGCGGGACGTTACAGAGGCCGCTCCTGATCGCAAGTCCGTGATGGCGCTTTGCCGAGGACAGAGCACGACGGTGTCATCCCGTCTGTTTGAGCCTCCCGACGGAACGGTTTGGCCCGAGGGCCCGTTGCGGCCCGGCGCGGGCGTCGCAGGCGCTCCCACAATGCGCTCCCACAATCGCAGGAGGAGAGGCCATGAAGCGGATACTCAGGGACACGGTCGCGGCCATCATCGTCGTCGCGGGCGCGGCGACCGCGTTCGCGCAGGGCGGCCCGGGCGGCGGTGGCGGC